>CAZTRD010000004.1:17776-63529 GCA_964616145.1 uncultured Candidatus Saccharibacteria bacterium | reverse complement strand
TGAATTCCTGTAACGAATCAGATTCCCTGAGGGATCGTACTCCCTCCATTCCTCATAACCGTCTGAGTCCTTATAATGAATCAAATTCCCGAAGGAATCGTACTCCATTAAAGGTATAAAATCTTTATACTCAGCTTCCATCATATCTCCTTTTTGCCTGTTGCTCAAACTTAGAAGGAATGCAGAACATTACATGTTCCAGCATTCCTTCAATTCTTTAGGCTGTTCCTATTCCAATTCCTTAGGTTGTTCTTTCGTATTATTTCTATTTTTCTTAAGTTTCTTCGGGCAGCACCATGACGGGATGTTGATGTTTCCTAAAACTGCAAAAACACCATCAATTCTCCCGTCAGCAATCATATGTGCTGCATTTATATGCTTTCCCTTCCTATGTATCTTGAAATAACTACCGTCAGCAACAGCTGTCAATACACGTAAGATACGATCAAAGATATTTTCATCTGTAATAATTTCCAGCGCTATAAGGAATGCGTTGGGGGCGTATTTCTGGGTATCACCGTTCTTGCAGGATAACTTTCCTACAGCCCTACCCATACTCTTAACTGCAGCTTTCTGCATTTCAAACGCATCTTCCGGACTACAAAAAGCCAGCCCCACCTTCACACAGGCACCTTCTTGAATTGTGCTGGCGTGAATACATCCTCCAGGAATCATTCCCGGAATATCCTTGCTTTCATACACATACGTTCTGAATGTTTCCATTCCAGTTTTCCTTTTTACTTTTTACTTTTCAATAAACTTCAACACAAATTATAAATTGGCTGGGGGATAGGGACTCGAACCCTAAACCTGAAGAATCAAAATCTTCCATGCAGCCAATTACACCATCCCCCAAAACAAATTCTTTATTTTCAGCACATCCCGAAAGAATCGAACTTTCTTATTCACAGTAGATTTGGAGTCCACCGGCAACACACCCCTTGCTGAGGATATATTTAGAAAGGTAGAGGATACTTCTCTTCCAAAATCTTTCTACAGTATTCCCTATTATAATATACAGAAGGGGGAACCAAAGGGGACGGAGGAAAACATCCTTTCTTACTTTTATAAGAACGTCTTTCGTGAACCTCTTCTGTATATATGGGGAAGTAGTATCTATCTACGTAAATTTCTAGAATGTAATCCCTATATCCTTTTAAATACCTTTTTCTATATCTAAATTCTCTCCCGCATGTTTTACAATAAATTAAATTTTGTAAATATTCAAAATATGGATTAAAACTTTCCATATCTTTTTGATATTGTTTTATATATGTTTTAAAATAACTTCTTAAAGATAAAAATTTACTTTCCCACTGTTTTTTTGCTTTATTTAGATTTTTCCAAGAACGTAAGGAAAGGATATCCGTAGAATCCTCATCCAAATTACGGAGTTTGGATAACCTTTTAGCCCTAGTGTAAGGAGAAGATACTGATGCTCTTAACTCATTTCTTATTCGAAAACCTACACTATACCATCTTTTGGCTGACATAAGAACACCTATATATGTTAAAATATATGCGTATAGATTTCGAGAAATTGGTACTCCCGGTTGGATTTGAACCAACGCCCTACGGTTTAAAAGACCGTTGCTGCTACCAGGCTGAGCTACAGGAGCACGTATATTACTTTACCACCATTCTTTATCACAACTCTCTCCCACTCAATATGTCCGTTCAAAAAAGCTTCAGATTTTCGCTTTTCCAGCTTTCCGAAGTATGGAGAAGTTTGCACATATGTTCAGAATCAGAAGCACAGCTTAGTTCCTAAACAAACAAAAATTGAAGTGATACAAACTATTATGCCCGTTTTTTAAAAGAATTTAAAAGCAGACGGAATTTGGGGGTTTCCTTTAACGAACGTCTGCCAGATCCGAAGTATACAAATATTTAATCGATCTTTAAAGTTCTCAAACCTTCCAAAGATTTTGTTATATCCTTAGACTCAAAAAACATCTTCTCTAGTAATACTCTTTCAGCATTCATGAGTTTACTAACAGGCTTTTTTCTTTTTTCCATCCATTCTTCCATAGCAGCATTATGTCTCCTATATTCCTCCTTACATTTTTCATCATATTCTTTTTCAGCAATTTCCATTTTCCTATACATATCATCAATTGCTCCTCTCACATAAGTGTTTTTCTCAACCAAATCACGATAGGAACAGCCACGTGTTTCAATTATAGTAAACAACTCTTCAATATGGTTTCTATAATACTCTACAATTATTTTTGCAATTTTTCTATCCTTACCTCCTTCAACTTCTTTAGGATGAGGAATATGCTTTAGAACAGGTGCGGGATGCTTTTTTCCCCATTCATCCAACTTTTCGTTCAAAATATCCTTCACCATCTTTTCCAATCGCTGCATTTGATACTTGGTCAAACTAGCCATCTTCTGTCTCCTTCACACACAAACTCAGTTACTTACTCTTACTTTTTTTCGAAGATTTATCTGCAGATTTAACTACTGCTTTCTCCTCTGGAGTCGTTTCAACCACCTTCTTCTTGATAGTCTTCCTTCCCCCACATACCGTGCAACGCGCTTCGGTTCCCGAAGGCTTAACAACAGTATTATGTAATCGCATATACTTCCCGTATCTTTCGTCCTGAAACTCATGTTTACAAGAACATAAAAGCTTTACCATCTTAAACCTTAGTCCTTTCCGCTAATAAAGCTATCTCTTTAGTAGATAATTTTTTAATAGGATCCTCTATATTGTTGATAAAACATTCATAAACATTATACAAATAAGACGTGCTGCCTATAATATCTTTTAAAAACTCATCTAAAAGTTCTTTACTAATTCCCCCCATCCTTAATATACATAAATATATCACAACCTTATCAAACTCATCAAAAACTTTTATTGTTCTCGATCTAATTCCTTTTGTACCGCAGTGAGCTACTACATAAACTTTCATCTCAACTCCTTATAACATAGATCTCCCGAAGTGTGTAGTCCGAACACACATCTCTGTACTACAGATCTTCATCTTATCAGACAAAATCAGAAAAGCTGTACGAACTGCTTTTGGTGATTTCCGGGACAGTTTTGGACGATTCGGGAAACCAAATTATTTAACTTTCAACAAATTCCGGCATACCTTTACAAGGATCGTCTCTAGTATCCAACATAGTAAAATTAGAATACCCGTATGTTTCTATAGAAGGGTTATTTAAAACCTTGGCTCCCAACTTAACAACGAAAGGATTAGGGTGATGTTTATTCAGATCTAACAGCTTTGCCGCTTCTTCTGGCTTCATCCTACCACAACCTATCACATATGCAATTGCTGCGGATCTACTTAGTCCACTAGTGCACTGGATAATAAAGGAGTTTTTTCCGGAAACCCACTTTAATAATGCCAACAACTGTCCGTATCTTAAAGTGTGATAGTTGTAAAACAAATGCTCTGGAGACCATATATCATCGAAGTATAGGTGAAATAGATTTATACAGTTTAAAACATACTTATCTATTTCAGCATATAGAGAAGATCCCGCAGTATCTCTTATAGATATGACATATGAATCTACGTAACCGTTTTGTAAGATATCTAACAACTCTTCCGTACTACAAATCTTTACATCCATTACTAAATTCCAAATTAAAATTTATGTTTTTAATGTAATAATCAATTCTTTACAGATTTCCATAAAAAATCACAGTAATAAGCACTACATTTCTCATCACCTTCGAGAATCTCTAAATCAACAGTATTAATTCTTCTGTCAATCTTATAAGGACCTTTAAGCAATCTATATGCAGCTCCCTTATATAATTTCCAAGATTTTCCTATAAGAGGAGGGCATCCCAACTCAAAAATAAATAAATTATTATCCGCAACTCTATACAAATTTCCAATAACACAATCTTTTTTCTTAAGCATCTTTACACCTTAAAACTGGAGCCGGAGATAGGATTCGAACCTATGGAGTCAATGACTCGGCACATTACAGGTGTGCTGCTTTAGACCACTCAGCCACCCCGGCATATTAAACTACCTATCTACCGCCTCAGCTTTATATATTCCGTAATCACTATCCACATCTCTAATACATGTTGTCCGACAACTACAGAACAGCAATACAAAAAATAACAATATACTCAACTTCTTCACATTCACCTTTAACTTCCTCATCTCTTTCCCGCAAATACAATATACTAGGGAATGATTTATCCCTGTCTTAACTGTCCCACACGAATCACATTTATGTTTGTGATGTTCTCTCTTCTTAAATAAACTAAATATCAACAATACTTCTCCCCGTTAATTTTTGAAACTACTCCGTATATTTCATCGGCAAACCCCTGGGGTTTCCCATACCTATCTTCTATCCAATATCTATTTTTATTTTTACCTGTTTGAATCATCTTTACGAAGTGACAATACGTATATCCACCAACACTGCACCAAACAATGTCATCAATTCTAATATCATCAGCATACTTATCTACGGAAGATAATGTAAGCTCATCCTGTTTGTTTATAATTCCAGCCATACTATTGCCAGTCCATCTCAAAACCACATCCTGTCTTTCCAATCTTCTCTGCCACCATCCAACAGCCATTCTCTGTTTAACTTCTATTACCCTATTCCCCTCATCATCCCTCTTCTTTAAAATCATAAAAGGGCGTAATTTCTGCGTTAAATATGTGTGATCGCAGGCGCACATCACATCACATTTCATCACCTCATCGCATACTTTCCGCCACTCCCAAGAACGAAATACAGAAGCTACATTTTTAAGCTTGGTATATCCACCTTCTTTATGGTGTAGTTGAAGTTCTGTCGGACTGTGTTTTATAGTTCTTTTTTCTAATTCTTTCTTACAGGAATCACATATACCTGTTAAACGTTCAATCTCCAAACCGTAAAAACTTTCGCAAATTGGGCATTGTAATGTATTCTTTAAATCGAAAATGCTATCTAACCTACGTATCTCGTCTTTTCCTCCAGTACCTAAGTTCAAATCTTTATTTGTAGCATACCAAGCCAACATAGTCTGCAAACGTTTATCTTGTATAGGAAAAGCTATAGTCTCCGGGATTGCCGGGGCTATAAAGAAAAAATCATCCAAAATTTCCATTTTAAATCCTTTACAGAGCGTTATATCGGATTCGAACCGATACATAAACCATGGAAGGGTCTTATGCTACCATTACATCAATAACGCTTAATTTATAAGTACCTCCAAAGCTTGAAAACGATCAAGTCTCTTAGATGTCGTAGATGCTTAAGTAATAAAAAGATAAGCTTCGAAAAGCCGTTTGAATAACAACATACTCTACCCCTGGACATATGTTATAGTTCATTCAAAACAACGGGGATATTTACTCCGCTCAGTTTTATACCTCGTAAGGTTCAAACTAGTTTTAACAATAGTTTTGACATCTTATTGCATACAAAAAGGAATTGTGTTTATTGTCCAGGACACAACGTATCCAATTTATATGTAATCTTTGGAGCTCATACGTAAATAAAGTTGCATCACTCCTTCTAATATTTACGATAAGTACCTATACTTTAGTCTAATTCACCAACTTTTTCTAGAATTTTCTTAAGAGAATTAATCTCTCTGCCCTTAAGAACTATTTGAACTGCAGAACGTTTTCCGCCAATCCTTAGTGTCAAAAAACGTCCGAAATGCTTAAGTTGAGTATCCGGGGGTCTGTAATATATAAATGAAGAGTCTTTGTGATATACCATGCACTGAGTTTCATTCTTCTCACCAACATGTGCTTTAATCCTAGGCATTGTAATTTCCTTCGTTTTTAAACAGTAACATATAGTAGGCGAAGGGGGACTCGAACCCCCATCCATTTAAGGACTGGAACCTAAGTCCAGTGTGTATCTCCAGTTCCACCATTCGCCCAAAAATCTATTTAGATTTTCTAACAGAAGCCATCTTTATAGCATCACTTGTTAAATATCTCTTACCACTAATAGGATCAAGCCAAAAGCCATTTCCTTTAAATACCCATCCACTCTGTTTTAGTATATCTACTATACCGTTATACTTTGGGACTGTCTTCGCAACTTCCGTCTGTACACCCATCCGTTTTATCTTTCCTTGCAATTTTTGGAGTGAAGAGAGCTAGAGGACCAAAGATAGGGCTTAAAGCCGCCACATACAGATCCAACATCCCTATATTCTTATTATCTGCATTTATCTTACTCTGACCTATTAGACCACATACTATTCCTAAAAGCAACCAAATCGAAATGAAAATAAACATGTTTACTCCTTATCTTTATCCGAACATTCCGCACATTCGTCTTTTACACTTTCCGTATCTTTTTCTAGTTTAGAAACTGTTTCAAGAGTTCTTTCCAATGCAGAAACAATTCCTTTAGCGAGAAGTACTGAACACATATCATCGCTAAGTTCTATATGCTTAACTTCTGAAGAACTAGGGAGAGCTTCCGGATTCATTACTAAAACACTATCCCTATATTCAGGAACATCGTTTATAAAAGAACGTATACCTTCTCGAAGAAGGAGGGCTTCTTCTTCATCAGTCAGCTTATCAATCGTTATCCTACAATCATCCTTTTCGTCAACATTAATTTCCATCTACTTTCTCCTTACAAAAGTTCTGCAGCCAATTCATTTATAAACCATTTTCTAAATTCAGCATATTCTGCTAAATTTCCGGTAACATATGCGTAGTTGAGGAGTCTACTTAGTACCTCTTTGTTTTGAGGATATTTAAACTTAAACACCTCTTCTTTCATATTAACATGTTTTCCATCACATATAGTTATCCAACAGCCTTTCTCCTTATAAAATATAAGTTTAAACTCCCTCCTAGAAGGAAATTTACTCTCAAACAGTATGGTAAACATCATTCTTTTAACTTTTCCTTACGTATTTTCTTATTCCACTCCACCATACATTCCCAAGATTCTCCGTAAGAAGTATGCTTACCACATCTAGGACACTCTACACATATCTTTTTAGAAAATGTATGCAGAGCTCCCGGATATCCTCCACAAACACATTCATCCAAACATCTACATAGTATATGCCAATCATACACCTTCATATTCTTCTCCCTGAGCGGGGTAGGAATCGGACCTACATTGTTATATACCCTAAGGGACTGGTTTTACAGACCAGCGCTAAACCACCAATCTTAGCAGCCCGCTCTTATTTTCCAGGCATCTTTGTCCTTATAACAATCGGTAAATCATCTTGGGAGGCTATGGAAATAATACTATCTGCAAAAACAACTACATTAGCCAAATTTCTTCCATTTTTAACCGATACAACAAAAGATCCGTTCTTTTCCAAAAACCCTTCAGAAAGTTTTCTATGTTCCAAAGCTAATTCGTTAGAAAGAACTTTGGTAAGTTCTTTTAATATACCTTTAATTGCAAAGAAGTATCCTCTAACCATAACAAACTTATTTATGTTTTTTACTAAAATGTCCTGAATATCTGCTTTCTGAGTATATTCTTTAGGTTGTTCTAAAGAACGCATAAAAACCTCCTAAAAACTTAAACTCTATCCTTCAACGCCTTCCTAGCCCTTTTCTTATGCTTCTTTTCGCAATCATCTGTAGGAAAGTTTTCTGCTTTTCCTTGAACCCAGTTTATAGCTTCTTTAAATTTACTATCCAGAAGCTCTAGAAATTCAGTAGTTATTCCAGAAACAGGGAAGGTAGTATTAGGAACTGGTTTCGTATATGTAGTATCCAATATAACATCCTCTGTACCTACTTGAATGAGAATACTCCCATCCCATTCTTCGAAATAGATCAGAGCTGCGAAGTTCCCCCTATGAATTCTACACTCCATCGGATTGAATGCGAGATCCTTTTTTACTTTTTCATTAACTTCTCTAACAGCTTCTCTATATTTCTTAGCTTGTTCAACAAAGTCGGTAACATTCATACTTTTTCCTTAAAAAATTGGAAAGGATGTTTGGAGACATGTGAAGACACTGCGTCATTATCTTCGTTATTTTCTATAAAATAGAAAATCATTTAATACCACACACGCAATCAGGTAAACAACCAAACATCTTTCCAGGTACCCAAAATCTATAAGGTGACCGGCGGGACTTGAACCCAGCAACCTCCCGGGCCACATCCGAGCGCTCTAGCCAATTGAGCTACGGTCACAATTTTAAGTGCACTTTTGTGCACTTTTTATATAAAAATATGTAAATCCTGGTTTTCGGAAAGTCACGTGCATACATTCTACGTTTAACGCGACTGTAAACAGTCAGTACGTATTACAGTTTACTCTTTACATTTTACATCAGTATTTTAATTTTTCTAAAAAAATTAATGCAAATGCAATTTTATGGATGAAAGAGCTAACCTCTCCTCAATTCGGTGTGGAGAACCCTAGTCTAAATTCGGTTAGACACCTATTCGTAGTAACCAGGATTTACAAAATCTCTTAGAAAGAATCCAGTTCCGTATGTTCGAATGGAAGTTCTATAGTTTCCAAATTTTTCTTATCTATATCTCTTTTTATATCTCTTATCTCCTTCTTCAAAAGAGTTATCTTACACTTAATCTCTTTTATAGGAACGTAAGGAGTGAAATGCCTCTTAACTTCTACTCTCTTATTCCCTATAGCTTGATACGTAATCTGTGTGCTATCTTTTAATCTTAAAGCATCGGTTAAAACCGTAAGCAATGCTTCGTTATTCTTTAAGGATCTAACCAAATCTGAAATGCCGCTTTCCACATCATATTTAGCTAATACGGAATTTATTTGATGACTTATAGAAAAGATCTTACAAAGTTTAGCATATACTTCTGGAAACTTCTCACAACTTTCTCTTTCCGTAACAGGTTTATCATCTTCAGTAGTAACACCGTATTCAGCTATACGGGTATCTCCTAAGGTCGTATGCACCATCTTTATAATTTCATTTTTCAAACGTAGAGCTTCACTCACAGAAACCTTCATCTACTTTCTCCTTTTTACAATTTGCTTAAAATTTAGCTGTGACTTTTCCGGCTGCTTTCCATGAATTAATGTTTGGCATTCTATTCTCCTTTTTGCTGTACTATTAGCACCCAGAAGAATAGAAGTCAAACTAAAAGATGGTAACGGGGGTGGGAATCACACCCACGTGGACGAATTTATGAGACTCGCCTGGAAATTAACATCCTCCCCGTATCACTCAAATCTAGCTAGTCTATGCTTACAGGAAGGGCAGTGAACTACACATCCTGTAAGATTTTCATTAACCTTACTAATATACTTATCCCTTCCACATTTTCTACAAATAGTATTGATATTGTCTTTCTTGTTTTTCGTATTACCATCTTTTTCCATTTCACACCTTGGGAATTACGACTGACAGATTGTGATGAAATGCTAATTCTTTAGCAAGCCTTTCCGCAGTCTGTAGTAAAAAATACTTGTTTTCAAGTTTAGCTTGATAAGCTACAAAAGCCAGAAAATTCATAGTCTCCATAACTGTTCCCAAAACCGTATTGGAAACTGTTGTGGAAGTACCTGTATTTACAGTTTTTTTTGCAGTAAGATCAGAAGGACTCCCCCAATTCATCTTCTTTACTGGGGCTGGTATTAGAGAGGCATGTAAAGAATCTATCGTATATTTATTACCTGTACAGACGTAAACTACAGAAGTATTTGGTAAACCAGTCCATTTCTTTTTCCACATAGTTCCTGGAACACGCAGAAGCTGATTTATCTTTAAGGCCATCCTATCGCCACCTACAGGCTCAAAATATTTTAGTAAGCTTTGCTGAATCTCCCTCCACTTCTCTAAATCCATCGGCGAGTGTCCATCTAAAGTATTATCAAATAACCAATAACAGTGATATCCATTTCTTGTTTCCGAAATTATTGAGGGAGGAGCTGCGCAATTAGTTATATAATATTTTATATCCTCCTTCCTCTTCTTAACAATATTGTTCTGTAGATAATTACCATTCTTATCTCTTCCAACATCTATATCTATGAAGGAGGCTCTAATTTTATTAATTTTAGCTTGCTTAGTTCCTCCTCCGTTAACGTGAAAGTACACATCACATTCGTATTTATCGTTATTATTCAGAGCTGTTGACAAATCACTATATTTAACTTGTATACCCTGTCCTCCTTTAGAAACCATCGAGCATACAATTATATCCGATAAATTCTCTTCAAATAAACTTAAAAAACTTACAGCATATTCCATATTAGTTTTTAAAATATTTTTAGCATCATTTTCTAAAGTCTCCCAAGTTCTCGGGGATATTTTTATCATCCTAAATTCCTAAATTAAATCTTAACTATCGAGGTGGCAGGATTCGAACCTGCAAATCTTCTGCACCCAAAGCAGACGGGATACCGTTACCCCACACCCCGTAATGCACTCAAGCGTATTTTATATTCCGTGCAACTTCTTCACACTCTTCACAAACACATTTTAAAATCTTTTCAGGCTCGTTCTTATAAGGGACTGTCTTTGTGTACACGGTCTTACCACACCATCTGCACGCACACCTGAGAATAGCTACTTTTTTACCCATTACACGAGCTCCTGTTGGTAACTAAAAAGTATAGTGGAGATTAAAGACACGAGTAGAGAGATTCTGCCGTATCAGGCCTTTATTTTGTTCTATACCAAAATCCGTCAAAACCTTCTACCAACCACACCCTCCGCCACTCTTCCAGAAAGAGAGGAATATTGGCTTCTGTAATATCCGAGCAATAAAATCCAAATATATGCTGATAATCCTTATAATACACTTCATGTTTACAAAATCTTATTAATGAATATCTGACTTCACAAGTATCCGTTATAGTTTTTATAAACATTTCATATGCTTTAAAACTGGAAAATTTAGGCCCCATCCTAAATATTAACAACCATTCCTGGATAATATCTTTAACATTTATAGTTAAGATAAAAGGTTTATGTACTAAAGGACCTCTACGCATAATTACACCGCTGTAAGCTTATCATAATCAAAGAAGATCCATCTCTTATATGTTAGTACAGTTTCATCTGTATGTACTTTTACCAAATAAGTTTTTAAAGAATCCCAGTCTTCAAAAATATGTTCGTGAGGGATCACTCCGAACAACCATGCGAAAGCTTCCTTCTTCCCCTGCTCAACTACAATCAAAACAGGTTTCTTACTTAGATTAGCTTTAAATAACTCTTCAAAAGTTCCGCAGGCAGTCTGTCTGTTATCTAGATAAACTATTACAAAATCTGAAATATCCACCATCCTTAAATCTACGGAACGCAGTGCTTTAGTTTCTATTTGTAAACTATCGAATTTTTCCTTATCCAGACAATCTCTTCTAAAATCTTTCTGTTCTATTTTAAACTTAACATCCCCATACATCTTCTTATCGCTAGGATCGAGTACTATAACTCCTAAAGATTTTAGGAACTCAGTTATCCATCTTCTCCAAATAACTCCCTTATCATCTACTCTATCCATAGCTCCAGAAAGATAGCACCGCATTCCTTTAAGTCTGTGCTGCATAAAAATCCCCTAATTAGACATGGTTTTTAACCAAATATATTCATATGTATTCTTACATGTTTTGCAGGTAACTTCTCTATATTTAGTAGTAGATGTCCCGACAGCACATTCATTCTTACAGGCTCTTTTATCAGTTTCCGTCTCCAAATGCTTTTTATATTTCATTTCACACTCCGTTCTCCAAATAACTTTATAATTACAGAATACGTATTATCTGTAAATTTTACTAAACTCATAATATTCGGGAATATCCGACTTCTCCCTCTTCTTCTTCCTTAACATCTTCATATCCGGCAGCAACTTTTCTGTAAAACTCCTGCTTCACATTTTCTAGAACACCGGTAATTCCAGCAATAAGATAATATCTGATTTTACCGGCTGTACGAGATACGAAGAGAAGTATTAGAGTGGTTATACAGTAATTTAAGATTCCTAGCAAGTCCATATCTTTTAAATTATTCTCATCTCTAATTTTTATAATATTAAATACTAAATGATCTAAGTCGGATTGTACTTCGGTTCTATATTTTTCTTTTATGTATGGCATTTTAATTCCTTAATTGTTAAAAATGTATAGGATGTGCTCTGACACCGCAGTTAAAACTTTGCTTCCCCGCTACTCCCCTATACATATTTGGAAAGAGTTTATTTTTGGCCACATACATTTCAGTTAGAGACCAACTTACTTTGAATTACTGCTCACAAAAAAAGTCTTTCCAGCGCTTAATCTATTCCGGTAATATAGATAAAAGATCCATTCCAAAAGTGGTGCGCCCGCTAGGATTTGAACCTAGGACCTGAGCCTTATAAGAGCCCCACTCATAACCAGCTGAGCTACAGGCGCATACATTTTAATAATCTTACCAAAAACTTATTTTCTACTTCCACCATCACATCTCTACATTTCCTAAAAGTGGTGCGCCCGCTAGGATTTGAACCTAGGACCTGAGCCTTATAAGAGCCCCACTCATAACCAGCTGAGCTACAGGCGCATACATTTTAATAATCTTACCAAAAACTTATTTTCTACTTCCACCATCACATCTCTACATTTCCTAAAAGCAGATCTATCAACTTATCTTTGATCTTTTCCCCACCCTTGGCTTTATATATATCCAAAAGTTTATCGTACTCTCCGGACTCTATTAGAGATTCCTTAAAGTCAAATTTTACTGCATACATATCTGAAATATCTTCTATAGCCCTATCTATGTCTACAGTAGCTTTTTCTCTTTTCACTTTACTTTTCCTTTTTGCTTCTCTATCTGTAGTACAGCGTCGTAATTGTAATGTATAAGTCTCTTTTCAGCAGCTTCTTTGGCAATTTCAGCAGAAAGCTTTCCAACCTCAATCTTCATCAACTCTACAGCAGTATTCAAAGTATTTTCTAGAGATTTAATTTTAACAGCTAAAACTTCATTTTCCACAACTCTCTTATCTAATACAGAAAGTTTTTGTAGAGTTTCTTGAATAGCTGTCTGAGTATCTTCATTATTTTGTTTAACTATCTTTAGTACAGAATCTGTATTACTCTTTAACTTACATTCAAAATTTGTTTTTATATCTCCTAATCTGTTAAGCAGTTCAGTAACTACTGAATCGACTCTTAGAGATAGTTCCTCCTGCTTATCTTCTATGGAAATCTTATCGAATACAGATGTGTATCTTAAAGTTTCCAATTCTTTTTTGATGTATGCATATATCTCATCATTATTTATATTTCTAAGTTCATCCCCCATTAAATTAAATAGATTTTCATTATTCTTATGTACAGTAGCTATTTCTGTATTCATATCCTTTAGTATAATTCTACTAGAATAAATAAAATACAGTAGAACAATAATAGCAACCGTATTTATACATACCATCGTTTTAAAAAATGCATTCATATCACTTCCTTTAATTTACAACAGATGGAGAGCTAACTCTCTTCTGTACCACTTACAAAATTCTTTAAATTCTTTAGTACCTCTTATCAAACTCATTTCAAAAGCCTTTAAATCCAGTTCACTCAATTCTACAAAACCAAAATCCAATGTATCAAAAACTATATCCGTATCACTCCTACATCTAGCTACCCACCTCTCCTCTTCAAAAGAAAAATCATAAACAGTTCCACTACTACCTTTCAAAGTAAACATATTAAGTCTCACAATAAGCTTGCAGCATATTCATTCTTAAACCACTTTGCAAAAGATTCGAAATCTTCTTCAGAACCTTTTACTTTATGTGCTCTCCAAAATTCTAACATATTTTCCAAATCCTTCTTCTCCAAAAGATACTTAAAGCTTTCAACCAAATTATAAAATATTCCACCCCGTTCATTTTCAGCAATCCATATATCCCCCTTAAGAATAAAACACCAATTTATAAAATTGATTCTAATAATTAACATTTCCACTTTCCGTATTGCCGACCCGAAGACCAACAAGACAAATAAAATGGTGGAGCCAGAGGGCTTCCAACCCCCGATCTCGTGAGTGCAAATCACGCGCTTTAAGCAACTAAGCTATAGCCCCTTAAACTACTTTTTTAAAAATATTTTATTTAAACATGTTTCGCAAACTTTATGTTTCTTATTCAGTATAAAAAGTCTTTTTTTAATAGGTCCTTTAGGACACCCTTCTTTCGGCACCCATCCAGTCTTCTGACACAGAGTACACTTAATCCAATTCACATCACTCTTCGTAGGTAAAACCGCAGTTTCCATATTGATCCTTTGGTGGGCGAGAAAGGATTTGAACCTTTAACTTATGCCATATCAGGACATTACTCTAAACCAATTGAGTTACTCGCCCCTAAATCTTCAAAAATTTCTTTTAGAAAGATATCAAAACCATCCGGATATACAAAATCTATTTGTGAATTCAGTCCCTTAATATATTCACTTTCACATAGCTCGCTGCAGAAAGGGGTATTTTCAATTTCTTTTCCGCAATACTTACATTTACACATACAAACTCCAGTAATTTTAAAAAGTGGAACCCCTGGGTAGAATTGAACTACCGTTAACGATTTAGAAGATCGTGGTCCTATCCGTTGAACGACAGGGGCTTACAAAACGAAGAGGCTGTAAGGTGGGGTCCCCACCGTCTTAGTAAACACACAATTCGGACTAGTGATTGTTACTCAAGACAACTATGCTCAACCAAACATACAGTTTCTCTTTGTATTCAATCTACATTAACTCACCGCTAGGTGTTTACTAAGGCATACCTCTTCTGGTTGACTTTTTACTTACTAAGTTCTTTCTTATGTGCAGCCTTCTTCTGTCTATATGCTTCCGGCTTTAGAACAGAATTGTCAAACACTTTCCCATGCTTTTCCGCACTCTTCCGTCTTTTAATAGTGTATCTATTCCCACCGGCTTTTCGTGCTTTCTTACCTACTGCGCTTGCCATTTAAAACATCCTTGATTGAGTTGATTTGTGGGCTCTCTTAAGTGCAGTCTTACTATCTAAAGCTTTTTCAACAAAATCCAAAACTTCTTCCTTACTTGTTATTCCTTTAGTAATAAGCAAATCTACTATACTATCGAATAATGTTGAGTTGTGAGAACCATTTCCAAACTCAAGTTCAAACTCTAGCACTTTCTTAGCCAGCTTCGTTTCTCTAAGTTCAGGACCATCATCCATATCACACTCCAAAATGAAGGATTAGTAAAAACATTCCTAAAACACCTAGCCATCCCATGACACTACTCCGACAAAACTTAAAATCGAAAACATTTGTCTCCGAATATAGTACCCTATGCAAATTAATTAAAATTTATAGTTCATCCTCATCTTCATAATCATCCTCATCTTCATACTCATCTTCATCATCAGTCAATCCCCAAACCTTTTTCTCAACTATTTCTCTAACTATAAAACTTACGTCTTCTTTCAACGAATCTCTAAAGGCTTCGTCCGACATTTTTGCCGGTTTAGTCGGTTTAGCCGCACCTTCCATCATATCATCCAGACATGCTTCCGTAAGAATATCACAAACTTTTTGGGCATCTTCTGCTGTGGAAAAAACAGCAAAGTCTTCTGTAGTCTCTCGAATATCTGCTAAAAACTCGTATTTATAATCGAACAGAGATTCTAGAGGTTCTTTTTTATTAAACTTAGATAGAAATTCATCATCCACAGCGTTGTACACAACAAACATAGTTTTCTCCTAGTGATCTACCTGAAAACGTATACAATTCATAATGGTAGCCGAGGAGGGACTCGAACCCTCACGGGATTTCTCCCACGAAATTTTAAGTCTCGCGTGTTTCGCCAATTACACCACTCGGCCTTATTTCTTTCTTACTTAACCTCTTCAATAGTTACAGAAACCTTAGCTGTAACTCTAATCTTAGTGTGCGTATCCTCATCATCTCCTTTAAAAATTTCAAAAGCATCGATAAGAGAGGAGCCGACAATATCCTTCGTCAAATACGCCTCTTCCAAAATATCTACAATATCTTCTGGAAGAACTATGGAACCTTCTTCAACCACTGTGTATTCAGTAACACTCTTCATGCACTTTTTTCCTTTGTCAAAACAACCTTAAAACCAATATCAAAATTTTTGCTGTGATTTAAACAAACCCATTCAGTATTATTTAAACAACCTACTTTATGAACATGCCAATGTGCAAAATATAAACGTTTAGGAGAATATCTTTTACATAGTTCATTTAACACAAATCTTGTTGGATCTATCAAATCATCTTCTAAAACCATATTAATTTCATACGGACAGGTATGGCTAATTAGCATATCTACTTTGAATCCACACAATCTCCTATCTATTATTTTAATTAAATCAGATAGAAAATATTCGGAAACTACTTCTTCCGGAAACCAATCTCTACCGGCAGTCCTCCACTGCCTGTCAATACTGGATGCTCCGCCACAAAATAGAATGACTTTATCTTCTATTTTTAGTACAGATCCTCTAGACATATAAAATAATCCCGGAAGAATTTGGCACTTACCATCCTTATCTAATTTAAGTCTTTTTATATATTCAAAATGTTCGTGATTACCGTCACACCAATATATTTTTTTAGGACTTAGGGGATGGTATTTCAGATAATTACTAAATCTCTTCCATTCTCCAGTATTTGGCCAGAACCCAAAATCTCCACACTGGATGATTGTCTCATCTTCTGTAGTATTTAGTATTTTCTTTAAAGTCCCCCAATCTCCATGTAGATCTCCTAAGATTATCACAACAATATCCTTTTTATACAAAATGGCGGAGGGTGTAGGGATCGAACCTACGTGCCCTTTCGGACATTGAGTTAGCAACTCAACCGTTATACCAACTTAACATACCCTCCATCACTCCTCATCAGTAAATACATATCCGGGAGGACAATCCGGATCGGATTCATGCATACGCAGTCCGTAATTCCCACCCCACCCAATTCCTATCCAATTCCCTTCAAACTCCCCCTTCTTCAAATCCTTAGTTTTAAGTATTATATACATATCTCGGAAAGCTATAAAAACTTTCTTACCACTCTCCAAGTTTCTTAAAATATAATATTGTGCTTTAATCGTTCTATCCCATCCTATAACTTTTAAACGGGCCTTAAAGGGGCCATTAACTACCCAAAATACATTTTGGGTTTTACCATCAGCATATCTAAACATATCCCCGTTAGCTTCGTAGGGAAGTCTTTTAACTATATTCCAACTTAACATACCTTTTACTACTCCTTTTTTGGTCTAGTAACCCGGTTGCCGGTATAGGACTCCGCGCCCCACCCTCGCTGCGCCTTCAAAAACATCAAGCCTTAATATGTTGAGGGCCAAACCAATCAACGTTCTCTTTCTTATCTTCTAACGTATATCCTAGTCCAGACCACTTTTGTCCATTTTCTTCCCAAGTAGAGGCAATAAAAGCTTCATGCTCTTTTCTGAATTTGGAAAGATCCGAAGAAATAACTACCTCCCCATATGCCCTAGCCTCATTTATTCTTTTCTTTAGTTCTACAACCGCTTTTCTACGAGTACTTATAATTTCATCCACACCCACAGCATGACCAATCGGTTCATCAACCCATATCCCCTGAAAATCACCAACTTCTTTTTCGACTTTGACTTTTATTGCTATAAGCGAATTTCCAGAATAACCCGGTATAAACCAATTTGATTTCATTTTTTCTTCCTTTAGATGATGCAGATCAATCCATACTTCAAATCTTAATTAAATCTTCGGGAAAACATGCTTCACCACAACACCTTTCCCAACCTAACTGTTTTATGTCTTTATCAAATCTGACATAGATGTATTTTTCGCCTATAGATGAAACAGTCCCAAATTCCACATCTTTGTACTTAATATCTCTGAATCTAGGGATATACGCTACCCGCATTTGTACCGTAACATCTACCTTCTTCATGGCCTCATTTTCACTTTCTCCTGTACATTCTACTTTTCTTTTGTAATATCTACAGGTAGCTTAATCCACCCAGCGCCAGTATTGCTGATTCAACAGCAAATCCCGGGGCTCCAATTTAAGCACATCCCACACACTGTTCTGCTATTTGCAGATACACTGTAGATAAAAGATCACCGCAGTTTATGGAATGCCCGGTATATCCGGAAGGCTGACAGATTCCTACCGGTGTTCCTTTTGGTGATCTTTAAAAAGGCGGAGAGGGAGGATCTCGAATCCCCACGCCCGTTTAGGGCCTACGCTTTTCAGGAGCGCGGTCGTTAGTCCGTAACTCGACTTACCTCTCCCTTCTTCTAAAATTCTATATGAACATTCAAAAGTTTTCCATTTTCATCCACAGTAATCACATATTTCTTATTATCTTTCTTTCCAATAACATTGAAAAGTGTTTTACCATCTTCTTTCCAACTCGAATATTTTATAAGTTTAATCCCACTTACCTCTTCTAAAACAGCTTCCTTCACAACTGGAGGTAAATTCTTTATATTCGAACACCCAATCAAAAGCACACATAACAATACAAACATTCTCTTCATGCACTACCTCCTTCAACACCTTTACATCCTATACAACAATGTTCTTTAGGAACATCTTTTTTAGGCTGTTTTTTATGATCTCCCAACACACATGTTGAACATATATGTTGGGAACTTGTAATTTCAGCAAAAGTAGGTTTTGCAATCTCTTTAGAACACCGATCACAAAAAACCTTAATCATTCTTATATTCCTTCTTCATCTCTAGAAGTTTTTCTAAAGCAATTACCTCTCTCCTCTTAAGATCTAAAATCTCTTTCTCCAATTTCTTACGAGATAGGTACGCTTCTTTAGTTTCGAAAAATCTTTCCTCTACATATTTTTCTGGAGATTCTGTCTTACTGCTGTTGTAAGCTATCGTTCCTCCGATAACTATAACGAATAAAGTTACTATACCCCAAAACACTAAAATGGCTGGAGCTATTCTAGCATAAAGCGAAGTACTATCTCCTGTTTCAGATATAGCACACAGGAGACCTCCAAAAAACATCCATCCCAAAACAGCAAAAAATGCCCACATTTAAATATCCTTTTATTTTAAAATACTGGGGAAGGGACTCGAACCCTTACGGAATTTCTTCCAATAGCTCTTGAAGCTACCGCGTTTCGCCAATTACACCACCCCAGCGTATTACACTTATACAGCAGTTTTTTTATCTTCTGATAAAGGCATGAAGGTCCCCACTTGGCTGAGGACAGCTTGGTCCCGAACCTCTTACAACTATTTTGGATTCAGCATTCTTATTTATATCACCTCTCAATTCTGCTAAAGTCTCTATGATAACATCCATTCCGTTATTTAAATACTCACATATCTTTTTAATATCTTCTAAAGTAGTTTCAGTTTCTTTCTTAGTCTTCACATGACTTTTTTTTATATCGTACAACTCTCTAATTTTTGCAATATTGCTTGCGGTAACTACAAAACCCAGAGCTTCATCTGCCGTAGCAGCATTTTCTCTGTCTGTCAAGTTCCGTAAATCTTCTTGAATTTCGTTGGAACCTGCCCAGTTATATAGAGCTATTAAATTTCCCGTAGTCAACCTGTTGGTCGGCATTCTTCTTCTCCTTAATTACAATTCTTAAATTTATCTTGAATGAATCTTAGATAACATTTCCACAATACGCTTAATTTCTTTAGTATTATCGTAAATTACTCTCCCTGTATCAAATACACGGTTTGCCACTTCATCTACAATATTCCTTACACTCTTCAAAATTTTCGCAAACCCCGTCAAAGTTTCCGTAATCTCTTCCAAAGTTTCTTGTATATAACCTGAATCAACCTCTTCTTTCTTAACTTCTTTCTTAACTTCTTTCTTAACATTTACCTTTTTCTTTATCCCCAACAATTCTGTATGTAAAGTTATAATTTCATCCATAGCCAACCGATTACTTGTCATTCTTCTCCTTTAAAACACAACCTATATTCCTTATAACTCTTTCTATAAAATCTCCTATCACAAACATAGCTATGAAGACAATTATATAATGCTTTTCGAAAAACTCCCAAAAACTCATCTTAAATTTTCCTTTTCAGCTCCTCCCCTAGGGATCGAACCTAGCTCACACAGATTAACAGTCTGGCCGCACACCTTGCGCGTCGAGAGGAATATATTTTTTTATCCCCAGCCGGAGTTGAACCGACGTTATTTGGACGAAAACCAAATGTCCTAGCCACTAGACGATGAGGACTTACACTTTTCAACATACATATAAAGCAAAGTAAATAGTAATTACTTCGATTCAAGTAACTAAAAAATCTCTATATTAAATTCAGAAACATTATATTTCAGATGTTAATATAGAGCTGAAAGATATTCGATAAAGAGCGTATACAATCTACATAGTATTATGCCACAATTCACCTAAAATTTAATATGTTAAATTGTAGGAACATCTTCGGAAAATTTAGGGAGAGAAGTTGCTCTTTTTAAGATCTTTCTAATACCTGAACCGTGTTCGCATTTATCCGGACAGGAGATTTCTTCTAAATTTTCGAAAGTTTTATCGAATACACAACCATCTTCAAACTCTATATGCGCTTCTAGAGGATATCTTATTGCTTTCTTTTCACCCATCTTACACCTCAAGTTTTTCAAAATCAGTTAAATTATATTTAATATTCTTATTATCTTTAGAAGTTGGTGGAAATATAGAAGGGATTGACGTCATCAAGCATCCTTCAAAGGATATAAAAGATTGTAGATTCTTTTTAAGAATATCCACTATTTTACGACTCACGTCCTCTTCCTCAATCTCTCCATTTTTAACCTTATGAAAATTTATAGAAATCTTACCGTCCTCAACTTTAGAAACTTCCACTGTCATTACAGTTGACATAATAATCCTTAAATTTGCTTATCGGCTTTTATTTCATTTACTAATTTTTTAGTGGAATTTGATTGTATTTGTTTAACATTATTCTTAACATCTTCCCATTTTTTATCTTTCATAACTTCCAAACTTAAAACACTCTCCACTAAAGCTTTTCTATTTTTTACAAACATATATATAAAAGCTATAAAAACAGATAGTAATAACACAGCTCCAATTATAGTAACCACAAATTCATATTTAAGCATACAATATGAAATTGAAGTTAATATGGTGCTGGCTATGAATAAAGATATTCCTAGTTGAGGACTAACCCATAAAGCTAAAGCTATTCCTACGGCAATCCCTATAGCTGCCAGAGCCGTAACACCAACCCATATCTTTCTCTGCTGTGTTACAGCTCCATCCTTATATTCTTTAATTAGATCTTCTTTAGTCTTAATATCTATTTTTAAATTTTCTATTTCTAGAGCGGAGCCGTCTACATACGTATTCAAAGCGTTTATCTCCAAATCAGCTTTATCCAAAGCCTCGCCTACTGGAGATATTTTATCCAATTCTGTTCGAGTATTCCCGGTTCCTTTCAATATACTTAAAACATCTTTCCTAATATCTTCCCACTCAGATAATTTAGGAGCTTTTTTCTCTCCGGAAACAGTTTCGTTACCAATATTTCCAGCACATTTATCTATACCATCCATATTTTCAGTTACAGCTGTTTTAATAGCATCTAAATCAGTTTTCTGATCTTTTAAAGATACAGTTACACTAAGTTTTTCAATAGGTGGTTGTTGAGTTGTTGAACACGACAGAAGAAGTGTTGAAAGAAACACCTGCATAAAACGGTGCGGACGTAGTTGAGTGCAATATTTCATTTCCTGTATATCTCCGTTCATATACAATATATCCGTTGAACGCCCTCCTACAATATTTATTGGTTAAAACGTGCATCATTTCATAAAATTTATGATTCATAATATCCTTTATAAGATAAACAGCGTTGAAACGCTCTCTGTTGATCTTGAGCTTTTTTCTTCCACTCCGCATAGCCGGCATCCTCATCTGGAGGGTGGTATACTATCAAATATCTCATAACATATATAGGGAGATGACAGAATCTGCTGGCATCTAGAAGGAAAAAACCATCATTCCCTCCGAACAGACCTCTATTCTCTCTATATCCCCCCACACCTTTAAAAGTACTCCCTCTAGTGAATAAACAACCGCCGGCAACATGAAAACCGAATTCAGATTCTACATATGCGTCTTCGAAGGGACTGGAAAATTTGGTGGGAGGAGCTGTTTGAGACCAGTTCTTTTCTATTAAATGTTGACCATTCCCTACTTGATCGGGAACTATGACACTTGCCGGATGATGTTTTAAAAATTTATCTGTAAACAGGGCCGCACCGTCTCCAAAAAACTTTCCGGAAAGAGAATTTTCTATTACCAAATCGCTATCAAACGAACATACAATATCATCATCTTCAATATTCGGTAAAAAGGAATTTAAAGCTTTAGCTTTTCCAATATTCGTATCCGATAAAGATAATACAGCGACCTCTTCATTCTTATTTTGGAATGCGAGCAGCATACCCCTTACCTCTTCTCCAGAATTATTATCGAATATAAATAACTGAAAACGTCCGTAATCGGCTTTTCTAATTTTATCTATCTCTTCCTGTAAACTATTTAAAGTTTTAGCTAAAAGTTTAGGACGGTGATATGTTGCCATCAATACTTTAATCATCTAATACTTTCTGCACCCAAATATGTGCATTCCTAAAAGCGGAATCCCCAAGAAAATGCGTGCATCCTTTCTTATCTTCAAACGAAAAGTGATTTAAATCTCCGGCACTCATCTCTCTATAAGCCGTATCTACTTTGGATAAAAGATCTTTATAATCATAATCTCTAGAAAACAGTTTTATACAATTTCCAGCTTCTTCGGAAGATTGAATCTGTATAAATAACCTACCCTTCTCCACTAAGCACCTCCTGTAATTTTAAAAACATATCTATAGACCCTTCTCCACCAAATACCTCTTTCTGTAATTTTAAAAACATCTCTATAGTTATAAACTTTATATCCTTTTCAGATTTGAGTAAACTTTCAGTTTCTTCTTCACTAAGCATGGCGCACTCACATCCGAATAATTCTTTATCACCCACCTTCCACACAGAACATGGTTGATTATCGTGTTTATATAATTCTAATAGGGGGTGCTTTTTAGTATCTTCAGGAATTCTATTTTTTAAAAATTCCCCCATTCCTATGAAGATTGGGGGAAATATTGAGGCGAACAAACCCATTTTCATAAAAATCCCCTAATCATCTACGATAATAATTTCTCCGTAAGCATTTAAGCGTGTATCCATTCCACTATATTCTTTAGGAAGTAAGATTATTCTGGTAGTCGAAGAAGGAAGATCTTTATAACAATTTTCTATGTCTGAGTAACCATCGGTTAAAGATATGAATAACCTGCAGTTAGGTTTGTTTTCATTTATCCACTTTACTACTGGAGCGTGGGAAGTTCCACCATATCCTCTTCTCTTTATATTTCCGTTAACTATATCAACTTTACTCTGCGCATTCAGTTCTATAGGTTCTCCCTTAATTTCACAATCACACATCAATAAAGTCATATTAATATTATTAAAAGCATTTAGTATAGAATATAATTCTGTCATAAACGTCTGCATTTCAATATCGGATATGGACCCGGAAGTATCTGTGTGGCATACCATCTCTATACTTTCTTTAGTTACGGTAGGGAGATACACTCCAATAGCCATGCTTTTCTTAGAAGGACGTGCCCAGCTAAAATTATGAAATATCTCATTCGTCATAAACCTATATAGTTTTTGTCTCCAAGGAATTTTAGGAGCTAAAAGCTCCCCTATCAATCCTTCCAAACCTGCTGGAACATTTCCCTTCTGCTTAGCTAGTGTAGCTGCCTGAGAAACTAAATCCTTCCATTTTTCAGAAAGTTCTCCTGGATTATTTTCCGCAGAAGTTTCCTCCCCCTGTTTTGCAACATCGTCGTCTGAAGCCCGTCCATGTTGATCGAATCCTCCCGGAGATCCGGACATTCGCGTTCCATTAAGTGTAGTTATTTGTTGTTCCTGTATTTCATCCTTAAGAACATATCTTATTTCTTCGTATATCTCTTCCATGGATTTAGTATCTAAATCACTAACAGTAACTGATTTTTCACCAGCCTGCACTCTAATGGCTTTGTCATACGCATTAGGTATCAAAACACCTTCCGGAAGTTTAAATCCATTTTGGAGGAGCATCTGGTTTACTTTAATATCGGCCGCAATATTACCTAACATCAAAATATCTAAAGACCACATTCTAGCTAGATGATTTAAAGCTCTATGTAGAATTTCATGACATAAAACTCCAGTAAGCTCGGCTTCAGACATCCCTCTAACAAACTGTTCATTAAAAGTTATTCTATCACAATTATCTACGCACATAGTCGGTATGGCATCGTCTTGAATTATTCGCATATTCATCATCAAATATGAAAAGAAAGGCTGCTTCTCCTGAAGCTGGACTTTGGCACGTATTATCCTATCAATTCCGTTCATGCTTTCATAAGTGTCTAACAAAGTTAATCTCCTTTTGCAAAAGGGGAGGTTAATCCTCCCCTAAAATATACTTCAATTATACAGCACTGTTTGGATCACGGAGATATTTCAAATACTCGCCGACCATGTCCATAGCTTCCGGATGTTTTCTTAGAGAAGGTAGAAATCCAGTTTTGTTATAGTTCTTAGCCATCCTTAACAGAGAAATAGAAAAATCTTTATCCGCAGTATTTAAAATAGTACATAGATCAATAACTTCCTTTATATTTCTTTTACCAGCCTTGTATCTTTCAGCGGCCGCAGAAACAAGAACCCACTTAGCTTGCAAGTCCATTTCCTTTATCAGAGCCGGCTTAGCAAGAACATCTTCAACATTTATGGTATCGTGCATAAGCATAAATGTCTTAAATTCTCTAGAACTGGCTTCACCAATACAGGCACTGGAATATAGACTAGCCTTACGTGGATCTGAAACGCTATCAATCATCCTCGACGTCATTTCCCAAGTTCTAGGAGTTGGAAAAGCAGCTGTTTTAGAATCTTGGATAATCTTTTCACCAGCCATCAGCAGAGAAGGTCTGAATTTAAGGAAGGAGATAATTCTAGGATCAATATCGTGATCGAATGCAAAATTTCCAGCCCATTCTTCAGCACTGGGGATTTTGAGTTCTACGTGCATGAATCTATTTTTAAGAGGCGCTGCCATTTCAAACACATTGGCCCTATCGTTCGCAGTATTTCCGGCAGAAATAACCCCAGTACGCTCACTTAAAGCAACTTGTCCAATACATCTATCTCTGATGATTTGATAAGCTGCGGCCTGTACTGCTGGCGGAGCAAGATTCATCTCATCCAAAAACAATATTCCAGAGGTTTCGGGACGGGATAAAACCCAGAAATCCATATTAGGTTTCCAAGATACATATCCAGTGTTTCCGGCAAAGTTTGGAAGTCCTCTAAGATCTGAAGGATCCATTTGACTTATTCTAATATCTACTAGGATGTAGTGTTTCTCTCTAAATTCTTCGGCTGAAAGTTTAACTTCCTTCCCGTTTTCTATAAAAGTTCCTCCATCAATAAATTTCTGCTTTTCTGTATCAATTATTCTATTCCAATCTACGAATATCTTTCCCGCTTTAGCTGCTAAAGCTTTAGCTTCTTCAACCACTGTCCACGACTTTCCAATCCCCGTGGTCCCGTGAATGAATAAAGAACATTTTGTAGATACTGCTTTACGAATGAACTCCGCCAACTCTTTGTGATTAATTTCCATTTTGCGTCCTTTGTTTTTACAGCGCTTTAACCGATATTTCTGCTTTAAATTCTTTCATATACTCCAACATTTTTTCAAGATTTCCTATCTTAAATATAAAATTATATTCTTCAGGTTTCTTCTTAATATCCTCAAATTCGTTAAATAACCTCCATAATTTTCTTTTAGACTTTATAACATAGGCGGGTCTATATAAAAATGTGTGTATTACTTTTATATTATTATTTTTATATCTACTAAACCCGTAAAACACAGGATGTTGAATACTGGGGATTGTACAAGGCCTTAAAGCAACTAACACATCTATTTTTGTATTTGCTAATATCTCTTCTTCAGTACCAAAATTTGTAGATATACCGAACAGATTAGTAAATCTTTTAGAGGATAGTTCTATAAATTTTAATAAAGAAATTTCATAAACATTTATAGAGAACTGAAATGCATTTGAATAGAGTAACCTATCTTTTAGTAAAACCCCGTTCAAATATATCACAAATATTTTTGGAGAATCTTCTATGGCAGCTATAAAGCCATCGTCAGCTATTCCCCAAAATTTAACTTTCTGCTTCCAGAAAGAAGATTCTAGGGGATATGCATGTGTATTTATAGCATTTGTATTTAAAGAGTTCTCCTTTAATACGACATCCAAAAGATTTGCTAAAGTAGGGTTGTTATAAAGCTTCAACTGCTTCATATCCTTTTAGTTTACTAAAAATATCATCTATTTTAGTTTGTTCTTTAGGAGAGTATTGCGAATAAAATCTAAAATCTGCGAAAGGATCGAGTTTTAAGTACTTAGTTTTGTAATCACCTACATGATTGCATAGCGATTTAAAATTCCCTCTAATATATTTTGGATAAAAATTTACATAATTATAAGTTACTAAAATATTTTTAGATCCTTCGCAAAACCTAGTTATGTATTTATAATTGGAATTAGTATTTTTAAGTCCCACGACTTCTATTAAAAAACTTTTCCTAAAATCGTTTTTAATATCTTCTATATTTTTTAACTCTTCTAAATTATCTGAAGCCTGTATTTTATGTAAATTTCTAATTATATAAGGAATATCTATTTCTGAAAGATTAAGTACTATAGGATAGGTTCTTAAACCCAGCGTATAAAAAAGACTGTCGGTAATAGTTATAAGAAATCCTTTTACAATATTTTTAACTTTTAAGATAGCAAAACCTCCTTGTTTATTTACTTTATATAAACAGAGAGGTTCTGTCAGATAGTAGGATACCCAGGGAGATGTTTTATAAGAAAGTTCTACATGTATTTTATCCGGAGTTATTACATTATATAAACTCAACCCCAATTCCGTTATAGATTTCATAGCAGGTCTATTGCTAACTGAGCTTTAAGCTCGTTCATCAGTTTCTGTATTTCATCTTCATCACTATCTAAAGGCATAATTTTTAAAACAATATCTCTTTCGGAAGCTATCCATCTATAATGCTCCCCGCTCAAATAGCACTGAAGGAGACGGAAGGCCTGTTTAAGCACTGTATTAGAATCGGATGGTATTAGGATAGGTTCTGTTTGATTCTTCGTTCCTAAGGCACCTACGTGAAACATACTGCAGGAAAGCCTTTCATCCTCATCTCTACATACAGATAGGTAATATATAGCATCCCCCGTAGCTTCCGGATACAAAATACGAAACTCATCATTCTTCTTTTCGATTAAACTATCCGGAAGTTTATCCTTAATTAACTCTATAATAGTAGTAGATTTAGACATTCCGTCAATCTCTTTTATCGTTCTCCAATCATTCATTTTTTACACCTGTTTGGCTTTTTGCTTCGTCTAATACTTGCTCCAACATCTGTGGAGTTATAACACCCAGTTCTTCATAATTTGTTTGCATACCTAAGATAGTGGGGAGGGAATATGATCCGAAGTTTCTAGGATTTAAAGGTTTGTTTTCATGTTCTATGTAGAAGGAGGGAATTCGCATAAAATTCAAACACTCCAAATCACAAAATTTAACTATAGACTCCTCATCAGCAAGTTCATAACTTTCAATATCAAACATACTATATTTTGAAGAGCTTAGTAATCTATCAAAACGTGTTTTAAGTATAGAACATTTTTGACAGCCTTTTTTCCCGAATATGATAATGTTCATACTCTATAATTCCCCTCATGCCTATCTAAAAGCTCTCCATCTTTCTTAGATTTATTCCAATTATTTACTATACTAAAATATCCTACAACTCTAGAAACACCATCCACATTTTCAGAACCACATTTACCACATTTATCTTTTAATCCTCTTTCACTCCCGTTACAATTCTTACAGTAAGTAAATTCCGGAGAGATTGTTAGTTGAGCGCACTGAGTATTTTCAAATGTTTGTCTAACCAATCTATCTATGGCTTCCACAGAAGGTTGTTGTTCCCCAACAAAAGCATGTACGATTGCTCCGGATTGGATAAGAGAATGAAATTTGGATTGCTGCCTGATTCGAGAAACTAAAGATATATCAGCAGCGGCTTGAAAATGAATACTGTTTGTATAGTATTCGGCATTCTCTCTATAATTAACTATTGAAGAGGTTTCTGGAAACAGTTTCAAATCAGTTTTTGCTAATCTTCTGGAAGCACTTTCAGCCGGAGTTTCTTCTAGAGTTATTTTTAATCCGTGTCTTTGGCTTAAATTCTGTACCTTGATATACATATGTGCTAGAAGCTTCATACCCAGTAAACGAGAGTTCTCATCTTCATGCATATGCTTCTGAGTTAAAGCATATACAGCATCATCAACTCCAATTATACCTATTATATACGTAGCTTTATTCAAGTCTACGAAAGGAGTCCCGTGTGCTGAAATTTTACCTATTTGATATAGAGGTTGTCCCGGTTCCTTCATTATAGTACTTACAAAAGCTTTCTTATCTATATGCGCTTTAACAGCTAAAGCCATCATCGTATCTATTTCATTCAGAAATAAATCATATACAGGTTTATCACATTCTTTAGACTTACGCAAAGCTCTTATAGCAGCCTGCGGAATATTAATAGTTATATTTTGGAAACCGCAGAAACTAAGTTTTTCTGGGAAGAAAAGCATTTCTTTATCATCTAAAGCTGATCTGATCCTACAGCAAGCTGAGAGGACAACAGAATCCCTATCGAAAACAAAATATGTCGAACCGTTTTTAGCAGATAACTCTACAGCTTTATTATAAACTTTAGTGGCTTCCTTATCAGCAAATAATTTATTATCAATGTGAAAATCTATTTTAGGAAACGGGAAGATCCTACCGTTCTTATCCCCCTTCTCCCAAATATTTATTAAAGCTAGAGCAAATTTCTGAGCTTCATGTTCATAATCAGCATACGTAAGAACTCTAAGCCCGTATGTTTTAGCTAACTGCTGTATTTCCGTATCATACTTAAAAACTTCTTTTATATGTGTTCTATGTATAACCACATCTTCTTTATTCTGAAAGTTCTTAAAGATAAGGTCTCTGGATATACGTTTACCTTCGAAATCCGTATTCCATTTTTCTTCTAAAGCATATATACCCAAATCACTTTTAGCGTAATATCTCCCTCCCGGACCTATAGCCGGAACATCTTTAAGAAATTCTGGGATAGTGCTGTGAATATTAAAGTCTATGAAAAGAGTCTGCCCACCTCGACTATAAGCATTTTGTGATGCATTGAATATTAATTCTTGAGCTACTTGTTTATATTCCTTATCCGTTTTATCAACTAAATATGGAGCGTAAAATATATTTAAATAACCTAATCCCAGAGCTCCGGCGTAATTAGATTGCATAGATGCTAAAAATGTATTTAAATGCCCTGTTAACACTGAAGCGCTATTAGCCGGCTTACTTTCTGTAGAAAGGTTGTTAAGACCTACTAATCCATATTTAGCTATATATACAACTGAAAGTGCTGTACAATAAACACGCGTTGGAAAATCCAGATCGTGTATGTGGAGGGCAGCACTCCTGTGCGCTGAACTTACTTCTTTAGAGAAGACATTGTTTAAAGCCCACTCTTTTAACACCAATCCTGAAATATTTTGATTGACGGCTTCGGGATTATTATGTACAACATTACTGTTTTCCACAGATTTTTGAGACATTAGTCCCTGTATAAAATCAGAAGAAACTCTATATACAGACATATCCGGAATATTTTCCGAATGACCTCTTTCTAAAAGAGTGTTGTTTATCATCTCTCTTATGAAAGAGGTTGTAACAATACTAATACCACTATCTATAATTCTATTTTCAACTAATTTAGCTACAGTGAAAATTTCACCATCTTCTAGAGACGTGCTTTTCTTTAAAGCTGCTAATATCTTCTGCCTATTCCACGGAGAAGTTACATATCCACTATCATTAACAAGAAGTAAGGAATCGTCTGTGATATTTACTCCAGCGGTTTTATTCTTAACATATAATTTTTGCCTTGCCCTATCTCTAGCATCTCTATATTGTTTATATTTATGGGCTACATCAGCCCAGCCGAAGCTCTCTAGGGAAGTAATAACAGACGATTGAACCTGATCTAAAGTAGGTATCTTCTTAGTGTCTTTGTAGTCAAAGTTAGATAATCGTGCAACTATATCTCCTAGAACATAGGAAGGAACTTCTTTAGTTTTTGGCCCGTATACTTCGTTCAATGCTTTGGTGATAGCTTTTTCTATCTTGTCCACATCAAACTCAACGACAATACCATCTCTCTTTTGGAAACCGTCAAACATACTCATATTTTCTCCTGCTTTCTAAAGTATAAAGGTTAATGTATCCTGAAAAAACGAGGGGTCAATAACAGGAGGAGGAATAGCGCAGATTTCATAAATATCTAAGAATAAACAATTTATATTTCTTTGATGTGAAACGCAAGTTTTCTAAAAACCACAGTATCAATGAAGTAGATAACAAACTTTTTTTATACTTTTATCCCAACAAACTCTACAGGAATCGCATTTGTGACGCACAGTTGTTGCTGGACAAAGTACTGCTCCAGAAGGACATTTGGACACATCAGAAATAACAGTATGTACAGGAAAAGATTTTAGTTTTCCTCGAAATACAGGAAAAAAATCTATTATAGGTGACGATAAAGCTACAATAATGTTATCTGGAATATATCCGGCAACATCGTATATAAGATTCCATTCCTTGGTGGGAAGTCTGTGTAATATATCAGGAGTGGCTGTGGCAATTCCCATAATAGATCTTAAATGCCAATCTCCCTGAAGATCCCCGGAGTCATGCCATCTAAACACTCTATTAGAACAATAATGCTTAATTAGTAAAATCATGGCTGACTGCCACTTATTCGTATATATAGCCCTTACTCTTTTTTGCAAAGCTTTTTTCACGTTTGGAAAACAGTATCTGCCTTTAGAAGCGTAACACTTAGAGCACGCTGTGCCTTCAATAAGCCTAAAGGCAGATCCCATTTTACAATTAGCTATAGGTAAACTGTATGCCGGGCAAGGCATTTTGGAAGGAAATGAAAGCCCTCCAGTAATGTTATTGGCTTCTTTTATAGTCATTTCTCTTTAACTATCTTTTTTAATTTACTTGCACTCAGCGCTCCTAGAAGAGCACTTATAGTAAGAGCCGGGACTAAAATTAAACCAGCTCCTGCCGCTACACCGAACGCTATCTTAGGATTATCGGCTATACTCTTTACACAAACTTTAAATTTAGCTTTAGCTGCTTTCTTAGCAAAAACAACTGTTTTATTTAGAGCATCTTCAACTTCTTTGTTCATCAACTAATACCTTCAAATTATCTTAAATATAAGAGCCGTATAATATTATACGGCTCTTTAATTACTTTACTTAATAATTACGTTTACAATTTAAGCTTCACAATATTTTTCATAACAGGTTACAGCAATCGCTAGAGCGCTCCACATATCGTAAGTTACTCCAAAGAGTTTTCCAGGAGCTTTCTTTGTTCCCGGTTTTCCATATCTCTTTATTAAAGCCTTCCTAATATCCGAATCTTTGGCCATAGTAGTTTTACATATCCAGGGACATACATCCCCCTTCCTGTATATCATCTTAACGGGTATCTTATATCCATCGAAAAGCTGTTCGAATCTACCTACCCATTTGCAGGCTTCAAACGTGCTCTTACCAACAGATCTCCCATATCCAGCAAACATCTCTATGGCAGCAGTTCCCACAACCCAGTCCATATTCGATGTGATTAAGGACTCAAATATATATAAACAATTCTTGTTTAAATCCTTACCCATACATTTAGGACGACCCTGCATAAAATTTATATTCAAATTATTATCAACGATAGTATCGCTGTCCGTATCCCAAGCTAACCAACCTGTGTAATGCGTTCCGGGATCTACTCCTAAAATTACCATCAAACACCTTCTCTAATCTTTGCGAAATCTACTAAACTCATATTTCTTAAATCCTTAAGACTGAATGTTGTTTGTTCAGCATTTTCTTCGAGATGTAGAGCTGTATTTAATAAATGGGTAACATCATGCATAAAATCAACAGTGATGTCAACTACACCGTTAACAGTCAATTCTCCGGCAGATACTTCAACTTCTATTTCTTTAAATAGTTTTCGTACTAATTCGGCTTTGTCTAAAACAGATACTTGAACAGAACTCTCTTCAACAGTATCCTTAAATACTGTATATCCGTCAGTCTCTAACAAAGTTTTAGCATCGGCCAAACTATCTCTAAGAATTTCTTCAGCAGATCTTCTTTTCTTCTTATTACTATCCGCCTCATCAACATTCTCAACAGGAATATCTGAAGGAGTTACTGCAGGAGTATCGGGAATATCTTTAGATGTATTTTTTACGGTAGTATCTTTTTTCCTAGCTCTTCTCGTAACAGCACCCATTTTATCTTCCTTTTTAAGCGTTTCTAATGCAGGCATAGCCCCGTATTTTGCTATAAAACTAGCTAATACTAACCTAGCTTCTTCATGATTATTCAATTCAAATAAATTAAAAAGTAAATACCAATCACCCTGCTTACTTGTGTATAGAATTTCACCATCTTCACTACTTTTAACATCTAAGCTTTCTATAGTAAGCGGAAATAAAGTTTCGTCTCTAATATCTTTTTTAATATTTTCTGCAGTATGTATTGGAAAACATCCTAATACAACAGTATCATCCCCGAAGATAGTGGATATTGTAGCTATTTCCTCCGGATTACTTATAGAGGTTGATTTTTCAAAACCAATCTCTAAAAGATCTGCCTTATCTTCTGCTTTTTTTAAACACTCCAGAAAATCTTTTATTGGAAATATTCGTGCGACACTATCACTCGAAATACTTTCAAAATATTTGATGAAGGATATAGGGTCATAATTATTCTCCCCTATCTTTCTTTGAAACTGGAAGTCCACCATCAATTTACCATCATCTACATAGTTCTGGATTAAAACCGTATCTTCGTCTCCGGATAACTGCCCGAACTTAGATACGAAATCTTTTAATCCACCAATGTCAAACGTACTGATCGTCATCTTTTCTCCTTAAAATATTAATTGCAGAGCTATTCCAAATAAAAGATATAATTGTTGGGGGCGTGTTTCTAAAGCAGGTTTTCCTTTTAAAACAGGACATCCTATATATCTATGTACTAAAGACTCTATAGAATATCCGGCTCTAATAAATGTTGTTTGATCTGCTATAGATTTATCTAAAGCTTCTATAGTAGTTAGATCATATCTAATAATCCCGTTTCTATCCTTAAGTTTAAATACAGCCGAAAGATCTAGCAGAGGGAAATCCACCATACATGTTAGAACATTCTTAATCCACGGCTTTAGGAAAGAAGAACACGAATAAGAAACTATAAAATCTACATTATCTAAAATAGGTTTTAATTTAAGCAAAGCCTCGTTAAAATAAATAGCTTTCGAGCTATATCTTTCAGCACTTACTCCAGTATACTCCTGAACTTTTTCGGCATCGGCTTCTGATAAAGGCTGTTTTACATATATTGTTTGAAGAGGAATTTTTTCGCTCTTATATGAAACGCTCATCAACTGATTTTTCTTGGGATCTAATCCGTCTGTCCCTATAGATAGACATAAGCCTTTATCCGGATTTATAGAAGCTGCTTCAAACCATGTTTGTAAAGTCATTTATACATCCAAATCAAATTTAATGAAATCTTTTACGAATAAAGCCTTATCTCTTTTTATACCAAACCACTTACCATCAAGTTCAAGATCTACGGCAACAACTCCTTTACCGAACATATATTCAAATAAATATGCTTTCCTGTTTCCACCAGCACTTAAAGCATAGTCTTCATTCTTGAAAATATCCCTAATATTCTGTTCTAGAGTTTTCTTAATATCGAACTCATCGAAACTGCTAAAATATGCAAAAGCTTCTCCGGACTGTCTCGGATACAAAATATTATCGTCTCCGGTACAACATAGATAAAACCTCGGAAACTCAAAAGTATCCGATATCTTCGGGGGATTATCTACCAACCCATCAAAAGAATCTAGGAGAAGACTATCCCCTTTATTTTCAGGATTTAACTCTAAAGTATCTCTGCCTAAACATAATTCCTTATATATTGTAGCGGTTTCAAATCTTTCATCGCTATTAATTTTCTTAGGAGCTACTACGCGTCCTTTACGCTTACCTGTAGTTATTCTGTAGGCTATACTAGAAGTAAACTCTATTCTAGTTTCCCTGTATTCATTTAACTCCGGGTAACCTATAATTCTCTGTATCTTCTTATCCGGACGTAATAAATATAAAAATGTTTTATCCAAACGGGAGAAAACATCTTGCTCTGAAAATGTTATACCATGCCAGCTGTAAAATAAAGAATCCTGATTATCGTCAATCAGTTTCTGGACTTTCTGCAATTTTTCCATATCTCTGTTCTTGATCCTTTCTGATCTCTTTCAAATAATCAGATCCTTGTTTGTATAAAGCCAATAGATTTATTTGAGAATCCATCAACCCAAGTTTCCTGATTTCCTTAAGCATACATTTTCTATCCTCTGTAGACATAATAGATAAGAGAGACAATAGATTTTCTGTATTATAACATATTTCATCAAAACTTTCCGGAGAGGAGATGGCCATTTCTTTTGCTGCAAACATGTAAACAAATAAAGATAAAGCAACAAAAGAGTTAAATGTGCCAAACACTTCCGCACGTATAGTTTTCTCAGCATCTTCGGCATTTAAATATTTCAATATCTCCCTCCAACCGCTTATTCCTATGATATTATTCGTTCTACAATCCTCCCACATTCTAATATAAAATTGGGATATCGTATCTAAAGATTCCAAACGTTCTCTTAAGACATCTCCTCCCTGCGTATCTTCTGTTATAGACAATTCTGTTAGAATAGTAGCATTCTTAAATATCATAGGCATAGCGTAAGCATAGTCTCTATGGAATAACATCGGAGGGAGTGAAGATCCTTTAGGACGAACTCCCACAGCCCCTCTAACCTTAGTAAACGTTTCATATTTTGGCATTAACTTTTTCCTTATAAGTAGTTGTAAAATTACCAATTTCTAAACAATGCATACAATATCCTGCTTTACGAATATATCCTTTATGTTTTATAGTCTTCCCATCGCGTATAACAAACCCTCTGCACAAACCGTATACATATGTATTTAAGTGACGACCTAAACTACATTGATCTATTCCTATAGGGCAGTCAAAACATTTATCTACACCAAACGGTCCTATACATTCTCCCTTCCTAGCGTTTAAAAGTTTTTTATTATACTGTCGCTGACTGCTGGATGTAAAAATATGTGATAATCTACTTTTATTATTAACATATTCTAGAAGAGCTGATAACCATAATCCATAAATATCAAAAGGCACATATTCATCTGTTCTATTTCCCCCAATTTTCTTAATTAAAAATCGAAGAAATTGGGGGGCAAAAACCTGCTTAAAACGCATGTTTACAGAAGAGCCGGAGTAAGACTTTAAAGTTACTAAATATCTTTTTGGTTTTCTTAAAATAGGTTCTATATCTTCAACCTTCAAACATGCCCAAACAGGTTTCTGCATATCCCATTTACGAAATATTTTTCCAGAATTTATGTTATGACTCCACCCAGCAATCCTCCTAGAAATATCATCCAATATAGTATCCGATAAAGTTTGTCCTATATAATCTACTAAAAGACTAGATATCACATCCTTCTTTACAGCATGTTCTACAGTGATTTTACTAGGGAAAAATTTATACAACATGTATTCGCTCACTAACCTATCTCTTATTTCTCCGGTAAGTATTTCGTATCCAAAACCTGAAGATACAAGTTGTTTTTTTATTTTATCTGTTAGTTTGGAAAGTTTTGAAAGACTGTATCTGGGCGGAAGCATTTTCAATCATCCTCTTCTTCTAAAACATCTTTATATAGACGCTCTGCAACAAACTTAAGTTTTGTAGAGACTCTATCCAAAGTTTGTTTAGCATCCTTAGCGGCCGCTTTAAATCTATCAAAATCAGCTGAAGACGTTTTATCTTCATCCGCAGCTAGATTCATCATATTTTCGTAATCTATTTCTAGAGCATTCAATTCGTTTTCAAGAAAAGTTACAGCAGCAGTAAATTTTTCTACAAAAGCTGCGGGGGTAATAGTAATTGGTTTCGTAGGAGGAGCTTTACTCTGCTTCAAATTCTGCACAGCTGTTGGAACATCTATAGGATCAAGGGATCCATCCAACACTTTGTCTGAAATCTGTTTTCTGTCTTCAGGTTGTTTTATGGACGCTAAATGTCTAAAATGCGTCCACCTCATACCCTTTACACATAATTTCTTAACCTCTTCTGGATCCGGCATAACCTTATATACTGCCATCGTATATTGAATATATCTTTTTTCGTATCCTTCTTTATCCATCAATTCTTCAACTACATTCTTCTCACCTCTTTTTTGGAGCTCGGATATAATGTAACCGATTCTCCAAAACTTGATGGCAGAATATCGAAAGGATGAACTAAAATTATTACATATCTCATCTATACATTCTTTACGTGCTTTTGGAACCGGTGCTTCCAAATCCGTTGTTACAGGATCTAGTTCGGAAATATCTAGTATTTGATCGTTTTTCTCAATTATTGTATCGTTTTTCTCAATCGTCATATACTTTTAAAAACTCCAAATAAGAAGAAAATGGAACAATATATGCGTCTTCCGCAGTTTCTTTTGCATTTATTTTAATTCTTACATCCCCCGCCTTAGGGTTATCTTTGGGAAATCGTGTTAATACAACTAAACCCATTCCCTTAAGATTAAATACTAAAACCGGAGATTCATATGTTTTCAATAATGTTTTGAATTCTTTCCAAACAGCTGATTCCTTGTAAACACCTTTCAATACTTTTAAAGCATCTAGTTTTTCTGTACTCACATATAAGGAACTTAAGATAGAAAATTCGTATTTCTCTCTCAAAGCCGCTATAGGATCCTCTTCAGTTTTCAAACTATACTTTTCTTGCGGAGTCATTTCTATAATCGGAGCCAACTTCTCAATCACTCTAACCGCCATTTTCCTCTTCAACATATTCGTCGAGCGGTTCGATAATAGTACTTCCTGGTTCTGCATTTCCTTCGATATTCTCTGCAGACGCTGGTTTAGAAGTTCCTTCGCTTCCGGAGTCGGTATCATCTATACCTCCAAATTTTCTTTTAATACGTATATGCAGCAAATCTTCTTTAATTCTTTTGGATAATTCTTTATCAGCATGTATTGCTCTACCTATTTCAGAAGCAGTAACTCCTTCCAAATTCAGAGTCTTACTTGTATACTTATTTCCGGCCTTAGTTAAATGCATTATATCTTTTAGTAATGTAGAAGATACCGCATCACTAGTTAGGAGATCAGCTAAAGACTCATCCCAATCGTAGTGAATATGTTCCAAATCGTCTGCGTAACTACTTTTATACGGAACTGAAATTGCATACTTCTTTTGTACACCTAAAGAAGATTTACCTCCCTTAATCTTAAAATACGGAATCTCTCCGTACACAGATTTACGAGTTTCAGCCTTCTTCAATTCCAATTTCCAAGTATACGCAAAATCTTTATGAACTCCTCCAGGCTCATGCGTTGGGGCAGCTCTTCCCGGCATCACCATCTTGGATATATCAATTTTTTGGTGGTTGATAATAACAGCTAATATAGGATTTCTGTCCAAACATTTAGGAACGAAAGACTTCATGGCATCACTTATTTCACCAGCATTCCTAGCCGCAGAATATCCAGTAGTTTCAGAGCCAGCCATTCTCTCTTCACCAGCTTTTTCAGATGTTACTGCATTCAAACTATCTACCAAAATCAACATCGGTACATTCTTATCGGGAATAAGTCTTTCGTACTCCTTAGTCCAGAAAAACATAAAATCTAACATTTGATCTAAACTATCTGCTTTGCTGTATATAATTCTTTCAAATAAAACATCATTATCTATTATAGCACGTACCTGATCTGGATTCTGTTTATGTTCGGTATCTATTCCAACAACTAAACCACCTATTTCCAAAAACATCTTAGCTATATACCATCCTAAAGAAGATTTTGAAGATCCCCAACTTCCAACCAAACTCATACATCTACCTAAAGCTAAAACATCTACTCCTAAAACATATTGGAGAGGGATGTTGTTTTCTAGAGATACTCCGTATACGGAGTCCAATAAATCCTTCTGTGAAACTATGTTGTCTGGATAAGCTTTAGTAGCATTCTCTCTAAGTTGGATAGAAAGCTGCCCAGGATCGAATACTGTAGAACTTTGTTTCTTTCTTCTAATCATATTAAAAATAAGGGGGAGTTTGTATACGGAGATTGTACATATGTATCTAAAGTACATTCCTAATACAAGTCCCCCAGGATCCTTATTCTACTAAACTAGCAGTTTTACGTACTTGCTTCCTAAGTTTGGAAGCAACATCCTCAAAACTATCCTGATCCATATCGGAAGGAATATGTTCAGTCCGGCGGGACTCTTCTTTCTCTGCAGGTTTATACGTTTCCGCATCGTCTACATTTCCACCGAGCTTACGAACATCTCCAGCCTCTGTAATTTCTGCCGAGGCTCCTAAAATGGATTCAGGCACATATTTTACATAAGCAGAACCTCTAAAGGCATAATCTATTGCCGAAGGTTCAAATAAGTCACACAATATTTCCATACATTTATTTACCGTCGGAGTATATAAAATATCATCCCACGGTTTAACTATATTACGAACATTTTCGAGTTCTAGAGGCATAGGTCTACCTCTATTCAAACTATATGCAGTAAATGTCCTTTTATTATTATCTTTCATCTTATCATATCTTTTTAATCTTAAAGTAACTCCTCCAGCACAGCTGCAGAAATCACCAAATTCATTATTTCCCAAATCTAGAGGTTCAGTCGCATCCAAACGTGTGCAGATATCCTGAATGAATTTCTCTTCAGCAGATTTCGGTATAGCAAACACTCCCGGAACCCATTCAGATTTACCCATAGAATCCTTAACAGATTCCCCATTAACATAATTGGTTAAGGCTCTTACTATGTACATGTTTTGAGGTTTGGAAATAGTCCCATTAGTCTTCCAAGCAACCCAGTGCTCTGGAATATCTATAGGTAAACCTAATTCCTGTTTCTTTATCTGTTCATAGATTTTATAGCCTATGCGAGACATAAACTTCATAATCGGAGTATATCCGTTAGGAGCTTTATCCCCATCATCATCATGCTCCTGCACCGCAGAAACAAATGTTCTTTTACCATTCTTCCATATCGAAGCTATTTCCATGCAGGCCGTCCAGGCTCCTAAGGTTGCCGGGATCTGATCTGCAGCGGCGCCACCATCAGGATTTAGAGCTATAAGCTCATCACCATCTTCATCTATTACAGGCAATATACGTATTTCAGTAAATACTTCTCCGGACTTCAATCTGTTATCAATCCAGATATATCCCGAATCTTCTTTACACACACTATTTTCATTCATTCTCATCGAGTTTGTTCTCTGATACATAGGTCTAAACATAGACTTACTCATAATCAGTTCTCCATTTATAAAGTAGGTTGTTGAGTGTTATCTTACTTAAGGTGCACTTTTGTGCACTTTCTGAAAGTATCTTTAATTCTTTATTCCGTTTCATATATCATTTCCTTTCCATCCTTTTTATATAATTTCACTTCGCCCAACTTCCACTTTTCAATTATTTCAGGATTCCACTCCAATAATTCTCCAGCACTATCATATATAGCTTCAGCTTCCTTATACCATCTTCTCATCAAAGCAGGATTGACTTTGATTTTGACATCCGGTATAGCTATAGACATTCCTTCAATCATCAGTTGTGAAATATGTTTCATAGTTTCTTTAGTATTCTGTTCTTCCGTAAGTTCTATAATGACTTCATCATGTATATAATTAATTACTTTATAACCATTTATGTATAATAACCATAAAGCTATCTTTCCGCCATCAGCCGCTAGTCCTTGAACAATTTGTTATCCATGAGGTTCTTTATCCTCATGTTCTATTACTTGAGATAATCTACGATAATAATCTTTCAATAAAGAACGAAATTCCGTGTCTGTAGTCGTATGTTTTAAACGATTGCATTCAATACATAATAATTGAAGATTTTCAATAGAATGTGTCCCTTGTTTACTAAGTGGAGTTATGTGATCAATTTGGAACATCCCGTCAGAAAGATCTTTATCACAATATACACACTTAGCAGATTGCTTAGTGTATAATTGCAATACATCTGGCCCAGATACTTTTTTAAAAGTATTGGTAATGTTTCCTATCTTTATCCGTTTAATTCGCTGCATAAAACAAGAATTCGCACAATACGCTTTTTTTCTCCACCAAGTCTCTGTCATAAATATAGGTGTGTATGCTTCCGATTTATAAATCTTTATCCTACAGATATCACACATATCTGTGTATTTACTTTTGCATATCCCTTTGGTGGAAAATTCAGACAAACTTTTTTTCTTAAAACATCTTGAACATATACGTTTATCTTCTGTCAACAAGACATCATTTTGAGATATTCGTTGTTTACGTTGTTCCAGTAACCTAACTCTATCTTTTAAATATTTCGCTTGTTTTTGAGCAGGGGTTAGCTTCGCACGATAACGTACATTACGCTCACGATTTAACTTTAACTTTTGTTCTTTACCAATCATCGTATATCACTTCTTGACAAATGTAATAGTTCAGACTATATCATCACCATTTGGTGTGGGGCGCTCGTGGCCGTCTTGTCTTCATAGAACTGACGACTAGTCGTTACGCCTTTTAAAGTGTTTCCACTAAAACTTGGCTCGGAGTTATCATCACCTAGTAATAAATTACTTGTTACAAGATGATTTGTCAAAGACTTTCTCCGAATTCACCCCATTTTATATCCGCCTCATTTGACGGATAGTTGCAGGCAGCGCAGTATGTGCAGTTTCTTTTAACTCTACCTGTAACAGTATTTGCCATATACATCTGAACTGAAAAGCGAGCTCCATCTCTTTCTCTTGGGGAACGCCCTTCGTTCTCTAAAAACCAATCCAACTCTTCTAATTTAACTATCCTAGAAGCTTCTTTTTGATTCTTAAACTCTTTCATATGTTTGTATATAAATCTTTTTATATAGTTTTCCGTCCACATAATATCTAACTTAGGTCTTAGATGCTGTGTCATTTCTGGGAATGTATTCAGCCAAATCTTCTTAAGTTCCAAAGCCTTATCCCTATCTATATTCAAACCATATCCTTTAGCAAAGGATGTAAATGTATCGGGGCCTAAACCCCCTGGGTAACCGAACCCGCAAGATTTTGCAAGTTGCCTGTGGAACTTACGATCTTCCTCAGTACAATTTAAAGGATCTTTACCTTCAGCTTTTATAATCTCATCTCCAAACCAACTATGTAAATCTATATCAGCATTAATAAGTTCTGCCATCTTAGACTGTCCAAAATATTTTAAACAGTGTTCGGCTAAAGCGCACAGTTCTAGCTGCGAATAATCTACTGATAGTAGATAGTTTTTAGGAGGGGCTGTATATATCCCTCTTATATCATCTCCTTTTGGTATATTTTGAAGATTCGGACGAGCGCAGGATGTCCGGCCAGTAAGCACTAAAGGATTGAAATGTGGATGAACTCTCCCATCCACACCAATAAGATCATCTCCTAAATATGTTTCTATAAGCTTTTCTATATGCTTATATTCTTTATAAGCTGTTATAAAAGGATGGACATTTCCTTCGAAAGATTGTAGGAGTTCGTCTGTAAGACTTATCTCCTTATTCTTCGGAGTCTTCGGGAACTTAACTCCAATCCTATCTTCCATATTTGCCAACACTTCCTGCAATACAGCATTATTCCCACTAAGTCCCGGATACCATCCAAAAGTATTAAGTATTTCTAAGTGAGTATCTTTCCTTTCGTTCAACTTATTTCTTAAAGCCACCACATATTCTTTATCAACCAACATCCCATTATCTGAAATATTATTTAAAGCTATATATCCCTTAAGCTGCCAATCCTCTGTTGCCTGTTTAACTGGTAGAGCTGCTCTAAGCAGAGCAGTGACTATGGCATCCGTAGCAGCATAAACTAAATGATTATCAGTAAGTTCTCCAAAAGCCTTAAATGTTAGTCTAACTCCGGCACCTTTATCTAGATTTTCACCTAAAATTTCTTTAGATATAAATGCTAAATTATATGTGTTTATATAAGAACCAACATCCAAAGCTGTTAAAATATAACGAATACTTATATCTATTATCTTTCCTTTTTCCAAATGTTTAAATAGGATATGCTCTTTAGAAAAACCTAAAACATTTAAGTCGAAGGGGGCTGAATGGAATATTAATTCTAGAGAAGGATTTTTTGCTAACATTCTTTCCAAATATGTCTGCATATGTTCGGCTTTTATAATATGCACTAATCTTTGCGATGGGTAACAAACCTGTAGTATAACAGGAATAGTTAGGGCTCCAGGGATTATCTCCTCCGTCTCTGTATCGACACCGACAAAGGTCTCATTCCCCGGCTCGTTAAGAGACATTTCTGGAACCCAATATTTTATCTTATAAGCATTATCAGCTATTTCAACTACCAATTCACTCACAGATATCTCCATTAACAAAACAGTAACTTATAGTTATTAATATGTTAATATAATTATATTATATATATATATTACAATCTAAACATCTCTTCCACTTTCATATATTGCTTTAACAGTGGGGAAACGTAAGGACAGGTTTCCATCCTGATCCCGGGATTCAGCAAAATACTGCACTGTTATTGTAGCTCCTAAAAGCTTTTCAGGATACTTGTAGTAGAGACGTCTCTGGTCTAGAGAAAACCCACTACCAACTCTTACAGTATATCCTTTATATTCTATCTCTACAGCTCCCAACATATCTTCAGGAGTTATGCTAGAACCATCAGTTACGGGGATGATATGATTTTCCAGTTTCTTGACTTCGAATTCATCGTCAAAAAACTGTTTAACCTTAAGCATATTGTTACTTCTTTTTCCTTCGTATTCAGTATTCTTCCTAAGGATTAAACCCTCCCATCCCTGAGCTATAGCCATATCCTGCATTCTTACTACATGTGCTATAGAACGTACTCTAGTCTGTTTAACTCTCTTAAGAAACTTATTATTATCTTTTATAAGAGATTTTAAGAGAGACATTCTTTTATCTAAATAATTACCCTTACTTATACTGTTTTCAAATTCCTCCGTAGATAAGATATCGAATATCAAATAATGTGGATTTTCTATAGTGTGTTTAAGTTTATGAACCTCCTTCATAATACTTTGAAAGTCTTCCACACCTTCTGAGTTTATATTGCAAAGCTCGCCGTCTAAGACAGTGTTCCTAAGATTTAATTCTTTTACAGCTTGCTCTAAAATATTTAAAGTATGTAATTCCTTTCCCTTCCTAGAAAAGAATGAACACTCTCCTTCAGCATCTATCTTAGTTATTAATCTTAATCCGTCCATCTTACGGCTAGCATACCAAACTTCTTTCCTAAAATCAGGATCAACCTTAGCGTAAGAATTAGCGAGAGCCACTTTAAATGTTGGAATCAGATCTTCCCAAACACTATTTATAGTTGCTGAATTTATACGCACCTGCAGATCCTTATCTAAAATACTACAAATCAATTCTGTATAATTAGGATGTAATGCGATTAAACCATTAATCGCTCCGGCAGCAGCGTGTCCTGTAATTTTACGTGTACGTAAATCTTTTAACAAAACTTCTAAATCTGTATATCCGGGAATTATGGACTTACCTGCCAATTGTTTTGATGTTACATAGAATTGATGGTAAGGATTATATATCAGATATAAAATGTCTTTTAAATTCGCATATTTCTTTAAAATATCTTTCTTAGATAAAATTGACGATGTTCCTCTAAGTTCATCAACCATCTTTTGTAATATAGGTAAAAGTTCGGATGTAGTCATTTAAGTTCCTTACAGAAGAGAGGCAGTTATACATGCTTTTATTTCCTGCATTATTTTTAGTAACTTATCTTTATCTACAGCTTTACATAAAGATATAAGCAATCCAGCGCGTATTAGTTTAGCGGTAAATTTTTGGTCTAACAGCCATCCATATTGAGTACTAATAGTATGTAGATTATCTGTGGCTGAACTTATATATTTATTAAAACGTCTGGTAGCACAATCCAGCTTATAACGAGTATCAAATATAACGAAGTGATTATCTTTTTTCCTCCTACAAATATCTATTGTTTTTATCATAAAAACAATATCATCCGTAACACTTAGAGTGCAGGGCATCACAAATTCTGCCAGCACATCAATATTAGGATTTTTCCGTGCTCTGTATTTAGAAAATTTGCGATAGTACTGCACACTCATTTTACAAAATCTCCAAAGTTCTTTGACTCACCAGTTCAGATAGTACTCTATCTGTTAAAGGAATTTTTTCAGAATACATATAGGGGATAAGAGCTGTAGTGTAGTAAGACTCTAAAAAAAAATTTTTTAGTACTTTATTTGATCTTATAGCATCTTCGTTTTCAACTACAAACTTATGCTCCGCATTTTCTTTAAATCTTAAGATATTTTGTAGAGGATCTAAAATACACCTGGTTGCACTTCTTTTTAAACCACATGTATTTTTCATAACTTTATTTCCTAAACCATCAGTAGTTATATATAAATTAAATTCATCTATTCTAAGATTTTCGTTTTTAAATCTAGAAACTATAAATCGTTTAGCAAGATATAAGTTTGCATCATAAACTTCTTTATTAAAAAAAGTTTCTATATTTTCTACATTACTCCATCTAGTAAATCTAGAATATCCTACAATAAAATCGGCTAAAATATTTTTAACAGCATCCATTTTAGGTATTATATTCCAATAAATATCCTTATCGTAGAATTGATATACAACTTCAGGACCGTCTGTCTTTAAAAGTCGTTTAAAATTATATTCTAAACCTTCGTATAATATATTTGTAGAATGTCCCCAAAGTCTAATAAATAGACTATCACTATGCGAGTACGAACGAAAGTGAATTTTAATATTACAAAAACGAGTTTTCTTTACTACAAAATCTCCTGTTATTAAAAATATATATTTAGTTTTTCTTTCCCTCTCTTCGTTCGACATCCTCCAATAATTTACAGGATCTATCTTCTCTTCTTTTAAAGTAACGTAAGCATAAGCTACAGGAGTATTATTCAATAATTTAAGTTTGTTTTTAGCCCCTTCGAAAATTAGTTCATCAATCGAGTGCGGATAAAAACGTTTAACTATATCGCATACAGAATTCGGTACACAGGTTATATCTTTTAAAATTAGTTTACCCATTTTATAATCCCTCAACAGCTACTTGCATTTTTAATTCTTTCTCTATTGCTTCGGATGTAGAAACTAGAAATAAAACATTTCTTTCTTTAGCTTCTAAATAACATTTATAAAAGTCTTTAAGAGAGATTCTATGCCATCCGGAAACACTTCTACTAAAAGATACTTCCGCTCTAAATCCTCCATACTTAAATCTAGTAAGACGAAGCTCACGCGT
>CAZTRD010000004.1:0-17676 GCA_964616145.1 uncultured Candidatus Saccharibacteria bacterium | reverse complement strand
ACGAAGCTCACGCGTGCTATAATAATGCCTTGTAAGAGAACACACTGATTGAAAATGAGATAAAATCTCTCCCTTTTCAGCTTCTCTATCTACCAAGTTCTGTTTTACGGATTCATCCCAATATATTTCCATAAAATCTTTTTTATACCAAGAAGGTACTCCTTCGAAATTAGTATCTATATATTTTTTAAGGTCATATTCAAACGAACTTCTTCCCAACGGAACTGATACGAATCCTAAATGAGTTACAGTAAATTTTACTAAGTCGTATTTAGTTTTTTTACAACAACCTAAAATAATCATATCAGGGGCTCTGCCTTTTCCGAGTTGTTCTGTTATACCTAAATAATACCCGGCTACAGGTTCAAAACATTTCTTAACAAGTACTGTAGGTAAGTGTATATAAATTTCAGGAAAAGAAAAAGGGGTTTTTAAATAAACTCTCTGCATCAAATCCATTATTGACCTTTCCGGATATGTTTCCACATCCGGTAGTTTTAAAATATAAGGAGACTCGTCAAATTTAGTCCTTAATTGCATTTCCTATTTGCTCCAATAATTCTTTACGCGATAAATCGGAGGGATCTCCGTTTTCCAAATATATTATTTTAACTCCTTTAGGAAATATTTTATATGCCTTAAGAAAATTATAAGCTGTTGTACATTCTTTCTTAGCATCCGAATCCAACATTACAATTCCTCTACCATCATACCCCCAAAGAGTTTTCATAACCGACATCTGCATTTTAGATAGATTTTTACCTAATAAAGCTACAGCACCTAAAGAAAGTTTTTCATCTTCACCTATTCTCCAGACATCTGTAACACCTTCACAGATGACAACGTTTTTAAACTTCCAGGCCCTATCCATGTTATATAAGAATGTTACTGCTTTACAACCAGGTTCGAAGATATATTTCTTCTGTTTATCGTCTGTATTTACTATCTTACGCGCCTGCCAACTAACTAACTTTCTTCTCTGCATTATAGGTATTAACAGCCTATCTTCCTTAAATACAATCTCCGTATCATCATTTTTCCAAACAGCTCCCTGCGGAATAAAACGACACATATACAAACTATCTAGTTCGTGTGCATCAAATCTTCTTTCTTCTAGGAAATCATAAACACATCCTGGAAGATCATCGGAAACTATTGGATAATTAGGACTGGGTAAAACCGCATCCGTATCTAAATACTTTGTAAATGTTTTCTTAGATGGTTTTTCCGCAGCACCTTCTATAGTAATTTGTTGTATATCCTGTTCATCTAGTTTATCCAACCACTCCCTAAAAGCTAAAGTACGATGACAATTTTCATTAAAACAATGCACTAAAGTCTTACTGAAAAAGATTGGGGTTTTTCTATCCTTAGGATATAATTTGGTCCCGAACATGTGGGAGAAATACAAGCGCTGTCTACTATCCCCACACTCAGGGCAATTAACCCTATAACATTCACCCCATTCTCCAACCTGCGCGTATTCCTTCTGATTTTTAGTAAAGCATACAGAAGTCTTTTTAGGTAAACTATATTCACCCACCCTATCCGAATTAGCTACTAAAATAGGTTCTCCGAATACGGTTTTCACTGCTTCAAATAATTTTGGATTAAGCATATGTCCTCCAATCTAAAACTAATATTTAAAATATGTGTGTTATCTCTTTGTTTGATAAAATTGATATCAGTTATTTCAGCTAAGCTTTCTAATCTATTGGTACCTAGTTTTAGATATAAATTTTTAGTAGATTCAAAAAATTGCATACCAAAATCTATATTCTCATTAGCTAACCTCTCTAAAAGCTTTTCAATTTTAATGTATGTTTTATGATTATTCGTCATAATCCTCATTTTCCCCTATTTCATCCACAAGTAAACTGGATGTATATTCGGGGGCTGTAGATTCGAATTTACAATATTCTCCATTCAAATAAGCTGTCACGGTATCTCCTTTAGTAGATCTCGCTTTATCTAATTTAAATTGAACTCTACCCATATTATCTTTCTTAGAAGCTACAAAACAATAATCCAACATCTGTGGAAAATTCTTATTCTCCATAGCATCGTGCGCAGAAGCTAGAAATCTAGAAGACTTAGCTGCCTGAGCTCCGGCGAGTTGATGCATAAGAAATGTTCTTACTCCGTATTCTTCGGAATAACTTTTTATTTCGTGCAACCATGTTTGATGTGCTTTCCTCTTATCGTAATCTGATTTTAAAGCCATCTGTGCGGTTTCTAACTTACCGCACATTCTCCCCCACCAATCGATCCATAATATTTCTGGCTTCTGTCCAATAGCAGCTAGTTTATCTATTACAGTAAACATTTCTTTAACAGAATGTAGAGGAAATTCGGCTGATACCCAGTTATCGTAAAAATGTAAATATTTCGCCCATAAAGGTTGCGCCTGTCTCCACCTCTCCATAACAGCTGCGTTTATCTTAGTTATATCTCCCTTCTTCCAATCCATCCTACGAGAGTTACTGGCTAGAACATACATTCTTCCAGTAATATCACCTTCTAACTTCTGTTCAAAAGAAAGTATAAGCACATGTTTTTTCTGTATTATAGCAGCAGCGGTTCCTTGCATAACTAATGTAGTTTTACCTCCGCCTGAAGGAATAACGAAGCCAACAACTTCTCCGGGAATAGTCCCTCCATCTAGAAGTGCATCTATAAAATCTATTCCTATTGGAATTCTTTTATTCTGTTCTAGAAATAAATTAGGACTCCCTACAAAAGGATTTCTTTGAGTGGGTTCTAGTAATGCTGGACGCATTCGCTCTGCAAAATTCTGCAATTCTGCTGAATCCAAACTATCCGGATCAGAATCCAGTTTTTGTTTCAAAGTAGTTAAAGCATATTCTTTTAAATAACCTTGCAACATATTTTGAACATGTAAGGAATCTAAATCTTTTTCCGCAAACCACTTCCCCACCGTCTGCTTAATATCTGCTAAAGAGAAAGGACATTCAGCATCATACTTAAGTTCTAAATCCAGTAGAATAGCATCTTCAGGAGCAAGTTTGGAATATTCCGACCAATACCCGGAAACAGTCCCCCATATAAAATCTAAGTCGGGGAAACCTTCAAAAAATTTCATCTTATTTAAAGTAAACTGGCAGGCCTCCATCAAAGAAGAACATCTTATTAAATACTTAAGTATGTACTTCCTTTTTCTATGTTCGTCTTTATATATATCTTCCGAAGGAACTAGTCCAACAGCAGTTTCTCTAAAACCACTCATATCAATCCTTTCTTCTTCATATAAAGTTTAAGTTCTAAACAATGTTCTAAAAATTCCGGGGAACAGTAAATTATAAAAATAGCATCAGCTAAAAATTTATCTAAAATAGGCTGTATATTAATATCTTTTTCTTTGGATAAGTGCAGAGCTGTATCCAATATTACAGGAGAACTTAATGAAATGTGTGGATTAAGTAATTCTTCTAAACAATCTCCGTATAACTCTAAAGTAGCTGTTAAATTAGTTCTCTGTGAATCTATTATACCTTTTATACGTAAAGGCTGTTTATATTTATACTCTTTAAATTCTTTCCAAACTTTTGAAGATGTTACGTAGTTTTTATAACATATTCTTAAAGGATTAGTTTCTCCGGAGTGATAGATTATAAAGAAAAAGAATTCGTAGGGAGAGGTATTAATTCTCTTCAAATTCCATATCAACTTCCCCCAAACCTTATCTTTTACATTCGGAGTATATTTAGAATCCGCAGTAAAAAACTTAAATGCTTCTACAAAATCATTCCTATCTTTATAAGTTACAGTCACCGTATCCGTTGACAATTGTCCAACCCTCTTTTTGATAATTTCTTATTCTATTTTTGCTTCTATTCAAAAAACAATTTCCAAAGTCATCCCAAAAATCAATAACAACTCCTTTAGTCTTATCCGCAGATATTCTCGAAAGACGCCCTCCTATCTGAGTTGCAGGAATAGGTCCCTTAGTTCCGTCAGCTCTAATAACAACTTTAAGATCTGGAAAATCGACACCCTCCTGCCAGGTTTTAGTGGCTATCACTCTCTTTAAAGAACCTTCTCTAAACATGCTTTTCATCAAATCTCTATCTAACTGTAAAGATTCATCTTTAGCACATATGCCTAAGGCACCAAACTTATATCTCTGATCTTCATTTAAAGTTGCGTATACAGCAGTAAAACCCGGAAGAAGTTTTCTAAGAAAGAAAGCATGTTCTACTGTATTGACCAAAATTAATATCTGTGTATCTTCACCAAATTTCTCCACAGCTTCCTTAATCTTATCATTCCTAGTTCTGTTCCTCCACACATTCCATCTATCTCTAGAAGTTGGGGAGGATTTTTCCACTTCTGCTCCTTTAACAGGAATAACCCAAACCTCTATAGGGCTTATCACCATATTACTCTGAGCTTCAGCATATTTTATATCGCAAATTATAGGTCCGAAGAAAGCCTCTATCATCAAATCAGCCGAATCACTTCTTCCAGAAGGAGATGCTGAAAAACCAAACATTCTAGGTTTAGTAAAGCTAGCTAATGCTAAACCTACCTTAGGAGCTGCTGAGCCGTGCACTTCATCGAATAAGAGGATATCCGGCCATTCCGAATCTATGTGATGTAAAGACTTTGAAGAGCATATGATTATATCAGCAGTTTCATCGAAGGATTTTCCGGCAGATACTTGAATTATTTTTTGAGATTTACATCTTTTAGATATCCTTCGGAACAAGTCAGATAAAACTTGAGAGCTTCCAGTAACAACTAAAATCTTTTGTTTAGGATGTAGGAGGCATAAAAGTTCTATTACAAAAGATTTACCTATAGCTGGTGGAGCTCGGACAATACCTCTCTGCGAAGATAGTATAGAAGCTATAACTTTATCTTGTCCAGCCCTAAGTTCTAAACCTTCTATAGGTGATAAATCTATAGAAGGTAATTTCTGTTGATTATCCACAACTTCGTATTTTATATTTAGTTCCTTAAGTTTTTCTGTAACTTTGTTGTAAAATCCTCCGTAAGTAACACCTACTTTAGGGGAAGCATGTTCCGAAATGTAGTACAATTGTTCCGGAACATATGTAACTTCTAATTTCTGCCCCCTTCTTCCAGGAGCAGTCTTCTTACGAAAAACAGTCAGTGTATCCGATAACTGATTATTCCAAGGATTTATGTACAGTATATTTTGCAGTCTTATTAACTTAATACTATTCTCTAATTCCAATGTTGTATCCTTTATTTTTAGCAATTTTATGTAGTTCTTCTAAATATTCTTTGGAAGTCGGGGGGATTATTTGAAATTCTTTCTTCAATAAAGGATGTTTATTTGAAAATGATTGTAAAACCCACTTATCCTGTTTCTTAATTTCCCCCATCATCTGTCTAAAGATTTCGGGAGTGTGTATAGATTCTATAATAGTTGTTCTAAGCTCGTAAGGTATTGTAGATTGTCTTAATTCATCTATAGATAATAAAACTCTATCCCCAACAATATCTCCGGTTAATTTATTATATTCAGAACTAACTATTTTATAATCTAAAGCTATATAATCCTTAACATCTAAAATATTTTTTATATCCTTGATAACTGTTGGGCGTGTTCCATTACTATCTATTTTAACAGCAAGTTTTAACTTCTTTATTTCTGTTATCAACCTATACAACCCTGTAAAAATAGTTGGCTCTCCTCCGGAAATAACTACTCCATTTACCCAATCCCTTCCAGTAGCTTTTTCTACGGCTTCCAAAACAGTTTCATATGTTAATCTTTGCGTAGAACCTTCGGTTAGTGTAGGGTTGTGACAGAATCCACATTTAAGATTACAACTTCCAACCCAAAGCATTAAGGATATCTTCCCTGGAAAATCCATAAGACTAACCTGTCCTATAGAACATATAGGTGAAATATTAGCATTATCGTCTATTTTTATCATACTACTAAAGTCCTTGTAAATGCTTTCTGCAGAATATCTTCATGCGTAGATATGAATATGTGCATGTTATTTTCCGCAAAACTGCGTACTTCTTTAAACACCTCACACATAGCTTCTATATTTGTAGAATCCAGATGGATGGTTGGTTCGTCTAGAACCAAAATAGGAACAGAAGCTCCTAAAACATCCGCTAAAGCAAATCTAAAAGCTAAGGATAAAGCAACTTTTTGGCCTCCGGATAGGGAGGTAAATGCAGGCTTATTTGCATCCCCAGAATCGAGAAAATCACATCTAAAATCGAAGTCTTCGGCTAAATATGCAGAAAAGTTAGTGTTGAATTTAGAAAGATAAAACTCCATGCTCTCGTTCAAACAGTAAATTATACGAGACATAACAAACTTAGGAAGATTATCTCTGTGTAGAGCTTCTCTAGCAGTTTCGAATCTATTTTTCAATTTACTGTAGGCAGCGGCTTTCACTTGCGAAGACCGCAGTTCTCCAAACAACCTCTGTCTTTCATCTAACGTGGCTTTAGCAGCAGCTTTATCACTTATTAATATATTAAGTCTATTAACATACTCTTCACAATCAATTAATATCTTTTCTGCCAATTTCTTTTCGTAATCCTCCACAGTAGGGACAGATTCTAGAATCGATAATTCTGTTTCTGCTTTAGCCTTCTCTATTTCATATTTATGTAGTTCAGCATTTATCTTCTTCAATTCTTCCTGTTTTTTAACATATTCAGTATATGCTTTCTCTCTTTCAGCAAATGCTTTAAGATCTACCTCTACACATTCGTTCTCTTTTAATTGCTCTTCTAAAGCTTCTATTACTTCAGTTTGTTTTAACTCTTTCTTTATATCTTTTAATTTAGTATTGATATCTTCTATCCTCTGTTCCAACTCTGTTTCCGGAAAATCTAAGACTATCTTCTGCCCACATGTTGGGCACTTTTCTCCTGAAATCAATTCCTTCTTAAGAATTAGTTTTCCTTTAGCTAAAATAAAGTTTTCTAAATCAATTCTAATTTCAGAAGATGTTCTGTGTTCCGAATTAAAAGTTTGTAGTTTAGAAAGTATGCTTAGGTAATTGGAGTATTTATAAGCATTTTTTCTTTCTCCGGGAGTAATCATCCCAACGTTTGAGTCGATATCAGATCCTCTTTGTGACAACGCATTATCGTTTTTTCTTCGTATATCCACCAATTTATGCAGTATGTCTGTTTTCTGACGTTCTTGCTCGCTCTTCGAAGACATTCCCAATATTTTAGTTGCATTTTTAAACTCCGTATCCACTTCTTTTTTACGTATCTTCAATCTTCTTAAACGTAAACTTATTCTACGATATTCTTCGGCAGCTGTATTCAATTCAGCAGAAACCCTTTTCAAATCTTTCTCTAAATAAGGAAATACGGGAATTTCATTTATCTTCTGCTGAAGTAATTCTCTAAGTTCTTCGGCATAACGTAAACCAGTAACTTTTTGAAAGTAAACTGTTCTTTCACTATGTCGCATGTTGACTATATCACAAAAGCTTCCTTGTGGAGCAAAACATGTCTCTCTAAAAATATCGAAAGACATACCTAAAATAGAAGACATTTTTAAATTAACTTCCGACAGCGTCCTTATTATTCTCTTCCCTTTTCCAGACCCCCATTCCAAGAAAGTCTGTGTATTATGCAAATTTCTTGTTAACTTATATCCAACACCATCGTGCTTGAATATGAATATTGTTTTTCCCGTATCGGCTCTCCAATGCAGGAAGGATTCTTTCTTAAACCTATTCGGGGTTTGTCCGGTAATTGCGAAATATTGTGCCGGATCTACTAGCGTACTCTTACCGTGTCCGTTTTCCCCAATAACTCCGGTAATTCCCGGCTTATAATCTAAAGTATATTTTTTATGCTTACCAAAATTTACTAACTCTAATGAAACTGGTTCCATACTTTCCTCACTCTATTGAATCTATTTTACTTTGTAAAAAAGTGTCCGGATTTTGAGTGGAAAGCAGTTCTTCAAGAAATGAATAGTCTTCAGGATTTTTAACAGGATCTGTGTGATAATGCAGAACATCTATCATAGTGAATTTCTTCAAATCCACTTTAGTATCTAAATCTCCTCGGCGTCCTTCTAATATCTTACCACTTATATTTGGCTTTTTTATAAATATAAACTTATCTGAAAATGCATTTTCAAGTTGTATAATCTTATCTGTAAGATCCGTAGAATATCTAAGATCTACTACAGGTTTTAAAGTATTATGTTGAAAGTTATTTAATCTTTCTTTAAATTCTATAATATCTTTATCGGTTCTAAGTTGCGTTCTTAAGATCTTACGTGTAGTTATTTGACAGAATTTCCAATTACCTATTTTATCTTTAGCGGAAAGTTTAAAGAATCCGTGTACATCTCCCTGATCTACGGCACAGGGGTGTAAGGCTCCCGGACTTATAAAAAACCTTCCGGAAGAATACTCTCTAAAATCTTTAACATGAACATCTCCCGCAATTGTTACAGGAACATTCGGAAGATCCTCTAATTTAAGTTGATAGGAGCCTTCAAAGTTAAGTAAGTGGGCGAAGGGCGTATGTAAAACAAGTATGTCACAGGAAACATTCTTTAATTTACATTTCAAGTCTTCGGTAGTAGCATAGTCCAAACCATACACTTTCCTCCCGTCCATATCCACTGTCTTTTCATTTATATTTGAACACCCTTGTGTTTCTAGAATGGAAGGTCCGTAGTCACCGTCGTGATTTCCGGTTATAGTATATGTACTTATGTGTTTCTCCCAAAGAACATCTACAAAATCTGCGAAAGCCTTTAAAGCAGTTCCATTAACAGAACTTTGATTGAATATATCTCCAGCCAGTAGAACATGTTTCTCTTCATCACAAGGATCGGCTAAAATTGCATCTCGAAATTTGAATAGCGCCTCAAAACCATCTCTCTGCAATTCCGTTCTATTTTTTCTTAAACTTTTTTCTATATGCAGATCAGCTCCGGCATAAATCATATTGCACCTCAGCAGTTGTTAAATAAAAAGGTTGATACATTCTGTAATTGTTTTAATTATCTGAACAGTTATTTTACTTTTAAGATCGGATTTTTTAGATATATATGTAATTTTATATGGATAACTAGGTATAACAGGATTAGTGGGCATTTTAAAGTACTGCGCCATAATCCAGCCCTCAACAATCAAATACTATATTAGTCCTACATTTATAATACAATTATAAAACATATACAAAAACTATTATCTAAGATGGTTACATTCTATTATGCCACAAACACTTGCATTTTTTTACGTATATCTTATCTTAGATAAAAGGAGTCACTATGTCAGATCAAGAAAAATTGTTGGAACTAAAAACCTCGTTAAATATAAAAAATACAAAAGATCTAATTCCATTCTTCTTCATGTTATCTTTAGACGGATCTGTTTTTTCTTTAAAGAAACATTTTCAATTTGAACCCGTGTTCTCTCTAGAACGTGCTAAAAGACTATGCTTAATGTGTGCTCGCCAAGTCGGTAAATCAGTTAGCATCTGTTCCCGCTCTCTTCTACTAGGTTGGTTATTTCCCGGATACCGCTGTCTTTTCGTACTCCCTCGTTTTGAGCAAACTAAAAGATTGAGTAACGATACTATGAAATTGCTTATAAACACATCCCCTTATAAAGATGTATTTGTGGATTCTTCCTGCGATCAAACAGCTTTATTTAGAAGTTTCAACAACAATTCAGTGCAGTACTTCCAGTATGCTTTTTTGGATCCCGACAGAATACGCGGTATTCAGTCTATCTCCGACGTGATCTATGATGAGTGCATAAGCTCTTCAAGTATAATAACGTGTGAGGATCCAATAGAAATTAAAAAAATAAAATCGACAAAAGAACTCGCATCCTTAAATAGAAACGGATATATCGTTCCAAGTATTGCTGAAGCAGCTCAATATCGCGGAATTAGAAACTGTTTTAGAATAACACTCGAAGACGGCAAATATGTAGAAGCAACTATAGATCACCGCTTCCCCACAAATTTAGGATGGAAAACTACCGAAGAACTCGCAGAATATGTTTACTTTAATCAAACAAAAAATTCAGACAGAATTGAATCCAACTCAAATACAAATGATTATGGGAACACTTCTGAGGGACGGTTACATTTATCAAACAAGCAAATAAACAGCAAGATACCAATCCAACCACAGTTGGAAACAACACAAATACAATTGCCACAAATGCCTGATATTACAGAAATTCGCAATGCACGAACCCTGTTGGAGAGAGAACAAAAATTACGGCACAGACTTATCAACACGGCACAGTCGATCTTTGGAGATATTTGCTTATTTACGAAACCTGTGTTATCCACTCAAAGCAAACCCAATCCGATACACAGCACATCTTCGGAAGAACAAAGAAAATGCTCGATTACGTCGTCAAAAATTAAAGCAAATCTTTCCAAAATAGTAAAAATCGAATACGCCGGTTATCAAGAAGTATATGACATAGCTGTTGCAGGCACCAATACATTTTTTGCAAACGGAATTGCTGTACATAACTGCCAGGATATAAACTGGGATTTCATGCCTGTAATTGATGCTGTTACAGATGCTGTTGAAAGATGGGGTTTTAAAACATATTCAGGAACTCCTAAAACTTTAGATAATACATTAACAAGTTTATTTGAAGATAGCTCGCAGGCTGAATGGGTTACCAAGTGCGGTTGCGGTAAATTCAATATCCCGTCTATAGATCACGATTTACTTAAGATGATAGGCAGAGATACCTGCATATGCGCTGCCTGTGGGAAACCTTTAGATTGTTCTAAAGGAGCTTTCGTGCATAGGTTCCCAAAGAAAAGACAGGAATTTTCAGGATATCACGTCTCTCAAGTTACACATCCTCTGCATTACACTCATCCGGAAAAGTGGTTGGATCTATTATATAAGATGAAGAATTATCATCAATCCAGATTTTATAATGAAGTCTTAGGTATACCCTGTGATTCAGCCGAAAAACTTATAACACAGAGTGAGCTACAACAACTTTGTAGTGAAGATGATAATACATTAGAAAATGCTATAAATAAAAGTAAATCTTTTTCTTTCCGAGCTATTGGAATAGACTGGGGCGGTGGTGGAGACGAAACACAGTCATATACGGCAATTGCTTTAGGAGGCCTCTTCCCCGGACAGGAAGTTATAGAAGTTGTATATGCGGTAAAACTCAATAGAAATATGCCAAGCTGGGAACAGGCTGAATACATTTTGGATTTAGTTAAAAAATTTAATCCAAACTTTATAGCTCATGATTACGGTGGGGCGGGTTGTGATAAAGAAACTATTCTAATACAAGCGGGATTCCCTCTAGATAAAGTAGCCCCTTTTACGTACACAGTATCTTCAGCAAAACCTATAATATCCTACAATCCCCCGATATCGGGTTACAGATGCTCGTATTCACTAGATAAGATGCGTTCTATAGTTGTACTGGTGCATATGATGAAAGCCCGTAAAATTCGATTCCCGAGCTGGGAGAGTATGACTGAAGTAGATACGGGAGTTGGTACAATTTCTTTATTAGAAGACTTTCTATATATAAATGCGGAAAGAATTGAAAGACCTAGAGGAAGCGATGTTATTCAGATTACCAAAACCCCGCGTAAGTCCGATGACTTCGTGCACGCTGTAAACTATCTCTGCAGTTGTGTTTGGTATTCGCATCAACGCTATCCGAATATTGCAGAAGCCGCTAATATGCAACTTACTGCCGAAGATGTTGCGGCACTACATCCTCTATCTCCTATGGTTTAAAATTACAGTAGATAAGCAGCTACATAAGGTTTAAATTCTGGAATTTTAGCAAGTAAGTTACTAAAACGAACCTTTGTGTTATTTCGATAAACATAGTCAACCCGCCATTCTTTTTTAGCTATTTCCTTAAACCATAGATTCAGAAAATCAGTACTATCTATAATATTCGAAGTACATTTGGTTTTATATCCGCGCTTTTGGGATGAAAATCTATTTAATTTAATAACCACCTCTTTCCCAACTTTAGTTAAGTAAAAAGAAAATGTCAACGTAGCTGTTTCGAAAGATTCCGAAGAAAATCTACCAAATAAACATATCTTTGTTACATATCTACAATTTTTTAATATGCTTAAATCTTTTCCTTTCATCTCCAATCCTTTACAACAAACACAAAGCTACATACGGTTTAAGCTTAGGTACTTTTTTGAGCAGATTATCTAAACGTTTACCATCCCCCATCCGAAAATAATAAAATTTAGACAGATCTTCAGGGGGTTTATTTTCAAACCACATTTCCAAAAATTCAATAACATCCGTTATCTTTCTAGATATATTTTTGGAGTAATAATAACGAACACTTCTCTTAACAATTAACTCATCCTCCGCCTTAGTTACATAGAAAGAGAATGTTATTGCCCTCGGAGTATCCGTACCCATATATTTGTTAGTCCAAACTTGAGGGCCTCCTCTGATAATTATATTGCCTAAATATTTACATCCCTCAAGTATCTTAGGATTCTTTTCTTCCATTACTGATCCCTTCTACAATAATCTAACTGCTATTTCATTCCTTAATTCTTTATTTTCAAAACAAAAACTTAAGTGATGTTTATATATATTTTGATATCTTATAAAATCTTCCAGGAACCACTCGTCAAACAAAGTATCCCTCAAATAAATCATTATTTTAAAGTGTATAGGTTCCCTAATGGATTTAAAATATAAAAAATCTAAACCCAACAGCTGATTAGTCTGTGCCGCATTTTCATCTTTTCCTAAATATATGTACCCTTCTGATTTTTCTTTAGAGAGCATTGCAATTTTTCCTAATTAACAAATATAAATATCTTTATAACAAATCTGCAGCTAGAGCAAATCTAAATTCAGGAATTTCCAGAATCCTACTATCCGAACCTTTTTTAATCAAACTATGCTTTAAATTAACTCTATAAAGTTTGATAACGGTATCTATATCCACTTCCTCTCTCTGCATTTCCTCACCTCGCCCCCGAGGTATAGATCTCATCACCGAAATAGTCTTGTCTGTATTCCTATATAAGTTATATGCGGATTTAATGTAGGGAGCATATTTACTTGTTGTTGTAGCAAATCCCCCCAACCATTTCTTATCTGCTGTCCACTTTTCTTTATTTTCTATACGTCTAACTTTAAAAGTAACCGTCTCTTCTGAAACTGAATCTTCTGACATTAGGAGTTTCCTTTGCATTTTTTTTAAGCTCCACCTCTTTGCACCCACCCACAAAGTTTTCACATCGCACCCGGTTCAATCCGAAATCAAATCTCGACTCTTTCGCGATGAGGCGTAGCGGAGAAATCAATTTGCTTGTATATTTTTAGAACGTATATTATAATATTATTTAATATATACTGTCTTATTTTCAGGAGATGAAGATGATAGATCAGACAACGGATAAAAATCATTCCAAACTGCATTATCTGTATAATGCTGTCAAATTCCCTACATTCGTTAAAGAAGCCGAATTAGATGTAAATCCTTCGGAACTTCCGACTACTGCTTTCGCTGATAGAATTAATAGAGTATATCCTATAGATTCTCCAGCCAATACTTGGCTATCACATCTGTATTTCTCTAAGTATGCTACTGAAGAATATAACGAATACGAATTAGAAAGAATAAACAATATCTTTAAAGAAGCTGCTAAATTATGGAAAATAGATCTGAATTATAAATTTACCGAAAGATTTCTAAAAGAAGCCGCTGAAATAAAAGAACCTATAATAAAATATAGACACGAAAACACTATACTCGCAGAAGTGCACATTTATGCACCTGAAGATCTGCAGAAAACAGCGGACGATATACTAAACAACTACGATAAATATACATACACAATTCGTAGAGATGTAGCCCGGCAAATACTTAAAACTGCCGAAGATATGAATATAGAACTTAACACACTACGCAGATCTTCTCTAGAAAAAACAGCTGGCTTTGGTGTCGGTCTTACGGATTCAGCAGTAAATATGCTAAGTACCCGTAAGAACTTACTGAAAACAAACCCAGAAGTTTGCAAAAAGATAGATGAAGCTATAACGATGACTAAACAAGCTGATAAAGATGGTATCCTAAAACCTATAACACTTCAAAAAATTGCTGGATTCATAGATGCCATAGATCGTTTAACAGATCTGCATCATCCATTCCTAACTACTGCTCCGGAGCAGAATTTATTCAGCATGACCGTACAAGATAACAAAAATCTGGAAAAACACGCAGTAGTATTATCCAACAACAAACTTATATCTAGAAACAAATTGCATAATAACAAAGAAGCCGTAGATAAATACCTTAAAGCTGTCTGTAATACTGATTCAATTTCGAAAATAACAGCTCATGAAGCGGATGGATTACTGAAAATATTGCTGTGAGTTTGTCATCTCACATCCTTAAAGTCCCGGTAGAAATACCGGGACTTGCTTTTTAAAACCGTTTCAAACTTAGACACATCCAACCAGTGGTTTGTTTTTTCATAATTGACCTGCTCTCATCATTTTCAGATTTAGTTTACAGCAAATCCACTGCCCAATATGCCTTAATTTCTGGAAGATATTTTGATATTTTTTCTATAGGATGTTCAAAACAAACTTCATCACATATAAATGTATTTATAGCTTCGTACAGAGGTTGCCTTTCTTTAAATTTCTCTAAAGCAGCTTTTATAAACACATCTTTATTAACTCTCTCCCCTTTAATATTTACTACCCAGGTCTTTTTAGTTTCGTCGTCAAACCAAAGAAATAAATCTTGTCTGTGATATAAATGGTATACAATTTCTTTCACAATGCCAGTACGGCGGCTAATCCCGCCCCCATCTTCTCTAAACGAATACATATTAATGGATCATCCGTAACTTTTGGGTACCACTTTAAAAAAGATAGAGGGTTGAACCGACTAAATATGGATTTTTCTTCTAAGATAGATTCTACTATTATATATTTTATGTTAACATCATCCTCAAATCTATGTATTTTGAACAAAATCCCGTTCTTCCCTTCAAATTTTAACTCCATCATCTTTACATTCTCCATTTTTCACAAACAATCTGCAGCAAAATATGGTTTTAAAGCCTTTTCCAACAAATTCTTTTCAAAATCACTTATATTTTCATTTTTCATATAAAAAAGCTGTATCCAGTCTAGAGATGTTACACAAAAATCACCAGGTTCGTTAATATCTAAAACATATACTAAATATTCTTCATGTACTTTATATATAAAAAAGGTTTCTTCTCTAAACCAGCCTCTGTAAATAAACATTTTAAGCTCAATTTATTAACAACTTATAGATAAAAGATAGGGTAAACAACCTTTTTAGTCAAAATCCTTTAAGGATTAACATTCAGACTCGAAAAATCGCATATTTACAAAACAAGATCCTTAATTCCTGTTCCAAATAACTAATATTACTGGCTTTTTGCACATTATCCCTCTTTTCAATATTATGTAATCTTACCTAATATATTTTGCCACAAAAATCGCTAAATTTAAAGGTAGATAATAGTTAAAAAAACCGCATAAATCCGATTTATTTCGGAAATATGCGGTTTTTAACACTCTAGAAATTAGTCTGCTCAATCGCCCGCTCAGCAGCCGCCTGCTCAGCAGCCGCCTGCTCAGCAGCTAACCTCTCATACTTTCGCCTCCGCCGCCCAAAACTCTCTCTCTCAGCAAGATCCTCATCGAAAATGAGAAGTTCTTCCTCCACATCCCACTCGTTTATTGAATTTATTATATCTTGGACCCTAGCTTCTATCCGCCATATTTCTTGTGTGGCAATGGTTGAAACTCTTCCGTCCACCCACTTCAACCTCTCCCTCATTTTTACCAACAATCCTTTCATATTTATAATCGTCAAGGAAAGGTAAAAATGAATATTATGAAGATCATGAAGATCATTGTCTTCCATCTTTGTTCTCCTATAGTACTTTCTTTAGTCTCATATTTACTGTTACCTTAGGGATTGGATGATACACACTCTCCAATCTAACTACTGCATAAAGACTGCAGTAATCCTTTAAATCTCCTAAAGTCAATTCTTCACCGTCCTCAACCGATTCTAAAGCCATCTGCTTAATGGCTTTATATGCGGCTGCTTTACTTAGATACGGCCCCTTTATTTCCGAGTATTCGTTTACGTCTCCGGATAAGGCCCCTATCTCTACAACCCACAAATCTCCTTCTAAAGAGCAATTAATATCCAGCATTGTTCTTTCCTTTTTCCTTTAGTTCCTTGTAAGCTTTTTCAGCTCTTTTGAGCATTTTATCTTCTATTTTATCAACTGTATCTCTTAGGAAATCTATATAGGGAGACTCCCTATTATCATACAGTTCACCGCCATCCTTATATAAGGCGCTACCGGCGTAGCATACAGCAAGAAGACGCCGTAGTTTTAATTCTGAATTAAGCCATTTCATAACACACTACCCAAGGTGACTGCAATCAATCTATTATGCCTTAAATTTTGACATATTTAAGGGAATTTTGCCCGCTTTTTTTTGTCCGGGTTTTACGTTATATATTATATATAACGTTTACGCTTTATAGTCACGACAAACTCGTATAACCCCACCTCTATCAACCCCCTCCGCCGCCCAGACTATCTGCAAAAGATTGGGATCGACTACTGCTAGTCGATTCTTATCCCTATCTTCTACAGATAGCCTTCCGTTCCTCAAAACCCTAACTTTCATACTTTTCTCCTATGCAGTTCATTCTTTACTTTTATTCTTCGATTACCGTGACTCTAAGAATGTTCATTGCGTCGGCGGCGGGCATTGTATTTATCCCTCCATCCTAATGTAATCGCACCGATATCAATCAGCCAGGTTTTACCTATTCCATCAACGCCCGACACACAACGGACCGCGTACCAATCACGCCTGAAAAACCAGGACAACGGTCTGAAACAAAGCACACAGTGGCTGAGCAATTTCATAGAATTTCCTTCAATCCAACTCCACCCATGATTCTCGGAGCTCAATTCAGTCTTCATATCATTCTCCTAAGATTGTGACTGCAACTAGAACAAGCAACCCTGTTGCTATAAAAGAGAAGCCAAACCATCCCACTAGTAACATTCCCATTTCAGCTCCTACGTAAAAGATTGAAAACGGTCTTCTAGCACGTGCTAGAAGACCGGGGGCAACTTTTTTCGACGGAGGAAAGCCCCAATCCCCCCCTAAGCCTAGTCGGCCCGGTTTTTAGCACACTTCAGACACTTGCGTCGAGACTCGGACCACGTAGCCAAGCAATCGGCACAACTCCTCCACTCGTCCCCCACACTCGTCACGAGACGGCTCGGACCTCCACACACCGGACAAAGCACGGCCGGCCGAATTCGAACAGCGTACTCAAAATACAAAGCACCCCCTCCAAAAACCCGAGGTCGACATCCTGGTCCACCAACACCTCAATTACTTTCGCCATGATACTTCTCCTTTTTGCCTATTGCTCTACATCGTCGTATGAGTTACTGGAATGCATCAAATTCCCTGAGGAATCGTACTCATTCCATTCCTCATAACCGTCTGAATTCCTGTAACGAATCAGATTCCCTAAGGAATCGTACTTATTCCATCCCTCATAACCGTTTGAGTTCTTATAATGAATCAAATTCCCTGAGGAATCGTACTCTCTCCATGCCTCATAACCGTATGAG
>CAZTRD010000003.1:0-75456 GCA_964616145.1 uncultured Candidatus Saccharibacteria bacterium | reverse complement strand
TTTTTTGGTAAAATATAATAATGAGCAAAAATTGGTTTTTAGCCATAATTTTTTCTTTAATATTGGTAATTGAAGTAATTTTAATTACTCAATTTGGATTAGACGAGATAAATCTTAAAATTCTTCAGGGTAGTATTTCTAATAATCCAATTATTACTGTTATTTCTCCCAGCGGAGGAGAAACACTCACTGTTGGTACAACTCAATACGTAAAATGGACTTCTTCGGGGGTTGATAAAGTAACCATGTATTTATGTGCAGAATTGCCTGGAATGGTTTGTTCAAGCATTCCTGGAATACCTGTTGATGGTATAGATGCCGGTTTAGGAAAATATCAATACACGGTACCGAAAGTAGATGTTTTTTCTGATAACCAGATAGCCATTGTGAAAATATTTGATGCGAGTAGCAATTATAGGATTTATGGGCAAAGCAAGAAATTCACAATGTCTGATGGAACAGCGAATACGGTCAGCGATATAACAGCCAAAGGAGATATAACATCTGGATTGAATAACATACCAATCAATAAAACATTCAGTAAAAGCGGATCCGTCTATAAACTCCAGGCAAAACCAATTTATTCCCTATATGTTTCGGGCGAGAGAACAATTTCTAAATCAGATGGATATATTAGAATCATATTTATTGATAGCAATAATAAACAATATTTAGTGTATGAGGCATTAGGACCATATGATTCTGGGACTTCTAGTTTTGATAGCTCTTGCGAAGAGAGTTGCAGTTTAAACGGCATCACACCAAAAGAAATTAAAGTTGAGATTTCCGGAGCAATTATAAAGATTAATAATATTTTTGTCGCGGAAGATAAAAATTCAGTGATTACCGCTAAATCTGCGCAACAATCATCTGCAGCTAAATTATCCAAAATCCAGGATTATATCAGAAAGAATAATTTTGGATGGACGGCAGGGGAAACTTCTGTTTCTAGGATGTCGTATGAAGAGAAAAGAAAATTATTGGGAGTAGCGGAAGGAAAAGATTTGCCCAACATGCAAGGATTTGAATATTACAAGGGAGGAGTATTTAAAATAGGGGATAGCAAAGCTACATCAAAATCAGGATCATCAAAGCTTCCCAGTTCGTTTGATTGGAGGAATAGGCATGGAGAGAATTGGTTGACTAGTATAAAAAATCAACTTTGTGGCTCATGCTGGGCTTATGGAGCGACGGGTGCTGTAGAGGCCGTAACTAATTTATACTACAATCAGCATTTAGATTTAGACCTATCAGAACAAGAAATCGTTTCTTGTTCAGGAGCTGGATCTTGTTCTGGCGGTTGGCCAGATACCGCCTTATTATACTATAATACTGCTGGTGTAGTTTTTGATTCATGTTTTGAGGATACAGGCACAGATGCTCCTTGTAATAATAAATGCAGAGGATCCGAAGGTAAGAATATCGTTAAAACAGGATCGTCTGGCAAAGCCATATATAATAACAGAGAAGATGATCTTAAAAAGGAAATTATCCAAAGAGGTCCCTTAAGCTCTATCGTTTCGAGTTGGGGTCATGCAATGGTATTGGTTGGTTGGGAAACCGATCCTAGATATAATAACCCAGTTTGGATTTTTAAAAATAGTTGGGGAAAAAATTTTGGAGAAAGTGGCTATGTAAAGATATATATGCCCTCTACTGATATAAATGCTGATCTTAAAGGTACAGCAGTTGGTCTACCAATACAAATCGAGCTCAATAATCAAAATTTTCAAATTAATTGCGTTGACAAAGATAAGGATAATTACTGCAATTGGGGCATATCGGAAAAAAAACCATCTACTTGTCCTTCTTCTTGCAAGACCGAAAGAGATTGCGATGATTCAAATGCCAATCTTGGTTCTTTTGATAGTAATTTTAAATGTGTATCTTTAGTAAACAACGATAATTCTATAGAACCCAATATTAGTGATAATATCAAACCAAAAATTGAATATTTCAATTTCTGGGCACCAACAGGGAAGAATGTTAACGAAGAAACATCATTTTCTATAAATGTTTCTGATAATATAGGGGTTATTGGTTGCGAATTAAATATTAGTAGTTTGCCTAAACAAGTCATGAAATTGCATTGTCAGACTAAAACTGAATGTAGTGCTAACGTTAATGCTTATAAATTTAATAAAGGCGGAAAATATACAGCTCAAATCGAATGTTGGGATATGGCCGGCAATATTGGAAAGAGTGATAAGCTACAAATAGATATTGCTCAAAATTGTCCAGATTGCCGCGACTCCAAAATAGATTATTGTAAAAATCCTCCAGTGTGTTCCGCTACCTGTGGGGCATCGGATCCAAAATGTATTGGAAGGGAACAATCAGGATGGATATCAAATGGTGATTGCAATTTCTGTTATAATTGTGAATTCTTTACTGACCCTGCGAATATTCGTCAATGTCCTCAAGCTAATTGTACAAAATATGGTTGGGATAATAGTTCATGTTATAACTTTACTACTAATTGGTATCCGGGGATAATTCTTAGTTGTACCTCAAGGAGCTCTATAGGATATCTGAAAGGCGGAAAAGAAATTCTTTGCAAATCAGGAGAAAAAGTTAGTGGCGGTAATTGTATTCCTATGTTGAATAATAAAGTTGTAGAAAGTTATGCTACCAAAAATGGTTGGTATTGCAAATTCCGCTGTAATTCTCTTATCTGCTTTGTATCTGATGGTTGTGGGGCCGTAGCGTGTTCTCAAAAGTAATGGTGAGGAATATTTCTTATGGAAACCAAAAAAGTCATATTTTCTATATTCTTCCTAGTTGTTGGTATTTGGTTATTTGTTTTCGCCCTAAAACAAACTAACTTACACCAAATAGCTATTTTTTTAATTTCAATATTTTCATGGAAGTTTGTTGCTTTGTTGGCATTCGGATTTGTTTCTTTAATCAGCATTTCTGCCTGGAGAGATTATATAATCTTAAAACATCAAGGACAGAAACCAACTGTTAGAACAATATTATCTGCAGAATTGGTTGGTTTTGGGTTTAGCTATTTGACTCCGGTTACTTTCGCAGGAGGAGAACCATTCAGATACGCTCTTTTAAGGGAAGGGGATAATATATCATCCAGTAATGCCATATCATCGATAATAATAGAAAAGACAATTTTGTTTTTAATGATGATAATAACATTCCTTGTAGGAATATGTTTCTTTTTGATATATATTCCTTTACCATATACTGTTCAGCTGAGTTTATTATTATTCCTATTAGCAGGAATGTTTGTTTTCCTGTTCTTCTATCACAAAACGAGAAAGATAATCAAGAATAGGGGACTGCTGTTGTGGATCTTGGATAAATTGTTTTTGTCTAAGATGAAAAAAATTCAGATGCATAAAGATGAAATTCAAGAAATAGAGGGTCAGATTGTAAAATTCTTTTGCAAAAAGACTAAAGCAAGATTTGTTGTTTTTCTGATGTCAGCCATAGAATCAATAGTTATTCTGATCTTTATATGGTTATGCATATATTTTGTTTCAGGCCCTATTTCAATAGGAGAATTATTTGTGGTAAATAATGCTAACAGCTTAAGCTCCTTTATGCCGCTTCCAGCGGCCCTAGGAGTTTCAGAAGTAAGCCAATCGTATGTATTCTATCATTTAGGGCTAAATCGGGAATTGGGGATTACATTAAGCTTGCTTTTAAGATCAATTTTCCTTGTATTTTCTGCAATAGGATGTATAATTTTTGTTACTTACCAAATTCAGGATATAAAGAGAAAAATATCTAAATTATTTAAAAAACGATGAATAAAATATTTTCCAGAATTTCTTTTATTTTGATGATCTGCTTAATTGTTATTGCTTTTGTGGTGGGATTTAGATTGGGAGAAGATACAGAGCAAAAGACTATTTTGAATAATCTTCCAGAAGGAATAGATTTTTCAATAGTAAATGATGTCTGGGATCAGTTGGAAGATAAATATCTTAATCAGCTAGATCATGAAAAAATGGTCTATGGAGCAGCCAAAGGAATTGCTGAAAGTTTGGGTGATCCATATACTGTTTTCTACGATCCAGAAGAAAGCCAAACATTCCAAGAAAGCATTTCAGGATCATTTGAGGGTATTGGCATGGAGGTTGGAGTAAAAGATGGAGTTTTGACAATCATTGCTCCAATAGAAGGATCCCCGGCAAAATTAGCCGGACTATTATCGGGAGATAAGATTATCAAAATAGAGAATGAATTTGCCAGTGATATGACTATAGATGAAGCTGTTAGTAAGATGAGAGGTAAAAGAGATACCGTAGTGGTTTTAACTATTTTTAGAGATGGCTGGAAAGATGTTAAAGAATTTGAGATAACCAGGGCTATTATCAATATTCCATCTGTAGAAGTTAAAATCCTGGATAATAATATTGCTCATCTAACCATCTATCAATTCAATGAAAATCTGACCCTTCAATTCATTAATGCAGCTAATGAAATAGTCAGTCACGGAGCAAAAAAGATTGTCCTTGATTTAAGGAATAATCCAGGAGGATTATTAGACAAAGCCCAGGAGGTAGCCGGATGGTTTTTGGAAAAAGGGACATTGGTATTGATAGAAGAATATTCTGATGGAGTCCAAAAGGAATACAAGGCAAAAGGAAATGCATATTTCAAGGATTATCCGATAGTTGTATTGGTAGACGGAGGAACTGCCTCAGGCGCTGAAATATTGGCTGCCAGCTTGAAAGAAAATAATACTAAGGTACAATTAGTAGGAGAGAAGACCTTTGGCAAAGGGTTGGTTCAGGAAGCTTTGGAAATGGAAAACAATTCATTTTTAAAAGTCACGACAGCTAAATGGTTAACTCCTCTGGGCAATGAAATCAATAAAATCGGGATAAACCCGGATATAGAAATAAAAATGCCAGAAGATGCCACAAATACGGACCCGCAATTAGATAAAGCGATAGAATTGATCAAGAAATATTAAAAATATGAAGGTAATCCTTTTGCAAGACATCTCTGACTTAGGAAAGAAATATGATCTTAAAGATGTTCCAGATGGATATGGAAGGAATTTTCTAATTCCTAAAAATCTTGCTAAGCAAGCCGATAGGGAATCTTTAGCTTGGCTTGCCAAACAAAAATTGGATAGAGAGCATAAGGCGGAAGAAGATTTAAAAAAGGTTCAAAAAACAGCTAGCGAGCTGGATGGAAGAGAGATAGAATTTACAATCAAGGTAGGAGATGAAGGGCAGTTGTTTGAAAGTATAAATACATTAAAGATTTCAAAGAAATTAAAAGAAAATGGTTTTGATGTAAGAAAAGATCAGATTAATCTAAAAGATCCAATAAAGGAAGTAGGGGAGTTTCCAATTAAAATAACCCTAGATCAGGGCTTAGAGATAGAAATCACATTGATTATTACAGGACAACCAGAGCACGATACAACAGAAGAATAGATTTATTCTACATTAGCTATTTTAACAACTCTTTGCTGATTATTGAAACCAGCTTTTCTTTTTGTAGTATATTTAACTACGCCTGTTTTAACAGCATATAATGTGTCATCGCTCCCTCTCTTTACATTTTTACCCGGCAATACCTTAGTTCCTCTTTGTTTGACAATAATCATACCTGCTTTAACAGGTTGTCCTCCGCTGGCTTTAATGCCAAGGTACTTGGGGCGGGAATCTCTCCCCAAACTAGTTGTTCCTGAAGCTTTTGTCTTTGACATATATGAAAATATTAGCAGAAATCAAAAAAATAGTCAAACAGTATAGAGAGAAAATATACTTGGGGTTTTTGATATTTCTAATAGCTATGTTTGTCTTCTCTTGCATCTGGATTATTCTGAACAAAACAGAAAAAAGGCCCCTGGAATTCCAATATATCCAAGCCCCTTAAACAATAGATGGTTTTCTGCTAGAATGAGCTATTATTAACAAAACAATATGAAAAGGAACTGGTATATTCTTTTACTTATCTCTATTGGTTTTGTAATAGGGATAATCATATTCATTTTTACATATAATAAAGAAACTAATCCCGATGGCTGGCAAAATATACAAATAAACATATCAAATGATATGACAGACGAAACAAAAAAACCATTAGACATTCAAATATTAAAAGAGGGGAGTGGGCAGGAGATAAAAAATGGGGATACGGCTACAGTACATTATACCGGTACTCTGGAAAATGGAATAAAATTTGATTCTAGCGTGGATAGAGGAACACCGTTTTCATTTGTTTTAGGAGCCGGAAAAGTAATCAAGGGTTGGGATATGGGAGTTTTGGGAATGAAGGTGGGAGAGAAAAGGAAACTAACAATACAGCCGGAATATGGATACGGAAGTACGCCTATAGGGTCCATTCCGGCAAATTCCGTTTTAATTTTTGAAGTTGAATTATTAAAAATAAATTAAAAAATATGAAAAAAACATTTTTAAAAACTTTAATATTTCTCTCAATATTTTCCTTTATAGCTCCTTTGTTTGTATTAGCAGACGGAATGGTAATCTGGCCGGATTACGATCATTGGAGGTTTAGAGATGAGGAGAGCCAGCTTGCATATATCAATTTTGAAAAAGGAGTGCAGAAAATGATTATCAGTGTTGGTTTGAAAGAAGATACTGGAAGCGGAGTGTGGCTTTTTCCTGTTCCTGCTAAACCGGAAAAAGTTGTTATAGATGTGGTTGATACATTCCCTGATTGGTATGGCCAAGATGTTTCCTCGGCAGCAGAAAGTAATCTTAGAGATATAAGATTTGCATTGGGTATTACCCAAGGTTATCCATTATTTTTTCCTCAACGGCATTATTATAGTTCTGCGCCAACAAGCGCACTTCCTGAACTAGGAGCAGCGACAGCAGGGGATACGATAAAACAAGATGTTGTAGTATATGAGCATCTGGAAAAAGAGGGAATTACTACAGAAATCCTTACAGCCCAAACAAGCTTTGGATTATATAATTATTTAAAGAGTAAAAATCTGAATGTAGTCGAAGGATCTATACCGGTCTTAAGCAACTATATCGGGAAAGATTTTACTTTTGTCGTCTCCTGGTTAACGGAAAATAGTATTGCCAATGCTACCAGTACTACGGATATCTACGAATATGATTATTCATACAATTATTACAAAAAAAGAAATAAAGGAGTTTTTGTGGCATTCCCCACAGATCAAGCATATTATCCTTTAATGCCAACCAGTGTATATGAAAGCAAAGTTATCCCGACCACTGTCTTGGTAAAAGGATTTGTCAGTCCAGAAATATTCAAGGATATAGAACCATATGCAACAGTAGATTATTTCATTGATCACTATAGCCGTAAGAATCCTCAAATATTTTACAGCAATCAAGATTCTGCTGATTTTGTAAAATATACAAAGATAACTATCAATTCACCGTCAAAGTTGCTTTCAGAGGATTTATGGATTAATAAAGGGGCTCCGGCTGGCGTAGATTACGCTTCATTCATATATTTCCATCCCGTCATCCTATTTGTCATCATATTCATTATCCTTTCAGCTCTGGTTGGTTTGATTGCAGGTCTAATTTGTTTCAGAGAAGCAAGAAGAAAGAATGGTTTCTGGAAATTCCTAGTGTTAGGATTATCTAATTGTTTAACTTTACTAGGATTGATTATCGCTACTATCTTTGTCAGGACCAAAGCGATAAAGCTTGAGGATAAAGAACTGTTTTATGCTTTGCAAAAGAGGGGATACAGGGTAGGAGGATTTAGAATGTCTGATTGGAGGAAAATCTTGTTTATCCCTCTATTCTCAATCCTTTTTGTCGTACTATCTTATTTTATAATTTACATCCTAGGACTTGGACTATAACATGAAAAAATTCATTGTTCCTCTTAGTTTTGCAGTTCTCTTGGTGGGAATAATAATTATTGGTATCTTTACTCAAAAAGCCATAATTAAGAACGAGCAAGAGGAAAAAACAGAGGTTCGCGTGTTCTTTGGTAATACGATTATGAATCCTCAAACAATGGATTGTAAATTAGTGTATCCAGTGAGAAGAGAAATCAAAACAATCCCTCAAATAGCCAAAGCCACTGTAGAAGAATTATTAAAGGGACCAACCGACGAAGAAAAGTCTCAAGGATATATAACTGGAATAAATAAAGGAGTGGAGATTCAAAAGATATCCATTGAAGACGGAACTCTCAAAATTGATTTCAACGAGAAATTGGAAGAGGGGATAGGAGGTTCTTGCATGGTAGCAATGATTATGTCGCAAATAGTAACAACCTTAAAACAATTTCCGGCAGTTGAAGAAGTGATTGTTTCAATTGATGGCAGAACAGAGGATATATTACAACCTTAATTAATATTAAAAAATGACTCCAAGAAACAGAATCCTATTATACATAGCCGGGATATTGATAATAATGGTATCCTCAACTTTTATCTTCCCAAGATACGGGAGGAATAGCGATAAAGAAACTGATACAAAAAACAGTCAGCAGGAAACAGTGATAGTTGAAGAAAAGCTTGCTACTATTGGAGAAGAAATCATTGAAGATAATCAAGATCAGTATTCTATCTATCTTGAAAAGCCAGTTATTGTGGATTTAAAGGATTCTCAAAAACAAGAGGTTGCCAATCTTTTTATTACGCAATCCCTAGATGATTTGATAAATGATTTTAAAGCAGATCTTCCTAAAGAAACAACTGAAACTATGCAAAGTTCCTTGGAGGGAGAATACGAGGCCATATTCTTTTCAGAATCATTATTCAGCATACGAATAACATACAGCAAGTATTTATCCGGAGCTACTGATCTAGTTATAGAAAGCAAAGTTCTAAATTATGATATAGCTAATTCAAAAGAATTAACTCTTGATACTATTTTTAACCAGGAAAGCGACTACTTGTCTTTTCTTGCCGCTACAACTTCTCAACAGTTGACCAACGTATATTCTTCCAGCGATAAAGAAATCGTAAATTGGATTAAAAATACAACAAGTGCCCAAAAAGAGAACTTTTCTAATTTCGGATTCAACAAAGAAGAAATGTTAATCCAATTTTCTAATGATCAAATGGGATCAATGATTGCTGGAGCTGATGAAGTAAAAATTCCAGCAGCTGATCTTTTATCCTATATATCAGATTCTTCCCTTAAAACTCTTTGGGAAGGAATATAGTTTCCCAAAAAGAAACTCACCCGAGCTAAAAGCTAAGGCGAGTTTCTATGTCGCCTCGAAGACTTGCTTGCGCAAATCCTCAAGAACGACAAGTTCATCATATCAAAAGCCAAAATACTTGTCAAGTATGTTTTCCACTTTTGCCAGAGAATACCTGTAATGACATATAAAAGACAATATTTTTATTTAAGGGGATGAAATTGCCGATGTGTTTTTTCTGCGTAACGATCCGAAGCATGTACATATCTAGTTGTAGTATCTAATGATTCGTGACCTAATAATATTTGTATTGCCGCAGGATTTGCGCCATTCTCAGCCAAATAAGTCGCAAATCCATGACGTAATGAATGGGCAGATATAGGAATATTGATGCCTAATAATTCTCTATATTTTTTTATTTTTTCTTGCAAATAATTTGCTGATATTTTTTTATCCTTTTTTCCTACATTTCTTCCACGATAGGGGACAAAAAGAAATGGTGAAGAAGCTGGACCTTTTATATCCAAATATTGTTTCAGATATTCTTGTGCCCGAGCTGTCAAATAGACAAATCTTTCTTTTTTCCCCTTCCCCAAAATAAAAATACGTCCAGAATTGTCGATTTGAGTAGTTTTTAATCCGACTAATTCTGAGATTCTCATGCCGGTAGAGAAGAGCATTTCTAACATAGCGCGATTCCTTGCTGCTATTTGTTTATTTTTCTCCATATGGCTAGGGGATTCTATTAATTTTACGATTTCATTGAATTCCGCCACCTGGGGATGTTTACGAGTTGTTTTTATAAGTTTTATAGATTCGGGAGAAATAGGGGAGTCGTAATCCATATCTACAAGATATTTGAAATAAGATCGCAAGGAGGATAGCATTCTATTAATAGAATATTCATTAAGTTTTTTCTCTCCCAGATGTTTTTTAGGAGTTTTTCGGTCTCGTGATACCAAATAGGCCTTGTAATTAAGAATAGTCATTTTATTAACATTATCAAAATCAATATTTATTTCTTGCAGGAAATTTTGGAATACTTCTAAATCTCTTTCATAATTATAGACCGTTTCTTGAGAAAGATTGTTCACCTGTAAATTTAGAAGAAAATCATCCAATTTAGGAAGTGGGTTTTTTTCCATTTGATCATGTATTAAATTCTATAATTACGTTTTCAGAGGGGATAATTAAGAAATTAACATTTTTCATTGTTGAAAGATTGTACCAAAGTTTATACAACGAAACGGTCCCGACCTCAACAATAGTTTTTTCATGATTTGAATAAACCTCTAAATCTGCGCGCCCATAATTTAGAGCCGGTTCCGAGACTACCTTATAATTTTTCGAATTAAAATATCCATGAACTACATCCATCATTTTTTTATGCCATTCCTGTCCATGGCTACTTAACCTTTTAAGACCGGGTTCCTTTATAAGACCGTTCCACATATCTTCATTATTTTTGCCTTCAAATTGAGTTGCCTTAACTGTTCCGCTTGCAATTAAAATTGCTATTTTTCTTAAAATACAATCATCGCATCTTAAGAAAGAAGGATTTAATTTATATCCTTCAGGCAAGAAAGAAAGAGTGCTCCTTAGCCAGGATATTTCTTTTTCAATGATATTTTCAACAATATACCAAGTAGGGGAGGGGATTTTTATTGCTTTGGGATTGTCAATAAAATTTGATGTAATTTTTGTGCTACTATAATCTTTAATCGTAAATATTCTGTGAGAATACGCTTTTTCAATCTCAACTCTTTTATTCAAAAGAGCATAAGCGCGGGACCACCTTAACGCCTCCGGAGTAATAGGAAAGGGTAGTTTAACTTTTTTTCCATGATAATTAATAATTCTTTGTATAGAACGAGATGTCAATCTCTCATGAATATGTTTTCCATGACGATAATTAATAAATAAAGCCTCACAGTCGTCATCTCTGGTTCTTAAATATGCTTTAACCATCTGGAGAACCTCTTTCGGAATAAATTCGTCCTGCTCGATCTGGTTTTTATTAAGATTTTTCAATTGATCAACCTTCGGACCGCCATAAATTAATATTCCCAAGATAGCTCTATCGCGTAAGCCAATAGAATTTAGCGTGCTAGGAGATGTTAAAAGTTGTCTGATTTGATTTTGGTCAAGCAAATTTATATCTTTTCTGATTTTTTTATTTTCTAAAAGATGTATCTTGCTAAAAGGGATTGATTCTATGTCTTTCACCGTAAAATAGCTCATAAGAGCCCTTAAAGCGATTAAATAGTAGTTTTGTGTAATTGTTTTAAGCGTTTGGCCGTTTTTGCCCGAAAAGGAGGATAAATATGTTTTATAAGAATTAATATCGGTGACAGTAAGTTCATGGGGAAGTAGATTATTTTTATTTTCTTTTTCCAACCATTTTAAAAATCTTTTCAAAAAAGATTCATAATTAATATTAGTTTTTTCTGAAAGACCCTTATCATCGCAATAATTTAAAAATGACGGTATGTGTTTTGCTATAGGAAGATGGCTTTTCAGCATGTATTTATGAGTGTAAGAGTTATTATACTCAGTAACAATATTCATTATATATAGGGGCAAAACCCCTGTCAATGACCTTTTCCCCGTGTTTCGGTCTAAAATCGCTCACAAAGGCCTTTAAACGCTAAATTTGATGACTTCTGCGACGCATTCTCCTGCCTATTTTATAACTACGGTCTTATTCAAGAACGCAACAATTTTGTAATAAATATTTTTTACCCAACTTGATCCCTGAGAATTCCACCAATTTTCTATCTTATCAAACATCTTTTGCAAGAAGTTTTTAGAGCTCTCCCCTACTTTGTTGATGTCTATCGAATCCAGGTCGTATAACGATGAGGTCGATGACGTAATATTAGCACTTACCAAAACCGGCATCAAGGTTAACCCTAGGATACAAAGCAATATAGAGAATCCCAATATTTTTTTATTTATTCTTGCCATATTATATATTATACAAAAATTATCTAACCCTTGGCAACTAGTTCTTTGGCTTTTACGATTCTTTCCATTGTTTTATCCTTTCCAAGCGCTTCAGCTATCTCAAATGGTCCAGCAGATGCATCTTTTCCAGACAAAGCAGCTCTTAGGGGCCATAGCAGATAACCCCTATTACCATCTTTAAATATTTCTGCTTCCGGACCAATTAAATCTAAAAGTGTTTGTTTTCTCCAATCAGATTCTTCAACAGAAGAAAGTTTTTCTTCCAAAAGATTCAAGGCCTTCAATATCATATCATTATCTGCATCTTTCCATTTTAATAGTTTAGGATTATAATCTAAATCTTTTTTAAAGAAGAAATCTGTTAAATCAGCGATTTCAGATAAAATCTTTAATCTTTCTTGATACAATAAAATCATTTTCTCTATTGCTATGCTGTCAGTCATTTCTTTTGTTTCTAAAATCAAATATTTTTGTCCTGTTGGCTCTTGTCCAAAAACCGGAGGTAATTTTTCCGTATCCTTTATTTCTTTAATCAATCCCGCCTTAATTAAATATGGAATACATAATTCTGTTAATTTTGTAAGATTTTTTTGGCGGATGTAAAAACCATTAAGCCACAATAGTTTCTGAGGATTAAAGACCGCAGCCGATTTATGGCAATTCTTTAATGAAAAATCCTTGATCAATTGATTGATAGAATATATTTCCCTATTATCCCCGGGATTCCAGCCCAAAAAAGCAATAAAATTTATTATAGCTTCCGGAAGATATCCTTCCTCCCTATATTGATTCACGGAAACTGCTCCATGGCGTTTGCTTAACTTGCTTCTATCCGATCCTAGAATCAATGGAATATGGGCAAACTGAGGAATTTTAAGATTCAATGCTTGATATAAGAGGATTTGCTTTGGAGTATTGGAAATGTGATCCTCTCCTCTGATAACATGAGTGATTTGCATTTCAAAATCATCTATTACTGCAGCTAGATTGTATAATGGGTTATCTAATCCTTTAGCTATCACAATATCTCCCAATAATTCTGAATCTGTTTCTACTTTTCCATGAACTAAGTCTTCGAAAACAATTTTCTCTTTGGGAGTTTTTAAACGAATCACATATGGTTTTTTATTCTTTAAATTTTCTTCTACCTGAGCTTTGGTTAAATCCCTGCATTTACCACTATATATCGGTGGCTTTCCTATGCTCATCAAATATTGTTTTTGCGCTTCTAATTCTTCAACTGTGCAAAAACAATAATATGCCTTGCCTTCATCTAAAAGTTTTTGAATATATTTTGCATATATCTTCTTTCTTTTGATCTGACGATATGGACCAAATTCCCCGATATCCTCTTGAGAGTTTTCTGGATTCGGACCTTCATCCCAACTAATCCCCAGCCATTTTAATCCATCAACGATATCTTTTACCCATTTCTCCTCTGATCTGGCTGTATCCGTATCCTCTATTCGCAGGATAAATTTGCCGCCATATTTCTGGCTGAAAAGATAATTAAATAATGCGGATCTTACTGTTCCAATATGCAAAGTTCCCGTTGGAGACGGCGCTATTCTTACTCTAGGACTTTCAAATTTTAAATCTAAATCCTCCATATAATATATTAAATCAGTTTTTCTTTACAAAGTCAATGATAAGGTCTGCTATTCGATAGGCGGAATTTGGCATTGATATCTCCAATGCTTTCTTGGACATCTGCTTTGAAAGATCAGGGGAAGAGAAAAATCCTTTCAATCTCTCAATCAAATAGTTGGGCATTAGATTCTGTTCTTCTATTACTATCCCCGCTCCCCTTTCTTGGACAAAGTATGCATTTTTTTGCTGATGATCTTGAGCAGATTCTTTCAATGGAATCAAAATGCTTGGAATTCCGCAGGCCAAGACCTCAAAAATGATTCCAGCGCCAGCTCTGGTGATAATCAAATTTGATATTTTAAAAGCATGCTTCATTTGTTCCTCATTTAAGAATCCATACAAATGATAATATTTCTCCTTTTCCGGATTTTGCTGAAATATTATATTTGTTTGATTTTTCATTTCTTGATAATTGGTTTCTCCGCATTGATGGATTATCTCAAATAAATCCAAGATTTTATTCAATGCTTCCAACACAGCGTTGTTTATTCTCACCGCTCCCTGGGATCCTCCAAAAATCAAAAGAATTGGCTTCTCTTGGGTAATATTAAATATCTTAATCCCCTCTTCTTTGCTGCCGTTCAGCAATTCTTTTCTTAAAGGATTTCCTAAGAATATCGCCTTCTCTTTGGGAATTAAATTATCAGATAAAGGAAAGCCGGTGATGATAATCTTGGCTGATTTGAATGCTTTTCTGTTGGCTAACCCTACGGCTGCATCCGATTCATGAACTATCACCGGTATGCTTAATATCTTTGCGGCATAGACCACTGGCAATGATCCGAACCCCCCCTTGCTGAAAACAATATCCGGCCTGGCTTTTATTAAAAACATCGTTGCTTTAAAAATTCCAGCAGGAATTTTAAACAATATATCAGAAATGTTTTCTAATGAAAAATATCTTCTTAATTTTCCAGCAGGGATAATTTTTACAAAAATATTCTCTTTAGAAAAAGTTTTTATTAAATTATTGTCCCCGGGGCCAACAAAAAACATTTCTAATCTTTCTTTTTTGTTGAAACAAATTGTTTTTAACTCCCTGGCAATGGCTATTATCGGAAAAATATGCCCGCCAGTTCCTCCTCCAGTAAATACAATTTTCATATGTTTATTTCTTGGATATGTTTAATAATATTCCTAAAGCTGCTAATTCGCTTAAGAGAGCTGACCCCCCATAGCTTAGAAAGGTTAAAGGGATTCCAGTTAACGGCAATATCCCTATCATTGAGCCCATATTAACTATAGCTTGAATTACGAACCATGTCGTTATTCCAATTATTACAGATCTATAGAATTCATTATTCTGCTCCTTGGCAATCTTAATATTTCTCCAGGCGAAGACAATAAACAATAAAACAATAGAAAATGTTCCTACGAATCCAGCTTCCTCTCCAAAAATTGCAAAGATAGAATCAGTTGTCGGTTCTGGGATAAATCCGAAGCGTTGTTCTCCCAATCCTAAACCTCTGCCGAATAATCCGCCAGATCCCACAGATATTATCGCTTGTTTTATATGATACCCTGCTCCTTGGGGATCCAGCTCAGGATTCAAGAAAACCATCATTCTATTGACTCTGTATTGTTCAAAAAAGATAAGGTAAACAAATGCAAGAAGAGCTAAAACAATAATAATGGCGGTATGAGAAAATGGAGTATCGGCAGTGAAATATATGAAAACACTAATAGTAAAGATTATAATTAGAGTTCCCAAGTCCTTTTGAAGAATTAGAATTGTTGAAACTAATAATAAAATAATAAGAAACGGGATCAATACAGTTTTGAATTTTTCTTTTGAATCTTTAAATTTATGAACCCAGGCAGACAAGTATAAAATGAAGCCAAGTTTTAAAAATTCCGATGGTTGAAAACTGACTCCAAATATTTCTATCCATCTTCTCCCACCAGAAACTATAGATCCTATCTTTGGAAGAAAAACAGCCAAAGCTAGTAATACAGTAGCAGCAAAAAAGATAAAAGAATATTTTCTGAAAAAATCAGGTTTCAATTTATAAAAAATAAACATCGCTATCAGGCCGAGAATAAGGCCATAAATTAATTGATGCTTTAGGAAATAAAAGCTATTTCCCGTAAGCTCAATAGATATAGGTCCTGATGCGCTAGCCAAAGCTATAAATCCAAGCATTATCAAAAGAAAGGAAGAAATAATCAGAATAAAATCAGGATTTTCTTTTTTAACTGTTTTGCTCATTTTTTATCAAATTCTTAATACTCTTTTTAAATCTATTTCCCCGATCCTCAAAATTCTTAAACAGATTATAGCTGGCAGAAGCCGGAGATAAAACGCAAGCACCTTCTTTGGTATTGGCAAAAGATATTTTAGCTACCTCTTTCATATTCCTAGCAAAATATATTTTTGGTTTTCTACCCTTCGTTTTGGCAATAGCTTCAGCTATCTTTTTGTCATTTTCCGGTAAAAGTATCACATTCCTGATCTTTTTCTGGATTATTTTCAAGGCCAGAGATTGAAAATCCTGTCCCCTATCAAGGCCCCCCAGGATAAGGGTATTTATATTAGGTATTGAATTTATCATTTGTATCGTGGCCTCTGGAATAGTGGCGATAGAATCATTGTAGAAATTCACTCCGTTATAGGTAGCGAATAGTTCCATCCTATGTTTTAGCGGTTTAAATGTTTTAACTGCTTTTTCTATTTTCTTGTTAGGAATCTTCAATATCTTGGCAACGGCGATCGCCGCCATGGTATTTAAAACATTATGATTGCCCTTGAGAGATATATCTTCCCTATTTAATATTTTTTGATTTGAATAATAAATCCAGTTATCTTTTAAATGAACTTTTGGTTTTCCCTCAAATCCAAAAGAAATTAAATGACCATTGCTTTTTTTCGCGAGTTCTTTTAATTGTTTAAAATCGCTATTGTAAATATAATAATCATTTTTCGCCTGCCATTTGAATATGTTTTGTTTTGCTTCAAAATATTCATTGAAATTATTGTAATAATCCAAATGTTCTCTGAATATATTTAAGAATACGGCGATATGCGGACTTGTTTCTACTCTATTTAATTGATGAGAAGAAAGCTCTATTACGAATTTCCCCCTGCCTTTTGTTTCTAGATACGTAAAGACGGGTTTCCCGATATTTCCAATTAGTTTTGATTTAATGCCGCTATTTTTTAAAATATGATGAATCAAAGAAGAAGTAGTGCTCTTTCCCTTTGTTCCCGTAATTCCTATGCAATTTTGTTTTTTCTCCTGTAAAAATATTTCTATCTCTGATAGGACATTAATTTTATCATTTAGATAAGGAGCTAATATTTTTTCCGGAATCCCGGGAGTTTTGAAAATAACTTGGACATTTTTTACTATCTCTAAATAATTTTTACCCAAGGATAAAATTACATTACCATCTGCTTCTGATAGCCTCCTTAATCTAATTGGTAATTTTTTAAATTCTGTTTGATCAGCGATAAAAAATATCTTATCTGGAAATACTTTTCTTAATAATTTAAAAGTCGCCTCCCCTTCTCTGCCAAGGCCCAATATTAAAACCTCTTTGTTTTCCAGGAATTTAAAATCCATGCTTTTAGATTAACATAAAAAACAGAATCAAAAAACCCGCTAGAGCGGGTTTGCTGCTTCCTCAATTTCTGGAATTGATTCGGGAAGTTCTTCTACTGGCGGGTTTTCAACGCTTTCTATTGGTATTTCTTGTGGTGTTTCTTCTACTACTGGGGGCTCAACCGCAGATTCTGTAGGAATTATTTCCGGGGTTGGCGTTTCAGGAATGATTATTATCTCCTGAGGTAGTTCGTTTTTAGGAACTATTATCCAATATTCAAAATCCAAATCTTGGCCCTGAGATTGAGTAATAGATATTTCAAAATACTCACCTATTTTTCTGTCAGATATCCACCAAATATCTTGTATTTCTTCTATTGGTAATACAAATATTTTAGTATTTTCTGTAATGTATTGAGAAAATACTCTAATAGTTGTTTCTCCAGTTCTAAGTATGATTTTCCCGAGATCTTTGACTAAGAAATTTGCATCATAATTAATGCTTGATTGTTGATCAACGGTTGGCAAAATTGTTGGAGCAAGACTTGCTGACTGGGGGTTCTGGTTTTCAAGAATATTAATAATCTTTGAAATTCCCCGATCTATGGTATCTAATCTGTAAAATATCTCAGTTATCTTATCAGATATTTTTCCTAATTTTTCAGCAATAGCGTCAAATATCTTTGTAAAGAAATTTAACAATGATTGCCAGAAAGTTTGTTTTTCTAGGCTTTGTTCATAATCTTCTTGTATTTTTAACACTTGTTCTAATAGTAGGCTGATAGTATTGGGAGAAATGATAACAGCGCTTGTTCCGGCCTGAGCAAGTTTTTGTTTTAAGAAATTAATGAAAGCTGTTTGAGTCAATTTATCTGTGCTTGATGTATTATTCTTAAATTCTTCAATCAAAGCATTTACCAATTCTTCCTCTGTCATTATTATTTTTCCAGAGAATAAAAGATTTTTTAAAGTAGTTACTTGAATACGAGGGGTCATTTCTTGATCCCATTGAGGAACATCGCTTGTTCCCCCAATGCTTACCCCTAAAAGATATGTGTTGTTTTCAAAATCAACATTAAAAGGATTCTGCAATCCTAAACTTACCTGAAAAATACCATTTTCAACTATTACTTTGTTATCTCCGCTGAAAACTTCACTCCATATGTTATCAGTAGAAGATGCGGTTTCATACAGGGCAAAACTTATATTGAATTTTCCTGTCTGCTCTGTTGTTCCTTCCGCATCAATCAATTTTCCTGATAACAAAATCTGCAAACCGGGAGTTGTCTGCGCTTTTGAAAAACCAGCAAACGCAAAAACCAGAAATATTATTCCAGCGATAAACCAGGCAATAGATTTTCTATTTAATTGAGAAACCATCATAGACAATTTTAACTTTTCTGCGTTTTTTTATTGCCTTTATAATTATTATAGCAATTATTGCAACAATAGGAAGAATAATTAATAGAATAACTTCCCTATTCTCATCTACCTGCCACCAATGAATGGTGATAGATGATAATTCAATATCTTTATTTACTATTTGATCCCGTATCTCAAATGACTCTGTTGTTTTTTCCCCAAAACCAATCTTAATGGCTTCAAGATAATATGACCCTTCGGGAACAAGGAATCCGTAAGCCCCTTCTTTGGTCGTAATCTGAGGGTTTTTCTGTCCATATCTGCTAGCCTCAAAGAGCTGCCAATCTTTTAATGAATCATTGTATTGATACAGAAATACTTTTACCTTCTCTAATCTGTTTTGTTTGTGAGCTTTTTCCCAGGACCAAAACCCATCCTTGAATAAATTTAAATGCGGCTCTATTACATCCTGGTATACATATCCAAAAGGATCTACTAATACTTGCCCCAATTCTATTATTTCCTTAGTGCCATCTTTTCTAATCACCTCCAGCGTTAAAAGATAGCTTGTTTGTTTCCCGGGAACATCGATTTTGGCAGTCCAGACATGTTCTATCCTTTGCAGGCCATACAACAATTCTGCCCCTACTTTTAATACCAAAGCGTCAGAATCTCTTAGAAAACTATTTTCTGGAATAGTAATATTGATTGGAGAATTTTCTAGATAATGAAAACTTTTCTGAGAAATAGAAAGATCTTCCAGCTTATCCCCTATTTCTATTTTCAGATTTTGTTTTTGCGGTTCCAACTCAAAAGTTTTTATGCCTTTATCAGTAGATATTATTTCTTCTCCTTCCGATGCATATGGAGGAATGATAATCTCTGCTACGGCTGGAGATGAATAATTTCTGACATAGTCATAGGAGAATACGGAATAATAATATTTTCTCCCGGATCTTATATCTCTATCTATTGTGCTTTCGGCTTTGCCATCTAAAATTATCTGCTCATTACCTAACGGATTGTAAACAAAACCAGAAGTGCTTTTAAATAATCTGTATCCGGCAATATCTCCATCGCTTGGCTTCTGAAAACTGGTTTCTACATAATTTTCTACATATTTCACATTTAGATTAGTAGGAGCGGATGGAGGGCTTGTATCTAAGACAATAGTTTTCTCTATCACATTGCTAGCTAATCCCTCATCGTTTTGGAATTGAAAATATATTGATTTCTTTCCATCCTCCTCAGAGATCTTTTTAGAAGTTTTCGGTACAAATTCTTGCCAAGTTTCGCTATTTAAATTATTACTGTTCCCTATCTTGAATTTGCTTACATTTGTTAGATTTAAAATAATCTCTATCATCAGGCCTTTAGTAAATTCAGAATTATTATTTAAAAGTATTTTGCTCTCGTCTATTTCTAAAATTTTAGGAGTAGATACTCCACTGCTCGGTGGAGGAATAAAATTATTAGACGGAGTTGTAAAGGCGTAGAAATTGCCGCCATTGTTATCCGTAGTACTGTTTCCAGACAAATCAGCGCTGCTTACTCTGTAATAGTAAGTTGTGCCGCTAGATAGATCGTTTAATGTAACAGAATGAGAGGTTACTAATAAAAGATCGCTCTCGGTTGACCCCAAAGCCGTGGTCTTTCCATAATCAACAACAGAAGTGCTTAGTTCATTAGTAGTCCAGGTAACAGAAACAGAACTATTGCTTAATATAGTTGAACTTATATTACTAATTACTGGTCCTGTTATATCTATAACCTGTGCTGAGGTATTTGTCGTATCGCTATCCGCTTTAACAAAAGATATTCCTATAAAAAAGAATAAAAATAAAAGAATTAAACAATTTTTTTTTTACTATTTTCTTCCATTTTTGTTTTTCACCAACTTCATTAAATGTTTGGTCATCTCTGCTAATTCTTTTGTTTGTTTATTTCTTGTATTGATCAAAAGTATGGCAAAAATAACAATTATGATTATTAAAAAGATTATTACCCCTCCCATTATGAAATATATTGCAGAGTTTTTATCAACAAATGCCAATAATCCCGTCCCAGCAACTGCATCAAACGGTAACTTCTCTTTTGCTACTAATTGATTTTGATCGCCGAAGATAGAAACCTCAGCCCAATAATTTCCTGCGTCCGGAATTGTCCATGGTACCGTAGCTAAAACTTTTCCAGAGCTTGCTACCTTGACTGATCCATTGAATTTAGAAACCCTGAATGTAGCTAATTGTAGTTTATAGAATTTGTCAAAAAGCTCTGCAATGATATAGCTGGGCTGGATATCCACATTACCGGTATTTTCCAAAGTGAGAGACAGAACCAAAGGTTCTCCCTCAACCGCTTTTTCAGCTTGTAAGCCAATTAATCTGAATCCCTTAATCTCTTTATCCGTAACAGTGACGCTGATATCAGCTAATGCTCCCATAGTAATCCCGACGCTTGCTCCCTCGGTATTGCCCGTGGTATCCATGGATCCAGAGAATCGTATCTTTCCGGTATATGTACCATTGGGAGTTCCTCCCGGAATAGTTACAACAGATTTTATCGGAAATTGTTTTTCTCCTTCCGGATATGTAAATTTGTTTCCCCTGTCAAATTGAAACCATTCGGCAGTATCTCCGAGCGGTTCTACTGTTACTATTAAATTCCCCACAGGGTCAGATCTTGAAATTACAAAAACTTTTTCAAAAGATGATCCCCTTAAAGCATTATTGATATTTATATTCCCCGGAGACAAACCAAAACCGGCCCTAGTGATTAAAGGAAATACAAAAAAAATTACAGACAGAAAAATAATATATTTTGCAAAACGATCAAACAAAGATTTCATACTAAATATTAAATCTATTTACACAAACAGGATTTATTGAGCTTCAAAATAGTTTGTACCACTGCAAGATCCAGATACGCCATCAGCAGGAGTAGTCAACAACCAGTAAACAGCTTCAGAAGGAGTTTCGCTTCCATTTTCACCCTGAGCTATGTCTGCATTCAATGATTGCGTGCTGGTTGACCATAATACAGTTCCATCTCCATATGAGAATCCACCTGATTGAGAATAATGCTGATAGGTAGAGGTTATGTTTCCTAAAGTGCAAGTGAAAGCAGCACTTTCTTTGATACCCACATCCATTGCTGTATCATTACCAGTATTGACAACAGTTGTTGTGCTTTGCGCAGATAATGTATTTAGAGCCAAAGTTCCATAATCTATTGTACCCTCTGTTACATCAAGAGCAAGCAAAGGATTTACAGTAACTGTATCGCTCGTACTAGATCCCGTATTAGCAGCATCAGATGCCGCTATATACCATTTCCAAGTAGCAGCATCGTTAGCGTAATGCCATGGATTAACATAGCAAGACCATTCGACGCTGGTATCTCCTACGCCATCGCAAGTATCACCCGCGCTTACAGCACACGTTGTACTTGCACTTGGATAACAATTTCTTCCATTGGAAGAGCAACTTGTTGCTACTGCAGCGCTGTCGTAAAAAACAGCGACGACAGATGTTGCAAAATCTACTTCGTCACATCCATTATTATCAGTTACTGTACTTGTTGCCCAAGCAATTGCCGTATGTCCATTTTCAAGTAGCGTTATTGGACCAGTTACGCTATTAATAACAACAGTTGGAGTCGCATTTCCTATTTCCGTTAATGTATTGGCAGTGTCAGTATCGGCAATAACACTAGATGTTGATAAAATGGAAATACAAATTATAACCCCCATAATTGACCAAAACAATACGGCTATTATTGCAGATTGTTTCATATATTATGATATTAGTTCTCTAAATTATATTATATCATTACTAGTCAAAATGTTTTATCTTTAGTTCTGTGGATAACTTATTTCTTGGAATATTCATCTAAAATTGTCTGCATTTTCTTCTCAAATTCAACAGTATTAATAGTTTTTTTGCTTTCCTCTGCCATTTTGTATGCTAGCTCATTCTGTCCAGTCAAAAATGCCAATTTTACATATGTATAATATGATTCAGCTAGATTTGGAGCTACATCAATGGCTTTTTGAGCATATTCCATCGTCTTATCATATTCCTTTTGATAGGCAGCCATTTGAGCGGCATTCCATAGAGCCTGCTGATTATTTGGACACAATGTCAAAGTTTCATCAACAAGTTTTTGAGCTTTTTCAAACGATTCTTTGAAGAAAACCGCCCTAGCCGCATATATCTGAGATAAATCCATTCTGGACCTTAAATCATATTTGCTTTCCTTTACCGTTTTTTCCAATTCCTGAGTGATGAAATTAACTTCTTGGGAGAAATTTTCCGGATTAATTTGCTCAAGCGCAGAAGATCTAGAAAGAACCAAGGTTTCTCTTGCCAGAAAAGCCCTATTCTGGAATCTTCCTAGTAGGGAAGTTAATATTGAGGCCTTGTAATATCCCAATCTCTCTGTTGAATTTTCTGCTATGCCTACCTTAGAGATATAGGCGGAAGATTTCAAGGGATTTATCACAAAGAATATCAAAGAAGCAATTAAGCATGCTAAAGCAATTAAACTTAATCCAATATTTAATGTTGATAAATCAATGTTGGGATATTCTTTTTCTTCTTTATACAGAGAATCTATAAAAGCCAAAGACAGGAATAAGACAATATAACTGGAGATCATATCAAATACAGTCAGATTCTGCAAAAAGTAAGCCATGAGCAAAGAACTAAAAATAGCTGGCAGCCAGAAATCTTTTTTCTTGAAAAACCTTTTTATCAAAATAATAAAAACTGTTACAAAAATGCCTAAATATGACAATAGACCTAAAATACCAGAAGTTGCAGCAGTTTCTGCAACTACATTGTGCGCTTTATCATACCAATATTCCCCTCCTCCCATTGTTGTTGGCGATGATGGATCGTAATATTTCGTCCAGATAGAATCAAAATTTTCCCAACCCCATCCTAACAATGGTTTAGCTTTAAATGCTCCCCAGGATGAGCGAAGTGTGATTAATCTGCTTCCCATAGTATGTTCAATCATGAGTTTCTGGACAAAGCTATCTTTTTGAGTTACCAAAAACATAACAATGCAACCAAGACAGATTAAAATGACTATTACTCCCCTACCCGCCCACCTGATCCATTTCTGTTTTGCTACAAAAGAAATCCAGAACAATCCAATTAGAATCAATCCTAGAATAGACACAAGAGTAGCTGCCCTAGCTCCATTCAACAGGATAGACAAGAAAAATAATATCATGCAGCCAAGCCACAGTAATTTCCAAAACTTCTTTGACTTGATCAAGGCAAAGAAAGCAAAGAAAAAATTAAATAGAAGATAACTTCCTAAAAAACTACTATTTCCCAAAGTAGCTCCGCCCCTAGCGCTAGCACTACTTAACTTGATTAATTCGGGCCTAAAACTTAATATTGATACTAATACCCCGACTCCTATTGAAGCATATAACAACCACATCCATTCCTTCCTATCTTTGAATGTTGATTTTAAAACCAGAAAATACGCAAACAAATGATACATCATTAAAAGCCCGGTGATTCTTTCATGCTTTGACCAGAAAGAATTTGATGGATTTACTCCCAAAACCCCACTTAAAGTGATTATCAATAGAAATACAAGGATTGATATTGTTAAAGCATTAATCTTTGGCCTGTATGATTTATCAAATATTGCCAAAATTATCCAAGCAAAAAATATTATCTCAACCACAGCCATAAAATATATGCTTTTGGGTCCGACAAAAGGGAAAAAGAATTTATTGCATACTAAAAGCGGAGCCAACAAAGTTAAAAACGCTCCGGCCTTAATAATTCCTCTTAAAGAACTGAACCGATTATATTCAACTGGTTTTGGTATTTGTTCTGTCATATTTTTAATAAAATGTTATTTTTATCTTTATTTTGTTTTTTAATGATTTCAAATACTTTTCTATTTTCTTTAATCGTTCCAACGCATTCAAACGGCTTAAACCTCTCTTTCCCTATCAACTGTTTCATTAAAGGAATTAATTTTTTATCTTCAAACAAGTTTTTCTTAAAAATATTCTTCAATTTCTCTTTTCCTAAAAAAGGATAGAGATATAGATAGACGGATAAACATTTAGGACACTTTCCGCACCATTCATTATTCTTTGAATCAATTTTGTAAGCATTATTGCAGCTCAAAAATGCCTTATGATATCTTCCTAGCTTAGTAAATATTTCGGCAATTTGCAATTCAGTAAAATTTCTGGTTGGAGAGAATATTTCTACATTCTTTGTCAGATATTTTCTGGCATATGAATTGAATAGTTTCTCAAATTCCATGCTTTTTGACCATTGATGATTTATCCATTTGCCAAGATATTTTACATTTGGCTCATTTGAGCTTTTTTCCCAGGAAAAAGCCACTCTGCTTGCATTAGTAAGGGTTGCGATTATCAAGCTTAGGCAGGATAAAAAGGCGGAAAACGGGACATGGCCGTTTAAGCCTATCTTTTTATTCAATTCCAACAGTTTTGGATCAATTTTCCTTTCAACAATAATTGCTTCTTTTAATTTCCCGATTTTGGCTATCTCTGATTGAGATTTTCTAGGATTTAAAATGAATCCATTTAATGTATTTTCATCATCTCTCAATAGTTCTATGGTTGTTGGAGTATCCTTCCCCCCTCCGATAGGAACTAATATCTTCTTTACATTATTCTTTTGATTATTAATCCCTAATTTATTCCTAGAATTAATCGTAATCTTTAAAAAATCTTTAGAAAGATAATTAATTTTGTTTTCATAGAAATACTGGCCCATTCCGTTAAATATTATCCTCTTTAAGAATTTAACTCCATCAGCATTTAAATATCCTGCCTGTATCATAATTTCCGGAGAGCAGGTAGCTTTCCAGTAATTGAACATTTCTATCAGCCCTAAATGGAAAATTAAATTATCCAATCCCCTCTTTTCTTTCACATTCTTGATTACAATTTTTGTTTTGAATTTTAAATCCGGTTTTGTTTGAAAATCAAAAACGATTTCTAAATTATTCTTTAAAAAACGATAGGAATAGTTTGAATAAACAAACTTAGGATATTTTTTTCTTAAATTTTTGACTTTATCCATATTATCCGAATAAGCTGATGGCTATCCCAACCATTGCTGCAATTATCCCTATTACCCAAAATCTCATCGTTATCTTGTATTGGGGCCAACCCTTGGCTTCAAAATGATGATGCAGAGGAGATGCCAAAAATATCTTTCTCTTTAAAAACTTCTTTGATAAAAGCTGCAGAATTACAGAAGCTGCTTCTAACAGCAAGAGGATTCCAATAATGGGAAGCAATAATACGGAGTCAGAAAGAAAAACTACTACAGTTAAAGCAGCGCATAGTCCCATTACTCCTGTTTCTCCCATATAGAATCTGGCAGGAGGTATGTTAAACCATAAAAATGCTAAAATAGCGCCAGCCACAACAGCGCAAAAAGCAGATAGATCCACTTGGCCCTTAAAAAATGTTATCGCTCCAAAAGCCGCAAATATTGTTGCAAAACTTCCTCCAGCGAGCCCATCTAATCCATCTATTACTCCCCCCGAATATGTAGCCAGCATTGTTATCACAAACAAAGGTATATACCATAGCCCTATCCATACATCTCTATATCCTGGTATATGCAAAGTTCTCCAATCAAGCTTAAAAAAGAACCATACCCCGGCAATGAGCCCTATGGAAGCCATTACCAGTAATCTTGTTTTTAAACTTAATCCCCCGCCGATATATTTTCCCTTTCCTTTTGTTTGCAAGAAATCATCTAATAAACCAATAAAAGAGCCCATTATTAATGCAAAAAATGGCAACCAAGTTTGAGACCTAGAAAAGAAATCCAACTTCTCAAATACTGGCCAATGAGTCCTGGATAGAATGACAAATATTGCGGCAATTCCTAAAGGTACTGCCCAAACCAACAATCCTCCGAATCTTGGTACGCTTGTTTCCCTTTCTTTATGGAATTTAGTAAATACTTCTAACGTTTTCCCGTCAATTGAAGTGTCCCTAGCTGTTTTTTTCCAAAGCTTGTGGCGATACAAAAAATTAGTTAAGGCAGGAGCTGCAAAAAATGCGGCAACAAAAGATATGGCTCCCAAACCAAATATTTTTAACACATTAGATATTAATTCCGGATCATATAGGTATGTCGGGATTCTATTCATAGTCGTATATAGTTATTGTTTATCCAATTAATCAAATTGTCCATATCTTCATATCTTTTCTCAGATCCTAAGATTACATTGATAATGTATGCATTTGGATATTTTGGATGTTTGGCAATGATTAATAGGCACTCTTTTGCCAAAGGAGTACTTCCAGTTTTCCCTGCAATTACAGAAGTGTTGTAATCAAAAAGCATTTTATTCGTAGAAAATGCCGTATGATGGAATATGCCATTGCTTTGATATATATCAGCTTCTCTTGTTCCCAATATTTTCATTAATTTTTGCTCTTTTAATATTCCAGCTATTAATTTCGTTAAATCTCTGGCAGTGGAAAAATTAATATCCTTTCCATAGTAATCAGGGTCCAGTCCTACCGGATCAAAAAACAAAGAATCATTCATTTTTAATTCTTTTGCCTTTTCATTCGTTAAGTAAACAAAGTTATCATTCCCTTCAATTCTTGAAATCTCCCAGGCAGCATCATTGCTGGATTCAATCAGCATTGAATTTAATAGATCACTTACTTCAAAAACCTGATCAGCCATGTATAGTCCAGTATTCTCTGGAATATCTATTGATTCTTGGGAGAATACAATCCTCTGCTCTAAACTGTATTCATTAATTGCAACTAATCCGGTTAGCAATTTTGTTAAACTGGCAATAGGCAATTTTTGGTCTGGATTTTTTTCATAGAGAATATGATATATCCCATTTTCATATTCTATTGAGATTGCTGATTGAGCGTTTAATTTCAAAAACGAATCATCATATTTTTTAAAAGATTCGCTTAGTGGCAGATTACAGGAATTTCCTGTTATATATTCTCCATGAAATATTTTTGGAAAAAAAAGAATGAATAGAAAAACAGCTAAGTAAAGAATAACCAACAAAAAAATCTTTAAAAAAGTTTTAGGTAAAAACATCTTCTTATTTCTTCTTGGGCGCTACTGTTTTAATATGCAATTCTTCCAATTGTTTTGGATCTACAACAGACGGAGCATCCATCATCAAATCCCTTGAATCCCCTGTCTTCGGGAACGCTATCACTTCCCTTATACTATCTTCATTTAAAAGAATAGATAATATTCTATCTACTCCCCAGGCAATCCCTCCATGAGGAGGGGTTCCATAGCTAAAAGCTTCCATCATGTGGCCGAAATTATTCTTAATCCTATCTTTTTTGAATCCCATAACCTCAAATACCGATTCTAGAATTTCCGGAGTATGGCTCCTAATGCTTCCCCCTCCTATCTCCCAGCCATTCACGACAATATCATATTGAGTAGTCAGTATCTTTTCAACATTTTTCTTTTTCAATAAATCATCAATAAATTCCGGCTTGGGAGCAGAGAATGGATTATGAGTGAATGTCCACCCCCCTTCCTTATCCTTTTCAAAGAATGGAAAATCTATCACCCAGCAGAAAGCTAATAGATCTTTATCTTTTTTATCCTTTCTTAAATCAGGCCTGTCTATTCCATATTTTTCCATCGCCTCTTTATATGTAATCACAGGGAATGGAATTTCCTGTATCTTCTTATCCGGAGCAACCGTTTGAACTGTTTTAATCAATAGTTCTTCGATTAAATCCCTTACGTCTTTTTCTTCTACAAAACTCATTTCTAAATCCATTTGAGTAAATTCTGCTTGTCTGTCAGCTCTGGGATCTTCATCTCTAAAGCATTTAGCAATCTGGAAATATTTCTCAATGCCCGCAACCATTAAAAGCTGTTTGTATTGCTGAGGACTTTGAGGAAGAGCATAGAATTTTTCAGGTTGTAGACGGGATGGAACTAGAAAATCTCTTGCTCCTTCAGGAGTAGATTTTGTCAAAGACGGAGTGTCTATTTCAATAAATCCCCTGTCCTTTAAGAATGTTCTTACAAAATGCAAAAATTCTTGTTTAAAAATTAAATTCCTTTTTAATCTTTCTCTTCTTAAGTCAACATATCTGTATTTCATTCTTGATTCTTCATTCACTTCATATCCATCCGTATTTATATCAAAAGGCAATGTTTTTGCTTCAGATAATACAGTTATGCTTTCCGCAGTCATCTCTATATCTCCCGTAGTAAGGTTTTGATTCTGCGTCCCCCCAGGCCTTTTGTTAATTTTTCCGATAATTTCTACAACCCATTCGGTTCTCATGTCTTTTGCTATCTTTAAAACATCTGAAGGCAACTCAGGAAGAATCACTACCTGTAATATTCCGGAAATATCTCTTAAATCAATAAAAATGATTTTTCCATGAGACCTATATGTTTTTATCCATCCGCATACTTTAATGCTCTCTCCTACTTTTTTACTGGCTTCCGCTATCAATGTTCTTTTCATATATATTGTTGGATTAATTCTGCTACTTGCGAAGGAGTGTAATCGGTCTTTAAATAGTATTCCTTAGCATTTAACTCTTTTGCCTTCAGACGATATGATTTATCCTCAAAATTAGAAAGGATGATAACGGGAGTATTGTCCCCTTTGTTTCTCAATCTCTCAAGAAAAGTTAATCCGTCTTCCTTTGGAAGTAAAATATCTAGAATGATCAAATCTGGCCTTTCTTTTTCTATCGTTTTTTCCGCTTCTTCGGCCAAGGTAAAAGCAAAAAGTTTTAATTCTTCATTTTCCAATTTTTTAAGATAAATATCTACAAGATATTTTTCATCTTCAATTAAAACTATTTTTTTCATATTCCTCCATATTATATTCTTTTAAGCAATAGGTAAAGGGTTGCAATAAAGAGAATTTATGTTCTAATGATAAGTTTTCTTGAGAAAATCAGATTTTCCATATATAATGGATAAATTCAAAAAAATGAATAAAGATTACGATTTTAAGATTTCTGAACCCAAATGGCAGGAATTCTGGGAAAAAGAGAAAATCTTTGCCTTTAATCCAAAAAGTAAAAAGATTTTTTCTATTGATACTCCCCCGCCAACTATGAGCGGCAAAATGCATTTAGGCCATGCTTTTTCATATACTCATACCGATATTACGGCAAGATACAAAAGGATGAAGGAGTTTTCTGTTTTGTACCCGTTTGGAGTGGATAATAACGGACTGCCGACGGAAAAATTAGTAGAAAAAATAAACAATGTTACATTATTCCAATTAGGCAGAGAAAAATTTATTGAATTATGCCAGAAAACGATAAAAGACATATTGCCTGATTTTGTAGCTGGATGGAAAAGAATAGGATTATCCTGTGATTTTGATAATGCCTACTCAACCATCAGCCCGGAAGTTCAGAAATTAAGCCAGGAATATTTTTTGGATCTGTATAATAAAGGGAGGATATATAAGAAGGAAATGCCGATGCTCTGGTGTCCAGAATGTCAGACAGCCATTGCCCAGGCAGAGCTGGAAGATAAAGAGATAGAAACATTCTTTAATGATATTGAATTCAGCTTGACTTCAGGAGAAAAGATTTTAATCTCAACCACAAGGCCAGAGCTATTGCCCAGCTGTGTTGCCATTTTTGTTCATCCATCAGATGAATCTAAAAGATATTTAATAGGAAAAACAGCCATTGTTCCGATCTTTAATCAAGAAGTCCCTATCCTGTTTGATGATAAGGTAGATATTAACAAAGGAACAGGAATTGTAATGTCCTGTACTTTTGGAGACAAAACAGATATGGAATGGTATTTCAAGCACAATCTTCCATTAAAAATTTCCATCACAAAAGACAGAAAATTAAATGAATTAGCCAAAGAATTTTCTGGTCTGTCAATCAAAGAAGCTAGGGCAAAGATTACAGAAAGATTAAGGGAATTGAATCTCTTAAAATCTCAAAAGAAAATATTACATACTGTAAATGTTCACGAAAGATGCCAGACAGAGATTGAAATACTTCCGACCAATCAATGGTTTGTTAAATATCTTGATTTAAGAAATCAATTCTTAAAACAATCCAGCAAAATGATCTGGAGGCCTAAATTCATGAAATCCAGATTGGATAACTGGATTAATGGTCTTTCCTGGGATTGGTGCTTTTCAAGACAAAGATATTTTGGCATTCCAATACCTGCTTGGTATTGCAAGAATTGCAAAAAAATCATTGTGGCGGATAAAGATCAATTACCGATTGATCCCCTATCAGCTAAACCAAAAACAAAATGTTCCTGCGGGTCAGATGAATTTATTCCCGAGACAGACATTTTAGATACTTGGATGACAAGTTCTTTAACTCCGCAGATAGTATTATCCAGATTTGATAGAAAAACAGCGAAGAAGGCCTTTCCCATGTCTATGCGTCCTCAAGCCCATGATATTATCAACTTCTGGCTTTTCTATACCATGGTCCGCTCATATCTGCATTTTAAAAGCATTCCTTTTAAAGAGATAATTGTTTCTGGTTTTCTTTTGGATCCCAAAGGAGAAAAAATGTCTAAATCAAAGGGAAATGTAATTGAGCCGGAAACAGTAATAAATCAATATGGGGCTGATGCTTTGCGCTGTTGGGCCAGCCAGGCCTCATTAGGAGATGATTTGAAATTCAATGAGGAAGAGATAAAAAACGGAAAGAGATTGGTTACAAAACTATGGAATGCTTTTAAATTCTGCACCCTGCATTTAGGAAACTATTCAATGGAAAGTGCGGATACAAAACTACTTCAAGATGAAGATAAATGGATTTTAAACAAATTTTCTTTGATGACAAAGGAATATTACAAGGAAATGGACGAATACGAATATTCTAAAGCCAAGGATTCATTAGATAAATTCTTTTGGTCAGATTTTTGCGATAATTATTTAGAAATCATCAAAGCTAGAGTATATGAAAACAAAGACAAGGGCGTCCAATATGCCCTATACTACCTATTATTAAATCTTTTGAAGCTCTACTCCCCTATCATTCCATTTATCACAGAAGAAATATACCAAGAATTCTTTAAAAATAAAGAACAAATAGAAAGCATTCATCTTTTGATTCTTCCGGAAAACAAAGAACTATTCAGTTTTCCAAAAGAAGGAAAAGATTTTGAAAATGCAATTCAAGCAATAGAACAAATCAGAAAATACAAATCAGAGCAAAAGATTTCTGTTAAGGCAGAAATAGAAAGCATTACAATAGAAACAAAAGAAAGAGATAGGCTACAAAAATATCTGCCATTGATAGAAAAAATAATGGCTGTAAAAAAGATTCAAGCATAATGTCTCAAAAACAAAAAATACTTTTTTCTATAATAACTTTATTACCAATAATAGTTTTTTTGCTATGGGGGTATTTGTTTCCATCGTCTTTATTCTCCAGCAAGGATGTTATTAGAAATTACATTATTGGTTTTGGTATTTGGGCTCCAATAGTTTTTGTTTTATTACAGATTATCCAAGTGGTATTAACTCCAGTAAGTCATTATGCCGTTGGTTTGGCAGGAGGATTTATTTTTGGCACTTGGTATGGTTTTCTATTAAACTATATTGGTAGAGTGATAGGGCACTTTATTGCATTCTTAATATCCAGAACAATTGGAAGACCTATTGTAGAAAAATTAGTTAAACCAGAAAATCTTGCTAAATACGATAAGTTTTGGGAAAAAGGTGGATCATTTTTACTGTTTTTGATTTATTACGTCCCATTATTCCCAGACGATGAGATGTCTTATATAGCTGGTACTTCCAAGATTAAATTATTGCCATTTATCATGGCGAATGTATTTGGGCAAACAGGAGGAGCTTTGGCTCTAGCTTATCTTGGTAACGGGATTAAGATCAAAACAATTACTTTCGTAATCGTTTTCTTAATTACTTGTGTGTTAGCCGCTATTTTTTCCTGGATCTGGTGGAAAAAATATAGACCCAAACTAAAATAGTAAGATTTTAATAATCCATTCCCATTGCTTTTTTCACAAGGGATAAGGTTTTAGAGGTTTTTTCCTGAGTTTTCTTTCTTCCTTCTTCCAGGATGCTTTCAATCAAACCATTTTGTTTTGAGAATTTTTCTCTTTTGTCTCTGATAGGGTCTAAAAATTCATTTAACATTTTTGCCATCTGTTTTTTGCATTCAACGCAGCCAATTTTTCCGCTCTCGCATAGTCCTTTTATCTCCTTAGCCTTCTCTGGAAAGAATGCCTCATAGTATTTATATATATTGCAAACTTTAGGATGTCCTTTATCCCCCAATCTTACTTTTTTAGTATCAGTAATGGCTTTCATTACTTTTTCTTCAACTGTTTTTGCGGAATCAGAAAGAAATATCGCATTATTCCTCGATTTACTCATTTTCTGGCCATCTAATCCAACTAACATCGGAGTTGAACTCAATATCGCTTCCGGTATGGGAAAAACATTTCCAAATTTCCTATTGAAACTGGAAGCAATTTCTCTTGTAAGCTCAATATGGGGTAATTGGTCTTTACCTACGGGAACATAGTTAGCCATAACACTAAGGATATCTGCTGCTTGAGATATTGGGTAGCTTACAAATCCAACACTGGCCCTCTTAATCTCAGAGGCCTTCATTTCATCTTTAACAGTAGGATTCCTTTTTACTCTGGATAAGGTTACCAACATTGAAAACAAAAGATTCAGCTCAGCTATTTCTGGAATCTGAGATTGAATGAATATAGTTGATTTTTTAGGATCAATTCCAACAGAAAGATAGTCCAATACTATTTCTCTGATATTTTCTTTGATCATTCCCAGTTTTCCCATCTGATCTCCTAAAACCTGATAATCAGCTAAAAAGAAATAGCAATCATATTTATCTTGCAGTTCAACTCTTTTTTTCAGAGATCCCACATAGTGTCCCAGATGCAGTTTTCCCGTGGGCCTATCCCCTGTTATTATTATCTTCCTGTTTGTGTTGTTCATATTTTTCTTTTTTAGGGATAACGATCAAGAGGTTATTAATAGTAAACATGGCTATGGATGTTAATAAGAAAGTAACGCTTAAAATATATTTTCCAGCAAATATCCCGGTAGCCATCGCAGCCAAGAAAAATATTATTCCCGCTGCCGTGAGAAATTTCGTAGCGCTAGGTTTTCCTATTGATCTTGAAGTAGGAACAAAAGGAATTGTCTTGGCAACCTCTATTCCGATCCCCTCTTTTATCCCATTAGCTTTTTCTATATCACATTCGCGGATAAGTAAAGTGTAAGAAGTCCAGCCAGTATCCCCAGCACTTTCTTTGCCAAGAGGAGTGCCTGGATACAATGTCTTAACAGCAATATTATTCTTTTCCAATTCCTGTTTTAAAATATCTGCCTCGTAGTTAAGATATGTTCCGAAATTTACAAAATCAGTATTTTCTGTCATTTTTTGCCTAAGTTCATAATTGTTTTAATGACGGCATCGGGAGTCAAAGATACGCTTTCAATCCCTTCTTTGCTCAAGAACTTGGCAAATTCTACATATGTAGATGGCGCTTCTCCGCATATTCCGGAATATTTCTTTTTCTTTTTGCAAACCTGGATTACTTGAGAGATGAGTTTCTTCACTGCTTCGTTTCTTTCATCGGCAATTGAAGCAATTTCAGCATTATCCCTATCAACTCCTACGACCAATTGGGTCAAATCATTTGAACCGATGCTCATTCCATCAAATATCTTTAAGAATTCCTCAGCAAGGATCACATTTGAAGGAATTTCACACATTACATATATCTTAACGTCTTTTCTTTTGATTCCTGACTTGATAATCAAATCAATGACTTTCTTTCCTTCTTCCACTGTCCTGCAGAAAGGGACCATCACAGCTATATTCTTTAATCCAAATACCTCCCTGGCTCTTCTGATGGCCCGACATTCCATCAGGAATGCCGGAGCAAAAGTTGAATCATAGTATCTTGATGCTCCTCGCCAGCCAATCATCGGATTGCCTTCCTCCGGTTCAAATAACTTTCCTCCGATCAGCTGAGCATATTCATTGGTTTTAAAATCAGAAAATCTCACAATCACCTGTTGTGGATAAAAAGCAGAGGCAATTTGAGCTATTCCTTCACTTAATTCTTTGACAAAATATTCCTTTTTATCCTTATGCTCAACAGTAATCTTTTCAATCTTGTTTTTTAATGTCCTATCCTTTAAATGATTGAAATGATACAAAGCCAAAGGATGAACCTTTATCTTCTGAGCGATGATGAACTCCTCTCTGGCCAATCCAACTCCTTTGACTGGCAAGAAGGAGGTCTTAAAAGCTATTTCCGGAGATCCGATGTTTACAGTGACTTTCACCTTTGTCTTTGGAATCTTTTTCAGATTATACTCATGCACTTTGTAATTAATCTTTCCGTCATATATTTTTGCTCCCTGACCTTGGCTGCAATCAATGGTTACATACTGTCCGTTCTTTAACACTTCAGTCGCATTCTTGGTGCCGACAATGCAGGGAATTCCTAATTCTCTGCTTACAATTGCGGCATGAGCTGTTTTTCCGCCCTCGTCAGTGATAATAGCAGAGGCAATTTTCATGATTGGAACCCAATCAGGATCAGTCATCTTGGTTACCAATATTTCTCCTGGTTTAAACTGGTTCATTTTAGAAATATCAGGAACTAATCTTACCTTTCCCTGTCCAATCTTATCCCCTATCGCTATTCCTTTAAGAATCGGCTCTTTTTTAGTATTTAATTCATATTCTCTGTAAACGGTTTTCCCGACAGATCTGTGAACTGTTTCTGGCCTGGATTGAACAATGAATAATTGGCCGGTTTGTCCGTCTTTTGCCCATTCAATATCTTGAGGCATCCATTTTTTGGATACTTTAGAATAGTGATCTTCTATCAGACAAGCCCATTTTGCTAAAGTAATTATCTCATCGTCATTTAAAGAGAAAATTAACTGTTTGCTTTTAACAACATTTACCTGTTTTAATCCTCCCTTCGGCCTGAAAATTAATTTCTTGGTTTTTCTCCCTAAGTTTTTTACAATAATTGATTTATATCCCTGTTTTAACGCCGGTTTAAAAACAAAGAATTCATCAGGAGTGATTTTTCCCTGAACAATCAATTCTCCTACCCCCCAGATGGAATTAATCAATACTACATTTGGAAATCCTGTTTCCGTATCCAGAGTAAATATTACCCCGGAAGAAGCCAAATCAGACCTCACCATTTTTTGCACCCCGACTGATAACCCAATCTTTAAATGATTAAATCCCTTTTCTTCTCTGTAAGCTATGGCTCTGTCTGTAAAAAGAGAAGCCATGCATTTTTTAACAGATAATAGGAGATCTTTCTCCCCGGAAATATTTAGATATGTTTCCTGTTGTCCGGCAAAAGAAGCTGTTGGCAAGTCCTCTGCGGTAGCAGAGGATCTTACTGCCACATCAACATCTTTTAATCCATATGATTTAGATAGTTTTTGGTATGCTTTTGCTATCTCATCTTCCAATTCCTTTGGCATGGAAGCATTCAATATCAAGTTCCTTACCCTCTTACCCGTAGTTTGCAAGCTATCTATGCTTTTGGGGTTAAATTCTTTTTTAATGATATGAGAAATCTCCTGAAATATTTTAGCTTTCTTTAAAAAGTAAAAATACGCATCAGCGGTTACGGCAAAACCATTAGGAATTCTAATTCCTTTTTTAGTCAATATTTGATACATTTCTCCCAAAGAAGCGTTTTTTCCTCCGACTAGCGGCACATCATTATGATCTAACTCTTTAAACCAATATACAAATTTTTGTTTTTTCATATCTTAATTAATTAATTCTTTAAAACTTCTTACTGCTCTTAGAGGATCTGAATAATTAGGTATATTATTTTTCTCTAATAATTGAGAAACTTCTTTGTTATCTTCCATGAACACGGCAATAATTGGTTTTGACGGATATTTTTTCTTTGCTTGTATGATCGCCTGAGCGTTCTTCTTTGATTCAGTCATTATCTGAGCACTTTGTATGACAATCAATCCATTGATATTTTTCTGTTTCAAAGCCGCATCAATAACTATTGCATATCTGTCGCTCAATGCATCTCCTACTATATCTATCGGATTATCTTTAGACCAGGCAGGATGCATTTTCCCGCTTTTTTCTATCATCTTTTTAGTAAAAGAAGATAACGAGGGAAGATTAATATTGAACTTATCGCAATAGTCAGCCGTTAATATGCCCGCTCCCCCGCCGTTTGTAATAACAGCTATGCCATTTTTGCATTTTGGCTGCCAGGATAATACTTTGGCAGCATCAAATAGCTCCTCCAATGAATCTACCTGCCCGATCCCTGCCTGTTTAAACATTGCAGAATATATCTGATTGTTTCCGGCTAATGCTCCAGTATGCGAAGCAACTGTTTTTAATGTCTTTTTGCTTTTCCCTCCTTTTAAAACTATTATGGGTTTTTTCTTTGATACCTTTTTAGCGGTCTCAAAGAATTTTCTTCCGTCTTTTAATCCTTCAATATACAAAACAATTACTTTTGTTTCCTTATCTCTCCCCGCCCACTCCAAGAATTCAGGCAAAGTTACCCCTGCCTCGTTTCCATATGAAACAATCAATGAAAATCCAAAATTTTCTTTTAAAGTTTGGCTGATTACAGAATCTATCAATGCTCCCGATTGAGAAATGAATGCTATGTCCCCTTTTTTTGGAGTTGAAGGGGCAAAAGTAGCATTAAACTGTATTGATGGTCTTATTATCCCCAAACAATTGGGTCCGATCAAAGGAATATTGGCTGCTTCAAATATGTTTTTAATCCTTTCCTCTAATATTTTCCCTTCTTTGCCAATTTCAGAAAATCCAGCGCTGATAATTACTACACTTCCTACCTTCTTCTCAACGCATTCGACAGATACTTTTCCCACAATAGCAGCCGGTACGGCAATGACAGCCATATCTATCTTTTCTTTGATGTCTTTTACGGAGGCGTATGTTTTATTCTTAAATATCTGTTTTTGGAAAGGATTAACAAAATATATTTTTCTGTATTTCTTTCCTTCAAAAAGATTGTAGCTTAAGCCAAAACCTACGGTAAAAGCTTTTTGACTTGCCCCTATTATCGCTACGCTTTTTGGATTGAATACTTTATCTAAATTCATGTTATTATTTTCACATCCACCGCTATTATTTCTTTTTCATTGGCAACCAACGGATTGATATCAATTTCTTTAATATTTGTTTCAGAACAAATCATTTTTGAAAGATTAAATAATACTTTTTCTAATTTTTTAAAATTAATGGGTTTTTGTCCCCTAGCTCCGGAAATTATCGGAAAACCTGAATTTTCCTTTATCATTTTTTTAATCTCAGCCATATCAACAGGAGCCAATCTGATTGTTGTTGATTTCAATATCTCTACAAAAATACCTCCCAAACCGAATAATATGGTTGGACCAAAAGTTTGATCATTTTTTGCTCCAGCAATCAAATATGTTCCAGGAATATGTTTTTGTACCAAAATATCTATCCCTGGGAATTTCTTTTGAAGACCCAGAAATGCTTTTTTAACCTCTTCCTCGGTTTTAAGATTGGTAAACACGCCTCCTTTGTCTGTTTTATGCAATATTTTTTCTGAGAATATTTTTAAAACAACAGGATAATCATATTCCTTAACAAACAAAAGAACTTCAGAAAGATTTTTTACCTTTCTTGTTTGGGCAAAAGGGATATCGTACTTTTTCAACAACTCTAAGGTTTTTTCAAGATTAAGCATATATATAATTATATAGCATTTGAAGATAAAACAAAACCCATCGCCTTTCAGCGATGGGTTTGTATTCTATTTATTCCTTAATTCCAAGCAATGTATTTATTCTATCTCTATCAAATCCCATTATTATCTCCCCATCTATATCCAGTACCGGTACGCTTAAGGCATTGGTTTTAGCTTGCAATTCCTTTAAGGCTTCTGGGTTTGAAGAAACATCCAAATCCTCGTATTCAAATCCTTTATCCTTAAGATATGTTTTTGCCATTACGCAATAGGGACACATCTGGGTTGAATATACCTTTATTTTAGCCATATCGATTAGCAGGATCCATCAGCAGCAGTTGATGTAGCGTTTAATTCCTGGCTGCATTCTGCCGGCGCTGTTTTGAAAGCAGAACAAATAGCCTGTTTCACATCCTCTGGAGTTCTCGCTCCGCTGTAAATCATTCCATTGATTACAAATGTTGGCGAACCGGCTATCTTTGATTCCCCTTCTCCTTTGTTTTGGGCTGGATCCTGAACTGGATATTCTTTGCCAGTCAATTCCATTTCTGATTTTAAGAATGTTTCAGCTTCGTTTTTGTAGCAATCCTTGATCTTAGCCGTATCAATTCCAAGCTTTGTCGCAATCCCCTCCCATTTACTATCTACATTAGTAGAATCTGTATCAGCATTGATATCTGCGATAAAGTCCCATAATTTGCTTGGTTCATATTTAGCAACGCATAATTCTCTGATATCCTGATTCAACTCCTGAATTCCATGCATTGAACAATATACTCTCTCTTCATCATAGCAATATTCTGAAGATTGTTCTGGATTTCCATAATTTCCATAGAAAATATAATGGAGATTAGCATTTATTTTATCTCCTAATAAATCAACAACAGGCATTATAGTAGCTTCTGCCTCATTGCCGAATGGACAGAAGGCCATGGTAAATAAATCTATGGTCGGCTTGTCTGTTTTTGTAAATTCCTTAGCTTCTGCTGGCTTCATATTGATACCCTCTGTAAAGAAAAGTTTTCCATTCTTGGTAACGTAGGAAGTGTATTCTGTTCCGCTGTAGTTTAACACTATCTTATACACGCCACTCTCCGAAGAAGCAGATATAAAAGAAGCTGGTTTTTCTCCGTTTCCGAAGTTTTCGTTGATGTAATCAACTGCCAACTTCCCTGCTTTATCAGCAGACATTCCTACTATGCTTCCTCCTGATTGGAGTAATAGAGCGCCTAAGACAATAATTGCTAGGGCTTCTAGGGCTATCACTGCAAAGGTTATACCTTTTTGTTTTTCCATATGTTTTTAGAACAGAGTGTTGATGATAGATGATTAATTTTAATTATCTACTCTCTTCCCCTGTCTTTTTATTTTTAATATTAGCAGATATTATTTTTTTTGCAAATCAAGAATGAATTTGATAAAAGACCTGGCTGGCATGACTAATTTCTTGCAGCTGTCTTCAGAAAAGCTTTCTATCCCGTTATTTCCGTCTCCATATATCAAGAAAGGAACATTTCCTTTAGCATGCATCTTTTTCTCGCAAGCTGTTTTATGATCGCAAGTTATTATTATATATGAATTCTTCAGATCAAGCAATGGTTTTAAATGCCTGTCTATTTTCTCAATAAATGATTTCTTCCCTGCGCAATTTCCGTCTTCTGCCAAGCAATCAGCCGCTTTTATATGCAAGAAGATAAAATCATTTTTCTTCAAGCATTTTTTAGCAGTAAGAATCTTTTCCTTAAGATTGGTATCTATTCCCCCATTAGCTCCTTTTACTTTTATCAATTCCATCCCAAGGAATTTAGCTATTCCCTTATATAAATTTCCTCCAGCTATACAACAGGCCTTCAATCCCCAAACCTTTTTAAAGGAAGGAAGTTTTTTAAATCTTCCAGCTCCTCGCAAAAGCAAGAAATTAGCAGGAGGAAGCCCTAATTTCTTCCTTTCCTGATTGATAAAATTATTTTTTAATATTTCGTGGGATTTTAAAATAAATTCATTTAGAACTTGAGCTGTAAAAATAGCGGACCTCGTCTTATTCTTTGCCTTAAACTTCAAGGGCTGCTTTGAAATTTCTCTTGGGTCATTGCTCGTAACTTCAGGAGAGATATCCTTATCAGACCTTAATCTTAATACTGCCCTATGTCCCCAGGCCTTTTTTACAAATATTTTCACTCCCTTTATCTTTATCCTGTTTAAATCATTGATTAGGGTTTGCGTATTTTCTATCCTCCCGGCCCTTCTGTCTTTAACGGTTAAATTGCTATCAACCGTAGCAAAATTAATCCTTAAAGCCACATCCCTTGATTTTAAAGGAATTCCGGCTCCCAGGGCCTCAAATATTCCCCTGCCCTGGCTGTATCTTTTCGGATCAAAACCAAAAAGAGCAATATGGGTATCTTCGGAAGTCGGCGCTTCCTGCTCATCAAACATGAATGGCTCCAAAGATCCGCAAAGCCCGTTCTTTGCCATAAGATCAAGATTTGGAGTTCTAGCCGCTTCCAAAGTAGTTTTTCCGCCAAATAATTTTACTGGATTATCGGCCATTCCATCAATTACAATGAATATTATTTTTTTCATATGATTATATCTGTAATTCTTTTTCTATCTCAAGCAGTCTATTATACTTAGCTACTCTTTCTCCTCTGGCCGGAGCTCCGGCTTTAATGAAATTAGAGCTGATTCCTACGGAGAAATCAGAGATAAAATCATCACAAGTTTCTCCTGATCTATGAGATACCATTATCTGCCAGCCAAATGATTTAGCTGTACTTACGGCCTCAATTGCTTCGCTTACAGTCCCTACCTGATTTATTTTTATTATTGCTCCATTGCAGGCGGCTTTTTCTTTTGCCTCTATTATCCTTGAAACATTGGTAGTCAAAAGATCATCACCGATTACCGTTATCTTTTTTCCGAATTCCTCCTGAATCATTTGGAATCCTTTCCAATCATTTTCATCAAAGGGATCCTCCAGGGCTATAATCGGATATTTAAAGATGAGGTTTTTGTAGAATTCCAATAAGCCATTATTGGAATAGATTTGATTGGACATAATATACTGTCCGCCTTTCTGAAATTGGGAAGCGGCGCAATCAAGAATCAATTTAATCTCCGAGCTTCTGTTTGGCAATCTATTAATTGCTTTCATTATCAATTCAAGAATCACGTATGGAGATGATGTAGGAGGAGCAAATCCCCCCTCATCTCCAATATTTGTCGCTGTTTTTCCAAATTCTTCCTTGATGATATTTTTTAAATGATGATAAATTTCTGCTCCGGCTCTGATATTGCTTTCAATGGAATCAAAATATGGAACCACCATGAATTCCTGGATAGGAAGTTCGCTTCCAGCATGAGCTCCTCCGTTTACAATATTAAAAGCCGGTTTTGGAAGCTTGGGAGAATTAATATTGCTTGATTGGGCAATCTGAGCTATATGCCTCCATAGAGGAAAATTCTTTGTATTGGCTCCCAATCTTGCAGCAGCCATGGAAATGGCTGCAATAGTATTGACTCCTAATTTTGATTTATCTTTTGTTCCATCAAGATTAATTAAAATCTCATCTATTTTTTTCTGATCTTTAGGATCACACCCGATCAATGACTTATATACTTTTTCATTTATACTATTAACCGCATTTAATACTCCTAAACCAGAAAATCTGGTTGGATCTCCATCTCTTAATTCTTTTGCCTCTTTTTCTCCTACCGATGCGCCAGAAGGAACGCTGGCTTTAGCAGAAAAATCCCCTGCTTCCATTTTCACTTCAATAGTAGGATTCCCTCTTGAATCCAGTATTTCTCTGGCAACAACTGATTTAATTTTAGGATTAAGCCCCAGCATTTTTTACTGTTTGTACATAATTATATGCATTGACTGCTGCTTTTGTTCCCTCCCCGGCAGCAACAACTATCTGTTTTGGAAATACATCTGTTACATCTCCGCAGGCAAACAATCCTTCAGTTCTAGTTTCGCAATTTCTCGGATTTATCTTTATCTCATCTTTTTTACTGAAATCAACCAAATCCTTTAAAAAGGATGTTGCCGGTTGATTCCCTATCTCGATAAATATTCCATCTATTGCCAATTCCTTTTTCTTCTTTGTCAGCTTATCCTCAAAGATTATTTTTTCTACTGTTTTGTTCCCTTCAATCTTTAATACTTTTATATTAGTCAATACCTTTACCTTTTTTGTAGCCATTGCCCTGTCCTGCAGATCCCTAAAAGCCGCCAATTTATCCTGGGATTCAAGAATGGTCACAGATTTTGTATATTTAGATAATAGTATTACTGCTTCCAAAGCAGAATTCCCTCCTCCAATTACAGCCACATCTTTATTATAAAACAAAGGACCATCGCATAAAGGACAATAGCTGACCCCTTTGCCGACAAAATGCTGTTCTCCCTCAACCTCCAATTGCCTTGGGTCTGCTCCAGTAGCTACAATTACCGAGTATGTTTTAAAATGATTTTTACTTTTTGTCGTAATGCAAAAATAGTTTTTAACTTTTTTAATTTTTGAAACTTCGTCTCTCTCAATATCAATCTTATGTCTTCTTAAATGTTTCTGAAAATTATGAATCAATTCAGTTCCTGTTATCTGAACTATGCCCGGCCAGTTTTCTACCGGAGTAACTTTTCTTGTAATCTGTCCTCCGAATGCCTTGGTAACGATTAAAGCATTCATTTTCTGCCTGGCAGCGTAAAGAGCGGCAGTTATTCCCGCCGGTCCTCCTCCGATAATGATGGTGTCGTAGAATCCGTGAATTGTCATATGATTTTTTTGATAAAAGATTTAATTTCAGAACCGTGCCTAGAATCTTTCAAAGAGTAATAGGCATTGGCTTTCATCCAGTTTATCTTATTATTACATTCTAGCATTGTTCCTTCAAATTCATAACCATAGATGCTCTTTCCATCAGCCATCATCTTGTTAAAAGCATCAAAAATAGCAAGATTTTCCTTCAAATGATTTTTTTCCTGTTTTAAATATTCAAAAAATTCTTTGGTAAAAATATATCTTCCGATTATTCCCAATTCAGAAGAATGTTTTGAATTGGCTAAATGAATCTGCTTGATTTTAGAAACTCTTTTGGCGATTATCTCAACATCAACCGTATTGTATTCTCTATCCTTCCCAACTCTGGCTAGTCCCAAGATCGGTCTTTGGGAGGTTTTAAATATCTTGATCAATTGACTGGTGCAGGGCTCCTCTGCATCTATCAGATAATCGGCAAAAAGAATTGCTGCTGAAGCAAAAGAAGTTTTCTCAGCTGCTAAAAGTATTGCATGAGCACTACTCACAGGCCTTGCTTGATTAATCGTCACAATCTTTAAATTCTTTGTTAATTTGGAAAGTTCTTCCAAATCTTTTAAAACATCTTCTCTGTTATTTTTCTTTAAAACTGCTTCAAAATCCTTCGGACTATCAAAGTATCTTAATATCGTATTTTTAGAAGAATCCAAAACAAAAACAATTTCATTTATCCCTGAATTTCTAATTTCTTCAACCAGATAATGAATTATCGGTTTGTCTGCAACAGGACAAGCCGCTTTAGGAAAAATCCGCGAAAGCGGCAGGAATTTAGAATTAAAAGTAGAAATTGGAACTATCGCCCTTGTAATCTCATTCATTTTTTATGCTTTTGATTTTCTTAAAAATGCCGGAATATCCCATTTCTTTTCTTCTTCCAAAAGCTCATCTTCGCTGTCTTTTGCCATTTGATGCAGATCCAAAGCATTTCTCCTTATCCTAATCTTTGATGTTGTTTTCGGAATTGCTTTCTTCGCTTCATCTTTCTTGCCTTTTCCCTTCTTTCCTTTTGTTTTCTTAACCTCTTTTACTTCCTGAGGTTTTTCTTCTTTTGGCGTTTCTCCTTCCACGGCCAACAAGGTTACCCTGATCTTGTTTTTCATTTCCGGCTTTTGAGTTATCCCAAATATTATCTGGGCTTTGGGATTGAATTGGAAAATGTTTTTGCAGACCTCTTCAACCTCCCTCATTTTCATAGTCTTTGAGCCAGCGATATTAAAGAGAAATTTCTGAGCTGTTTCAAATTTGTAGTCCAGCAAACGATTCTTGGTTAATTGGTCAACCGCTCTTTTTGCCCTGTTATTCCCGCTAGCTGTTGCGCTTCCAAGAAAAGCAGATCTGTCTTTCTCTTTTAAAACGCTTCTTAAATCAGCAAAATCAAGATTAATTGTTCCGGTTGAATATACCAAATCAATCAGCCCCTCCAGATTCTGAGCTAAAATTCTGTTCATTGAGGATAAGGCGTCCTTTAAAGATGTTTTGGCATCAATTATCTCAAAAATCTTTTGATTAGGAATTACAGAAAAAGCATTCAATCCAGTTTTAATCTTCTTGACGGCATCTTTAGCTATTCCCATTCTTCTTCCCCCCTCAAATTTAAAAGGAAGGGTCAATATTCCAATATTGATCAGATTTAAAGAAGCAGCTGCTTCCACAAAAACCGGAGTGGCTCCGGATCCTGTTCCTCCCCCAAGAGAAGAAATGAATATGCAAAGGTCTGCCTTGCTTAATTCTTTCTTGATTTTTTCTTTAACCTGATTGGCGGCTTGTTCTCCTAAGTCAGGATTCATTCCGCATCCTAATCCGTAAGTAATATCCTGGCCAAAGTAGAATTTTTTGGTTTGATGAGGGACAACTTTTAAGGCCTTGTAATCAACATTGGCTACAATGAATTCAGGAGCGCCATGAGATGGCAATCTCTTTGTTGCAAAAATCTTGGCAATTTCACTGACAATAGAACAACCCCCTCCCCCTATGCCGATAACTTTGACCTTGGGATTTTTTAATTGCTCAATTACTGGAGCAACTGGTTTTGCTTTAACCTTAAGAGTTTTCTTAACAGTTTTTCTTTTAGGTTTTAATCGCTTTTTAGCCATATTGATTACTTTAATATATGTTTAAAACTCATTTAAGTCAATCAGGAAAAAAGAGTTTCCTGGCTGGGAATATTTCTCTTAATCTCCTGATTAGAAAATATCTTTACCTTTCCAAAAACCCCATCATAGCCCGGCTCTATCTGAACCTGTCCGGACCTTGCTTTGATTATTCCTTTGGCTATCGCTTCTTTAGTACTATCCATCAAATCTTTCTCCGTTACATTCTCTAAGATATTAAATTCTGTTTTGAATGTTGAAATCAATTGATTGTAATCGTTTACAACCAGTTTTGTCCCAACATTCTGTCCCAAAGCATCAGCTATCACTTCTTCTAAAGGAATTAAACTTTTGTATGGTATAGCATTTTCGGGTTTAAAACCATATTTTCTGTCAGCCAATTGATTTACTCTGTTTAAAACGCCAAGAGTCATTGGTTTTCCGCAAACAGGGCAAATATTATTATATTTTTTTGATTCTTCTGGAGTCAAAGAAATATTACATAATCTGTGCCCGTCATAGTGATATCTTCCTTCTTCGGGATAGAACTCAATGGTGTAAAGAAATTTTGATTTATCCTTTGTTTTTATAGCATCGATAATCCCCTTATACGATAAATCCGTATCAAAGACATTTACTTCTCTTCCTAATTTTTCAGGAGAATGGGCATCAGAATTGCTAATCAAAGTGATTCTGTCCAGTTTTGATATCTGCCAATTCATCAAAGGATCAGAAGACAATCCTGTTTCAATGCAGAATATTTGCGGAGTTAAGTCTTCAAAACACTCTTCCAAAGAATCAAAACCGGACTTGGATCCGAATATTCCAAACCAAGGGGTCCAGGCATGAGCAGGCATGACAACATTATCAGAATCGGCATTCAATACGATCTTTGCCAATTCTTTTACGTCCAGGCCAAGAATGGGCCTGCCGTCTGATTTTAAATTTCCGATCCATCCCAATTGAGTATTAATTTTTTCCACGCTTTCAAAACTTGGAGCCAAAACAACAATGTGGATTTTTCTCACACCATTGTTCTTGGTATAGATGCAGCTGATTTCAGAAGTCAGAATGAATCTTGTTTGGATTAAAGAGTCCTTTAAAGTAAAAAGTCCCGGTTCTGCCGGTTCCAATTTCTCCTTCATTTCTTTAAGCCACAAAGGATGGGTAAAGTCTCCTGTTCCGATCACCATAATCCCCTTCTCTATAGCTTTTTGCCCGAAACCTTCAAGATTTGATCTTGAAGATGTGGCTCTTGAATATTTAGAATGGATATGAAAATCAGCAGCGAATTTCATAGTTCAAGCTCTTGAGAATTTTTTTGCATTGCTTCCAAGCCAATGCTTGAAAAATCTTTCAGAGAAAGATTTAAATAGTCCTGGCATTTGGCAATGATATCTCTATTTGCCCCCCTGGCAAAAGATTTTTCATAGAATCTGTTTACAATATTATCTGCAGTCAAATCAGAGATTTTTTTTGTTGGCAAAACCAAAGTGGCTGCCACGATCAATCCGCTCAAAGGATCGCAGGCATACAGGGCCTTAGCCATCAACGAATCAGGAGCTATCCCATGCATTTCATTATGGGTTTTTACCGCCTCGGTGATTTCTTTTGAAAGCCCCATAGCTTCCAGGATTGCCGCTCCTTCCAAAGAATGCTTTTGAGGATCATCTTTGGTTGTTTCATAGTCAATGTCATGAAGAATCCCCGCTATTTTCCAATTTGCTGCATCTTGGTTTAATTTCTCTGCCAATCCCTCCATGATTACTCCGACAGCCAAACAATGCTTAACAAGATTTTTGTTTTTTACCTTTTCTGATAATAGTTTTTTAGCTTCCTGCTCAGTCATTTTTTAATTTCTTTGGATAATTTTTGATCTTTTTAAGATTGTCTTGATTATACCATTCCCATAATTTCTGAGCATTAAGGAATGCTTCGATATCATGCTCATTATCCGGCAAATCCTTGAATTCAAAAATACCTTTTTCTGGACCGAATTGATGAGTGCAATACGTATTTCCTCCCTTAATCACATCGGTTCCGCTCTTCCCCCTTTTTTTAGCTCCGCAAAAAACGCACTCCTGATATTGTTCCACCCTCAGTATCCATCTTTTGTCTGCAATTCTTTGAGACGGAGCCGTCTTATTATATGCATTTAAGTAGGCAGCTGTCTGCAGATAGTATTCTTCCCAGATTCCTGTTCCGGTTTTGATATCCAAAATTCCTAATTCTCCGTTAATCTCTATTAACGCGTCCATTCTTCCGGCGTAATAGTTATCGGGATCAAAAATCATTCTTTCAATATCTTCTTCCGGAGATGTTATCGATACATTGTATTGGGAAAACCAATCATTGAATGCCTGTATAGACGGAGCTATTTGTGTATTAGGTTCAATTTCTTCTCCTTTTAACAATTGCTCTATTGCTGCATGAGTTTTTGTTCCCCAATTAGCGGAATTTTTAAGCAACACCTGGGCTGCTTCAAAGCTCTCCTGCTGGGCATAGTATTTAAGCAATGCCGGTTTGTTGATTATTTCTGTAATTGCCGTAACTCTCGGAACCCAGAAACCTCCAACTTCATGTCCATGCTTGCTTTTAAACCAATCAATATTATTATACTGCATCTTTTTTTCTGATTAATATCTTGTATATGTTATCTAAAAAATCGCCTCCGGCATATCCGACAATGAATGATATGGCCGGGCTACTAATTATACCGGCAATGTCTGATTTGTCTATGGCGGCAGCGCATAGCGTTCCGATTACTCCGGAAAGAAAAATCATTACAAAAAAGTATGGTAACTTAAAATCAACTTGCTTGTATGCAAATTGATGTTTTACATATCCGATTAATCCCCTTACCGTTCCACCGCCTAACCCTCCGATGATAGTGTATAGATAATCCATGTTGTATGAATAATTAATTCTTCTATCTTAACATGAATGAGATTAAAAAAGAAAGCTCGCCACGAGTCGTGTGTCTGTTTGACTCGTGGCGGCTAGCGATCGCCCTCCTTGAGCGCGTAGCCGACAAAAGTACATTCCCTCTGTTCGGCAAGCGCTAGGAGGCCCAGTTTCCTTACTTCCCCCTCATCGGTTGACGGATCGTCTTTCATCTTTAGGCGACCCAACGACCCAGAGGAGGTTCTTTCGAAGACGCAGATGCCTACATCCGTGATGACACGAATGTCGCATCTAACATCTTCTAACTGAACCTCGTTCATATAACCTTCCTTTCAGCACGATCGCTTACGATGTGCTGCCTATATTATATCATTAAAGATGAGTTATTGTCAATGTTGATAAAAATAGAGAACGGCATGACTTTTGGCCTTGCCGTTTCTCATAGAGGTTTTTGGTACCAGATCACGCAGGTGATCCAACTCTTGAAGATAACTCCCCCGAAGAGTACCGGGAGTACCCATCGCATTTTCAACACTTTCGTGTCTACTAATGCTTTGGCTAGAATAACTACAGCATCTCCGACTACTGGGATCGGCAAGTAGTACAAGAGTACTACTAGCCAGGGAGCTGTCTTGAGCAACTTTTTCTTGACGTTGTGCTTCATCTGGCTAGTGCCGTTGTTGTGGTTTCTCAACAGCCCTATGACAGATTGTATCTGGGATGCCATCCTTGTCCGTTCGATTGACTGCCCCAGATCAGTCTCTCTGATTCGTTCCCACAGCTTCTCGGCCATGTTAACGAAAAAGAAAACCAGCAGGATGACAACGACGCTGTAAATTACCAGCGTCATCCAAGCCTGTTCGAACGGCACACCGTTGAATCTCCATGCGCCAACTCCTAGCGCGCCACCGAGTAAAACTGCCCACATGCCCTTCAGGATCGCAATTACTGCGGTAATGGCACCTCACCTCCTTCTTGAAGAGCTGATTACTATTCTACAAGATTTTCATTAAAAATCAACCTTCTTTTAATTCTGATTTTCTGCTTTTAGTGATTAAATTTATCCCTAAATTCCCTATCTTTCCTCCGGCCATTATCGCTATACCGGCAAATACGCCCCAGCAAGCCAGATTTATCACTCTTGTTGTGAAATTCTCAGGAAGAACCGTTTCTATGCTATTCTTCACTGTTTGGGAAACGTAGTCCTGCATATTTTCCTGAGTTAGATTCTTCTGATCTATTGTTTTATCCTGCGATATGGCAATCTCTTTTTTGAAAATATCAGGAGCTGATGTTTTTCCTGTAAATATTTTAAAGGAATAGAATAAAGAAAGTAAAATGATTACGATTCCTAATAGCAATAGCAAGTAGCCGAACAATTTATCATAGTTCATATGTTTAATTTAATTTTTTAAATTCGCAAATATCTTTAAAATCGCAGAATTTGCAATTAAATTCGCTGGGATTGGGAGCAAAATCGCTATGTTGTATTTCTTCTATCTTTTTAGAAATATTTTCTTTGAATTCTTCTAATTCTTGTTTGGTGGGAACAAAAGACATCTTCTTTGCATGATCAACATAGTAATATGTTAATCTGGCAGGATTTATCTTCAACACGTCCTGACTAGCTAGTTGATAGATCAATAATTGCTGCTTATCATCTTTATCCAATTTATCCTTTAACTGGCCTGTTTTGTAATCAATTATCTCAATTCCCTCTTTTGTATCATCAATCCTGTCTATCTGTCCTTTAACAGGATAGTTATTAATCTTTAATACAAAAGATAATTCCAAAGCAGGCTGTCCCTGATAGATAAAGGACTTGGGTTTTTTCTCCTTGAAATCCTTGAAGAATTCTTCCAAGGATTTCTTTCCGGATTCAAATCTCCTTTCTTTTTGTTCTTTGGATTCATACCATTCATCAATCCATTGTTCCTCATATATTTCCAGCAAACGCTTTAAAGTCATTTTATCTATTCCAGCTTTATTCACTTCTTCAATGAAATGCTGGAAAGTTGCATGCATTGTTTTTCCAAAGCTGAAAACTGCACTTCCGGCTCTTGGAATATTTAAAATATGCGCATACTTATACTGCAACGGGCATCTTTCAAATGCGGCTATCTGGGTATATGAAAAGTATGAAGGCAACCTTACTTCTTTATCCGGTTTTACTAATTCTTTTGGCTGTTCAAACAATATTTGCTGAGACGGAATAGTTTCTTCCTTAACCAAACCTAATTCATATAGGAAAAGAGATGGTTTTTTCTTTCTTTGGCCGCCATAGTCATCTGCCCAGCAGAAAAACAGTCCCTTTTTAGCTCTGGTCATGGCAACATAAAATAATCTTCTTTCTTCCTGGAGATGAATATCTCCGGAAGGAAGAATGTCTTTGATTAATTCTTCTGGAAGTTCTATCGGATCTTTTCTTTGATCTGTTGGAAATCTTCTGTCTACTAGATTTACAACAAAAACAAAAGGAAATTCCAATCCTTTTGCTCCATGTATTGTCATTATCTTCACGGTATCAGGCCCTTCTTCCAGATTAGTTTCCAGATTCCCCAATTCCCCTGCCTCAATTTCCAGATTTAATAGGTTAACGAAATTCTTTAAGCTTGGATCTGCTTCGCTTTCTTCAAATTGCTTAATCTTTTTTAAGAATTGATTTAACAAAGAGATTTCTCTTTGCTTGTTATTCTTAACCAGATATTTAAGATACAAAGATTCATTAAGAAAATGTATTAAAAGAGAAGTTATGGTTTTTTCTTTGGCAATCTTTGTATGGCTTTCTACCAGCTGGATAAACTTTCTGATTTTTTCTTTGGAGTCCAAAGAAATATCATAGACGGAATTGATATTTAACAATACTTCATACAATGACCAGGTTTTAATTCTGGCAACATATGATATTTTAGCTAGCTCCTGATATGGAATGTTTAATATCGGAGAAGTTAATATCCTGAATACAGCCGGGCTTTCATGATAATCATCCAATAATTTAAAATATGCTATCACATCCATGATTATAGGCTGGGCATATAGTCCTCTTGATGCCAAGAATTGATGAGCTATTCCCCTTCTTTCCAATTCTTTAATGAATGGCTGGGCCGCATCATTGGATCTTGTAAGGATTGCAAAATCAGACAATGATTGAGCCTTCTTTTCTCTCATTAAGTCCTCTATCTTATCAGCCACTCCCCTATTCTCTTCTTCCAATGTTTTAAAATGCAGATTTTCAATCATTGCCAAGGGTTCAATCTCTGCAGTAAGTTTTTTACTTACTGCTTTGAATTCATTAATCTTTAATCCTTTCTTTTTTGCCTGACTGGCGATTTCTTTTTCCTGGCTTAACTGGAATTCCAAACGATTGGGATTGTTTAATTGAATGAATCCATATGACAGATCCAATATGTTTTGTCCTGAGCGGTAGTTTTTAATTAAAACTATCTGTTTTGCTTTTTCAAAATCCTTGCTGAATTGCAAAACATTGTTAAAAGATGCCCCCCTCCAGCGATATATTGCCTGGTCATCATCTGCGCAGACAGTAATGTTATTTCTTGGATGGGCTATCATTTTAATCAATTCATATTGAGCCCAATTAGTATCCTGGAATTCATCCACAAGAATATATTTGAATTTATCCTGATATTCTTTTAATATCTTTGGTCTGTCTTTAAAGAGTTTCAAGCAATACATTATTAGATCTCCAAAATCAAGATAGTTGTTTTGAAGTAATAGGTTCTGATATGTTTTGTATGCGCTAGAGATTTCTTTTAATCTGTTTTTTTCATCTTCATCACCCTTAAACTTATCAGCATACAAAACATATTCATCAGGATATATTCCTTGATCCTTGCATCTGGAAAAATGATCAAGCATTGCTGAAATGAATTTAGTGGGATTGCCCATTGGTTTGTAATAGTCCAAATCAAAAAGATTAAGATTTTTCCTTATCAGCAGCCAAGCAGCTGTATCATCTAGTATCTTAAAATTATTAGGCAAACCAATATCTAATCCATGCTGTTCTAGAATTCTTTGGGCAAAAGAATGAAATGTGGAAATCCATAGATCCAGATATCCAAAAGGCAGAGTTTTATCCACCCTTTCTTCCATTTCCTGTGCTGCCTTGTCTGTAAATGTTACAGCTAGGATTTCTTCTGATTTAGCCAGCCCCTTTTCTATCAGGTAGGCAATTCTTTTAGTAATGGCTGTGGTTTTCCCTGTTCCAGCTCCGGCAACAATTAGAAGAGGTCCGTTGCCAAAAGTAGCAGCTTCTATCTGTTCTGGATTTAACCCTTCAAGATATATTGATTCATTTTTCTTTACCATACTCTTTAAATATTACTTGATTGTATGAAAAAAGGAAGACGCCCGAGGTTTTTGGCCTCAGGCGTCGGTGCCCGTTGTATGACTACCTTGTTCGGTCATGTTCGACCCTATCGATCAAGACATTGAACCTGATCCCCGGGGTCGTCGCCAATGTTTTCATCCAGCTTGGATCAATCGATGGCCTGGGCGCGAAGTAGTAGTTGATCTCCCCGGCGATAGCAGCAAAGTCACTGCGATCGTCTCCTATGCCCGATCCGTCGAAGAGCGTCTTTGCTGAGGCATCAGTAATGCTTGAATGCCTTAGCAGAATCTCCAGGACAGTAGGGGCATCTTTCCTGCCGGTGCGCTTCTGTTTGCTCAAGGTATCTCCTTTGCGGACGAGTGTTCTTGTAAATCTTAATCAATTAAACAATTTTAGTCAATCATTATTGCCATATTTAAAATAATCTGCAAAAATGCAGAAATATGAGAGGAATAGCTGTTATTAATAAACCGGAGACTTGGACTTCCTTTGATGTAGTCAATTTTCTCAAGAGAAGGCTTAATGAAAAAACCATAGGGCATGGGGGAACCTTAGATCCTTTTGCAAAGGGAGTTTTAATCGTTGCCATTGGCAAGAACGCTACCAGCGTTTTAAATACGATATTGAAAAACAGCAAAAAGCAATACATTGCTGAAATTCTTTTAGGAAGCAGATCAGATACATATGATATTACAGGTAATGTAGAGAAATTAAATGTAAAAGAATTTCCTGCAAAAAAAGAAATTGAAAAATCTTTAAATTCTTTTCTGGGAAAAAGAAAACAAACTCCTCCAAAATATTCTGCGGTTAAAATATCTGGTATCCCGGCTTACAAATTAGCCAGGGAAGGAAAAGAATTTGAATTGCAACCAAAAGAAGTAGAACTTTTTGAATACAAAATTCTTGATTATTCAATCAAGAAAGATTATGCAATTGTAAAATTAGAGCTTTTGGTCAGTTCCGGTTACTATATCCGCAGCTTAGCCAATGATTTAGGGAATCTATTGAATACAGGAGGTCTTCTTAATTCTTTGACCAGGATTAAAGTAGACAGATTCACTATCAATGAGGCGATAGATTTAAAAACATTTCAGGAAGATGATCTTGAAATATATTTTAAAGCCCAAGGGACAGTCCAAGGAATCGGATTCAGGAATTATGCAAGATTATGGGCAAAGAGATTTGATATCAAAGGAAAAGCAAAAAATATTGAAAATGACTTTATTGAAATCATAGGACAGGGAAAGTACAAAAATCTGCAGAAGTTTTTAGATAGAATACAAAACGGGCCCCCAGGAGCTGATTTGAAAAAACAGTTTTACTATTTTAGAAAGATTCAAACTCCTCACTCCTCTTTCTTAAAATTTTAAAACTTGTTATCCTCTATCTTTTCTCTGATTTTCTCTAAAAGAGATTCAATGAAATACAGATTATGAATAGTTAATAGCCGTCCGGCTAATTGTTCCTTTGATTTGAAAAGGAAATTAATCTGGGCCTGAGTATAGTTTTGGCAGGCAAAACATTTGCAATCTTTATCCAATGGTTTGAATCTATCCTTTAAGACGGACTTCTTTAAATCTATAGGGCCTTTGGATGTTAAAGCTACTCCATGTCTGGCAATCCTTGTTGGCAGGGCGCAATCAAAAAGATCAATTCCTAATTTGATTATCTTCTCCATTACATCCAAATCCCCTATTCCTAATAAATGATGAGGTTTCTGCCAGTCAATCCTTTCATTTACCCAAGATATTGTCTTATACATATCTTCTTTTTTCTTTCCTAAAGCTCCGCCAATAGCTATTCCGAATACGTCAAGATTGTTTACAAATTCTGTTGATTTAATCCTCAGGTCCCTATAAATCCCTCCTTGAATAATTCCAAAAACCCTTTGATTTAAGGATATTTTTGTATTTAAAAACCTTTTAAACCATTCATGGCTTAATTCCATCTCCCTTTTTGTGGTTTGCTTGCCATCTAAGGGAGATCCGCAAACATCAAAAAGATATATGAAGTCAGCTCCTAATTCTTTTTGGGCTAAAGCGGAAGATTCCGGAGTAAGCCATATTTCTCTTCCATCTTTCGGTGATTTAAAGAATACTCCCTTATCCCCTATTCTTTTTACAAGATTTGCAGAAGTTTTCTCTTTATTTCTTTTTTCAGGAAAAATGGAACCGATTTTTCCCAAACCAAATTCTGCACCCTTTCCCAAAGAAAATACTTGAAATCCTCCTGAGTCAGTAAAAATTGGCTTGTTGCAATTAAAGAATTTATGCAATCCGCCAAAATTCTTGACTTCTTTAGTCCTATCAAGATCAATGAAGTGAAAAGTATTGGTAATCTGGCATTGAGCCTTGGTTTTCTCAAAATCCTTGAAATCCAAACCTCCTTTAATTACTCCAAAGGTAGCTACCGGGATAAAGGCAGGGGTTTTTATCCTTCCATGAGGAGTTGTAATTGTTCCAACTCTTGCCTTGCTCTTTTTGGAAGTTTTTTCTATTTCAAATTTAAACATTTCTTTGAGCATTCCTGATTTCTTGTTCATTTAATCCAAAATGATGAGCTATTTCATGCCATACGGTATCTGCTACCAGTTTTTCTATCGATATCGGATCATGAGCCATACTTTCTATTGCTTTTTGGAAAATAGTAATTTTGTCTGGCAATACATTAGCATAACCAGTATCTCTATGGGTCTGAGGGATTCCTTCATACAGGCCTAATAGCGTGGAACCGGATCTAATGTGAGATTTTCTTAATTGTTCTTGAGTTGGATAATCATCAATTACAATGCTGACATTTTTCATCAAATGTCTGAATTTTCTAGGAATTAAAAGAACCCCTTTTTCTACTAATTGTTCAAATTCAATTCTTTCCATTGATTAAATATTAGCAGTAAAGAACCAAAAAGCAATGTTTGACATTTTTTTATATACCCTTTAAGGTGAAATATCATTTCTGCACCTTGTACAAAAAACTCGCTGAAATGCGAAAGGAGGGAGGAAAGTCAATGTCAGGGTTCGATCCAGAGAGAGCAAGACGGGACGTGGAGACCATTGAAAGAAATGCCAGGTATCTGATCATCATAGATCCTGGCAATGCCTCTTTTAGGGTCACGGAGAATCCTCGAGCCAGATTGGATGTGATAGCGGTAGTCGGTGTTCATGACGGTACTAGCGAGCAAGCTGTTCTGATGGAAATTGGTCTCTGGCGCACGAGGCCGTATCACAAGTCCGACGGCAGAGATAAACTGCCGAGAGAATCATATATACCTCGACGCGAGAAACAAGCAGTTCTGTCAGAAGAGCAATACCTCCTAGTTGCTCCGCAACTTTTCACGCTGATCCAAAGGATAACCAGGGTAACGGTAATGACGTGGAAATCTCCAACCCACAATATTCGAATCAATAGAGTCTATCTGCCCGGGAGAAGAATCAAAACCCTTAGATCTAGACAGGTGGAAATTCCTGTCCCTAGGGGCGTGAGATTCACCTTCTCAAGGGAAGATGCTCTATTGGTGCGCGATATCTTCTGGGCTGAGATTAACGGGAACAAGAAACTGCAATATCAGCTTCAGGGTTTTTCCAGATTCGTCTGGGTGGCGCTCTATAGCTACATAGGGACATTCAATTTCGAGAGCAAAAAGAAATTCCCCGATCTGAAAGGAGTGCAAGCGGTGCAAGAGGTTGCTGAAAAGTGGCCTTTGTACCTGCTGGCAATAGCTCTCAAGAAGATCGATGGATCAGTCAGGGATTGGTTCTATTACGATCTCAGACAACTTCTTGGTCTTGAAATTGCGACAGATCCTGTCGAGTGCCAGGTCGCCGCTCAGGCAGAAACGCTGGGAGACCCTTCTGGCAGACTTGGCGGGATTGAGCTCCTCATCACTACCGGTCTGGATGCCCAGAAGGACTACATCGTCGCAGAGGTCTTCCCGTCTGGAACATCGGACTGGGAAGTGTCGTACAGCGAGGAAACGTAAACGGGAGAGGACTACGATCCCCTCCCGTTCTGTTTTTAAACCTATCCTGTCTATTTTTTAACCCCTATCTTTTTTATCACCAATGCCACACCTATTACAGCTAAGGTATTAAGCACTGCTGGAAGCCATGAACTCTCAAGATATCCATCAAGAGCTAGAATAAATGCTCCTAATACGTAGCAGATAAGGAAAAGCATATGTATTTCTCTTTCTCCTTTATACGTAAAGAATGCTTGTAGGGCCCAACCCAGAACGATAAGTACTAAACCGAGAATAACTAAACCTGCCATATGTTAAATATATTAATTATATGACTCTATTTTCTCTTTTTATTCTTCAAGAGTCAAGATTTAAAATATTCTTGAATTATTGCTTTGGTACTTAAGCTATAATCTAAATCTTTCCAATTATCTTTGGAAATCCATTTAAAATCTGTATGTTTTTTATCTAATACTATATTCCCTCCAATTAGCTTGGCTTTAAAGGCATAAATATTGATTTGTCCGTTAGGATAAGGAAAGATATAGAAATAATTTTCTTCCGGTTCTATCTCTAAATTAGTTTCTTCTTTTACTTCTCTCAATAAAGCGTCTTTTAAAGATTCGTTTTCTAAAGCCTTCCCTCCTGGGAAATCCCAAGTACCAGGAGAAAATTCTACATTCCCTATTCTTTTTAAAACTAGAATCTGATTATTATTCTGTATTACAGCACTTACTCCTTTATTCATTTATTCTATTTATATAGGTTGCTATGATTATTGATGGCTACGAAAATAATAACATTAATATTTTGTAATTTATATATAATCCTTAGATCTCCTGTAATATTAATACTCCTATACCCTTTATATTTACCCTCTAGAGGATGATTATTAAGTATGGGATTAAATATATCTTCCTTGAAAATTCTTATTCTTTCTTTTATTCTCTGTTTATCTTTCTGCGATAGTTTTATATATTTCTTCTCAAAATCTCTATGGAATATAATTGAAATCATAAATTATCTAAGTAATTATTAATTTCATCCATAGAAGAAAATGCCGGAGAAAGATTCTTTCCTCTTTTTATATCGTCCTCCACTCTGCCAAGCAAAATTTCAAATTCTGGAGTCATCCTTGGAATAGCAGAAAGATATACCTCCCGCGTTCTAATAAAGTTTCTGAGAGAAGCATTGATAACATCGCTAAGAGCTATACCTAGTTCTTTGGCAATTTTCTGGGCATTAATTTTAACCTCCGGATCGGTTTTAATATTGATTACTGTTTTCATATATCCATAGTATATACAACGGTAATACTTCTGTCAAGACTCTCTTAAATATTTTCTTCCCTTTAATTTCTCTGGCAAATAGTCTTCTTTAGAATATTTTTCATATCCTTTGCCATAATCTAAATCCTTCATTAGTTTTGTTTCAGGATTCCTTAACATTAAAGGAATAGGAAGATTTCCATAATCTTGGACATCTTTCATCGCAGCCATGTATCCGTTATATGCATCTCTATTCTTCTTGCATTTGCAAAGATATGCTACTCCATGAGCCAGATTGATTCCGCATTCTGGCAAACCAATATTCTCTACTGCTCTGAATACATCATTAGCTACAACCAACGCAGTTGGTTGAGCTAATCCTATGTCTTCAGAGGCAAAGATTACCATTCTTCTGGCAATGAATTTAGGATCTTCACCAGAATCAATCATTCTGGCTAAATAGTAGAGGGCTGCATCTGGTTGGCTTGCTCTCATGCTTTTAATGAAAGCAGAGATGGTGTTATAGTGTTCCTCTCCTTTTTTATCATATCGTAAGAATTTGGATTGAAGAGCATTCTTTAAATTATCTACAGTTATTGATTTATATAACTCAGAACAATTCTCAAGCATTGTAATGGCTTGCCTGGCATCGCCATTAGCCATTGCAACTAACCAATCCGCTGCTTTTTTATCCATCTTAAAACCTGTACGCTTGATAATTGTTACCATTTCTTCCGGCGACAATTCGTTTAAGACAAAAACCCTGCAACGGGATAGTAATGGAGCAATTACTTCAAAGCTTGGGTTTTCTGTAGTAGCTCCTATTAGAGCCAATTCCCCTCTTTCTACATATGGGAGTAAGAAATCCTGTTGAGCTTTATTAAACCTATGTATTTCATCTAAAAACAAAACCTTAGGCTGTAATGTATTTTCCATTACGATCTTTCTGATATCTGCTTTTCCAGCAGAAACTGCAGATAATTCATATAGGTCTGCATTTAAACTATGAGCATATATCTTAGCCAAAGTTGTCTTTCCGGATCCGGGAGGGCCCCAGAAGATAAAGGAAAACAGATGTTTCTGTTTTATTGCAATATTTAAAGGTTTTCCTTCTCCAACCAAATGCTCCTGGCCTACAAAGTCCTTTAATGTTTTTGGCCTTATCTTTGAAGCTAATGGTTCCATTTACTAATAGACGGAAAGTGTTTCTATAATAGCTTTGGATAGATTATCAAATTCTTCTTTTGATTTCTCTATGTTGTCTTTCGTACCTTGCTGATGCTCTGCTATTAACTGCGGATCAAGATCAAAAATAGCTACGCCTAATTCTTGGCATTTTGCCGGAATGCGACCGTAATCTTGAATAATTTGAAGTGGTTGCTTCCAGCTCTGTTCTACTAACCCGTTGCGGCAGTGCTTTTCTGAGAGGTATTTTTTTACTTTTTCTGGAATTTTTCCCATCCAGATTCTATGATCAGCAATGGGCTGATGACCATATACATTGTAAGAGTTTACAATATATCCTATAAAAAGCGGATCTCCGTTAAGAACGAATTTTGTTTCAGTATCTCCGGAAAGCGCCTTAGCGGTATTGCGCCATAGTGCCTTCCAGCGTTCATAGACTATTCCTAGATTCTCTATTCCTTGGACGCTAAATGCGTCTGGCATCATTGGCACTACAAAATAGTCGGCCCCTAATAGGATTATTTCATTAAGTATTCCTAAGCTTGGAGACGTGTCTATGACAAAAATATCTATCTGTTCGCTTAGCCCCTTTTCTCTTAAAAAACGATCTATCGCGCTTGTTTGAAAATATCCTATGGGAGCTCCGGCTGCTGCTTGTCCATAGGCGGACATTAATATGCTTTCATATAAGGAAAGCCTAATATCTCCCTTGAGTAATGTAAGATTACTGCTTGCTTTTACTGGTAAAAATTGAACATCTATATTAACATCGGATCCCCCCTCTATTACTCCACGCAAGACGTCATATATGGTTTTTTCTGAATCTGAGAATAGGGTTTTTTCGTAGAAGTGCTCGCCCATAGCAAGCCTGGTCAGATTACATTGGGGATCTAAATCAACTAGAACTGTCTTATATCCTTGTTTTGCGAAAGAAACCGCGCAATTAAAAGCCAAAGTGGTTTTTCCTACTCCACCTTTGTTATTAACGAATATTATTTTCTTTGTTCTAGGGAATTTCATATTATGCTTTATATTACCACTCTTAATAATATCTGTAAAATCAATGTATTTCTATTCCCCTAACATTAATGTTTTGAGAAGAAATAATTTGTTTTGATTCTGCAATGAATTTTAAGAATTCATTTTTATCATTTAAAACATTATAGCTTTCAGGAAAATGTTTTTTTAATGCTTCTATAAATTCCTTTCCCGCAGCTTTTACGTTAATGAATTCAAACCAATAATAATCAGTAAATTGTTTGGTATTATCAATTACTTTCTTTAAGTCTATCAATCCAGGAATAATAGGGCTGACAAAAACAAAGGTTTTTAATCCGTTTTCCTTCAAAATCCTTAAAGCTTCTATTCTTTTTTCATTGGAAACGGAAAAAGGTTCAAAAATTTCTTTTGAAATTCCATTAAAGCTGTTTATCGTAAAACCAATTTCAATGTTTTGAAATTGTTTAAATAGATCAATATCTCTTAAAACCAAATCTGATTTGGTTTGAATGATAAGATGGATTCTTTTATCAAGATTTTCCAGAATCTTTCTGGTTAATTTCAATTCCTTTTCAATAGATTGGTATGGATCAGAAATTGAACTCATATATGCCAATCCTTTCACATATCTATTCTTTACTAATTCCCCTCCGTTTATCTTTGCTTCTACCCATGTCCCCCATTTTCCATAATCTAGAGGTTTCCAGCGAGAAATGAATTTGGCATAACAATAGAGGCAGGCATGATCGCAGCCTACATATTGATTAATCACCCAATCGCAACCAAGTAGTTTGGTTTTGGTGAAGATTTCTTTAGCTTGGGTTTGAATTAGGTTCATGATTCATTGTATTGTAACATTAAATCAGATAGTTCAAAATTATTATATATTAAATCAGAACACGGCACCAACCCGAAGGTTAGTGCCGTGCATTGTTGAGCATCATCGTGCCTCTATCCTGCCGGGTGCAGTCTTCGCCAGAATGCCAATAGAAGCAGATAGAGGCCCAGAGCCCACACCCAGTATGGCGTCATCACGCCTAACTGGGGAATGAACTTGGAGACAAAGAGCCATAGGATTACCCAGGCCAAGCCTAGGAGAACGCACCTCAGCTGTCGCTTGTTCCGGTACAAGAACTGCCACAGGAAGGTGATAGCCAGCAGCGTGGGCTCGATCACCATCAGAAGCCTGTGCAGTCCATGCGATGACAAGAAGCTGAGACCCAGTCCAGCGCAGATCCAGAAGCCCATGAAGACGAAGAGTACGACAGCTGCGTTGGTCTCGTGTTGGATGATGACGCAGATCAGCGTGATCACGTGACCAGTAGCAGCCCACGATAGTAGGGCGAATCCCGCTTCTCTGGCAGGGATAAGCCCTGCGGCCAGACTGCCGAAGATGGCACAGGCGATGGCGATGGCTACGAAAGCCAAGGTTACAGCGTCGAAGTGCTCCTTCTTCTCTCCCATCACAAGTCCTCCTTACTCGTTGGAATCTAATCCAAGACTACCATTTTTTATATATAAGTCAATGAATAGAAAAATCGCTTTTAAGCGATTAGTCTAAAACGTTAAAGATTATTATTAAATACATTTCTCTACTAAACATTCTTTAGCGGTTTTATTGCAATATTTAATGGTTTCCCTTCCCCAACCAAATGCTCCTGGCCTACAAAGTCCTTTAATGTTTTTGGCCTTATCTTTGAAGCTAGGGGTTCCATAAAATCATTTTACTAATTCATTAACGAAATTTATATTACTCCTTCAAAAACTCTTAGGATTTTCAATCAAAGGATAGATAGGGAAAATAATAAATTTTATTATTTACGCCTTTTATTTATCGTCAACTCTCACATAGCGATTTTCTAAACGAGGCTTTAAAGAAAGTGATATTTTTTTACCGGTAGCCCCTGACTTGATTAATAATTTTACATCTGATTTGCCGGGATTAGATAGAACATGCAGGAAATACGGGTTTTGATCTTTAGAAGCCGTAAAAGCTCGGCTGGGACTATTATCATTAATTTTAATCAGGATATCCCCGGGTTTGAGATTATTATCGTCTGCAATTGAAGATGGTTCGATATAGCGGATTATGCGCCAATCGTTTGGGTCAAATCCCAATCCTAATCCTCCATAACGGAAACGGCACACTAAAAATTTTGAAACTGCCAATGGCTGATTAGATAAATGGCTGGCCAGAGCTTCAAACATTATAAGCGCAATGAAGCGAATATCAGAATTTGGTCCTTCGCTGTCAGCTTCGCCTAGCCAGACTAATGGCGGAGTTTCTGGTTTCTTGCCTGATGATAATTTAGCATGATTTAAAATATTAATGCGGATATTGGTGTAATAGCTAATGGTGGTATATCCTGGAGTGGTGGTTGATTTAGTAATCGGTATGGCAGAAGTAAATCCTCCCATATTCCAGCCAATAAAGCCAGTATTCCAAACATACTGAGTTTCTGTGCTTATTACTGTGGTTGGAGGAGTATATTGCTCTTTTTTACCAATGAAAAAATTCATACTAATGACTGCCTGCGGATTCTTTTTAACACGGGTTAGGCCATAACGCGCGAGTATTTTTTCTAACTGCAAAAAAAGCTCTTTTTCAAGAAGCGGGTTGTCTTTATTAGTATAATCAAAATCAAATGTACGGTAATCAGCTAATTTTTCTTCTGGATCTTGATAAGTTTTGAGACTAATTTCTTCGGCCGGTTGGCTTGCGGAAGGGAAAAGCGATTCATCGCCGGCATTAGTCTGATAACCCAATTCTTTAACTAAATCAGTTTCTGCCAGATACGGAGTTTTTGCATAGGAAGCATTCAGGCTGGCTATTGCCTTGGCCCTCTTGGCTTTTTGGGCCAGCTTTGCAATTATCACTATTATTACAGTAATAATTATAGCCACTACTATTAATTTGGGAAAGCTCATTTCTATAATTTTATCTGAGATGTTATTCATGTTATCTTTATGTTAAATTATTGAGTGGGATCAACTACCCTGCCTAGAAACAGGATATTGCCATTATCTTTATCCTGGATTAAAAAGATAAATGGATGATCGGCATTAAAAACATTTTGCGGACTAATGGCTGTTAATTTCATTGTAACAGCAGTAGCAGCTGCCGCCTCGGTTCCCTCTTCATTTACTTTGATATAGGCTTCGTGAATAACAGAATCGATAAGCAAATCTTTATTGCCTGTCATCCCTGAAAAATCCGCCGATGGAGAAAAAGCAGTAGGCATGCCCATAGCGCTTAATGCTTCTTGCATAAAATACTTGGAATTGAATTCAAATTTTGGCAGAATGATTGAATCTAATTTAGTTTCTTTTAATTCAGATTTTAATTGATTAAGATTTTCTGCTGTTAGCTTTGTTTCAACGCTATCAAGATTACTGGTCGGCAAAAGAATCAGCATTGAAATTTCATCTCCTTTATATGGCAATTCCAGAATCTGCCAGCTATCAGTATTAGCATAATTAAACGTCGTTTTGTCAGGCTTCATACGCATCATTTCGGCCTGAACTACGGTATTGTCATTTACCTTAAAATCGTCAGTAAAAGTTTTGGATTGTTCAAATTGCCATTCCCAAGTTCCCTTAAAATAGACAGCGTTGGTTAAAACCAACCGAGTCATGGCATCAAGGATTCCCTGAGGAATTAGTTCTTTAATCTTGTTATTGGTTTGTCCGGCAATAAAGGCATTAATAGTTTTTCTAGACGGTTCTAAGGATTCAACAAAATCAAGATTGGTTGCTTTTCCTCCGTAATAACTTTCTACCCGGGTTAGAAAGTCAGGAAGCAATTGATAATCCTGCTGGACCCATAATGCATTGCCTGTCTTTAATATATTATCCTTTGATTCCTTATTAATATCATTATAAATTGCTGCAAAGTTAGGCCTTAAGATATCAATTTCAGGATAATGCAAAACTGATTTTATCTCCGCGGCAGTTTCTCCATTAGCTCCCTCATATGTCATAGCCAGGGCAGCGGATAGGCTATAAGGGGAATAAAAGATATTGCCTGTTTCTGATTTGCTTAATTCAGAATATACATCAAAAGCAAATTGATTATTGGCATTTACTACTGCTTCAATACCATTCTGCGTTGATCCGGTATCATCTGCTAGCGGTGGTTCGTCTGGATGATAAGGAAACATTAATAATGAAGCTGTGGCAAAGCCGGCAAGCAGAAGAATGATTAAACTAATCAGTAAGATTTTTTTATTCATATTTTTTATATATTATTCTAATTCTAACACAAAAACTGCCTAAGTAAAGTTAAATGATTTTAGTTAAAACCGTTTCCATTGGTAGTAATTCAGGATTTTTTTAGCATAGCCGATCATAATTCTTAAATCCCCTGCCCGTTACTTCTCCTGCGATAGTAATCAAATCATGGCTGCCAAATACCTCTAGTGCTCTCTGGAATATAGATCTTGCTTCAGATATTCGTCTAATATTAAATCAGCAATAATCTAGCATGTTCTATCCGGATTCCCCCGCTTTACATATTCTGCTGTTTTAATTATTTGTTTAATTTATTAACAATTTTTCTAGTTTGCATTTTTCTCCATTAGATAATCCTAAAGTTGTAAAATGGATAAAAAACATTTTCCAATTAGCGCCAAATGCTTTTCCTATGCATTTGCCGTCAACTATTTTTGATCCATGCCAAATATTTTCATTGTTATCGTAGGAGATTTTCAGCCATGAATCATTGCCATATGCGTTTCTGTACATCATTGAACAGATATTTCCCTCTGTTTTGAATGTTGAGAAGCTTGGTTCGTATATCGCAGTTGCCGAAAGAAGATTGTCATTTTCAGTAATGAATTCTTGGAACATAACATTAAATGGCATGTTATTATATTCCGATAATCCTTCTAATCTCAGGCATTTGGGAATAAAGGTATATCTAACATCTTTATTTACTGTATTCTTATATTCTTTTGAGTTCATAAAATTTAAACCTCTTTTTGGGAAAGAGGTTCTGTTTTAATTAAAAATCGACCTTTTATCTTTCCCTTATGGGTTTGGATTTAGCACCTTCTTAAAGCAGTCGACTTTAAGGGTTGCTGGGCGGATCGCAGAGCCAAATCTCTCACCGTCTCTCTTGATAATTAAGTATTTAGTTGTCTATGTTTATTATATTAAAATGCCTAGAAAAAGTAATTATTACAAATACATTTCTTTAATGTGGTTTTGTTAGAAAGGCATATTTTTATCCTCTGGTTCCTTGTCTTCTTCGATGTTTATATCTTTTTTTATTTCTTCAAATTCATTCTCTATTTCTTTTAGCCTCTGTTTGCTTGATTTTATAAGGATAGAGGCTTCCTTAACTTTTTTAAGTCCTTCTTCTACATCTATCTCTCCCATATCATCAAACCAATCAGCTATTTCTGATAATCTTTTTAAATTTTCATTTAAGTTTTCTTCTTTTGGTTTTTCTGCCATATTTTTATTTATTAATATTTTTAATAGTTGAAATAATATCGCCGTCTTTTATTTTAACATTTATTTCTTGATTTATGCTAACATCTTTAATGCTTTTTATTACTCTCCCTTTAACGGTTACTATGCTATAGCCTAAGTTTAGTTGTCGTTCAGGATTATTATTATTTATAATACTTTCAAAATTTAATAAATTATGAGAAATATTGGAAAATATATCAGAAAATATATTAATTAAAGATTTGCACGAGTTATCTATTTTGTATTTAAACATTTCTAGATTTTTTGGAAATACCGAAAGACAAAAAGCCATATTTTTTACTGGATCTACAGAAGACAACAAAGAGGAGAATTCCTTGATTGATCTTTGTAGGTAATTATCTAATTTTAGTTTAAAATTATTTAAATTATTTTTAAAGATTTGGAAGGAAATAAAAATTTTATTCTGAATTTCTTTATATTTTTCCGATATATTATTTATACTGGTGATTATATTGTTGAGAAATTGTTCAATTGAATATTCTGTATTGCCCAATAAATTCATATATCTATTAAAAATATTAGTTGTCTTTCTTTCTAATAATGATTCTGCTTGTTCCCATGGTCGATTTAATGTTGGAACAGCCATGCTGGGTGTTGATAATTCCAGATCAGCGGCCATAGATATTAAAGGCACATCTCTATCATGGCCTATCGCTGCAATAACTGGTACTGGAAAATTTACTATTTCCTTTACCAGGAGTTCGTTATTGAAGGCTTGCAATGTTTCAAAAGAACCGCCTCCTCGCATAATTATTAAAACTTCAATGTTAGTTTTTTTGAATATTTTGATTGAAGATAATAAATCAGGTATAGCTTCTGCTCCTTCTACTCTTGAATCTATTAACTTAATATTGAATCCGTGTTTTCCTACATTGCTTAAAAAATCACCTAAAACAGCGCCCTGCTTTGAAGTAATTATTCCAATATTTTTTACATACGCAGGAATAGTCTTTTTTCTCTCTTTGTCAAAATAACCTTCTTCTGAAAGTTTTTTCTTTAATGCTTCGTATTTTCGTTTTAATTCGCCCTCCCCCGCTAATTCGATTGTATCTGCAATAAACGAAAGAGAACCCTTCGGTTTGTAGATATCAGAATGACCATGGATTATAACCTTCATTCCCTCTTCTAGTTTGATACCAAACATTGTATATTTACTAGCCCACATGATGCATCTTATAACGCTTTTATCCTTTTCATCCCGCATAGAAAAATATACATGACCTTTTGCATCCGTGCCGACCTCTCCGACCTCACCAATCATCTTAGCAGAGATATTTATTAAAACATTGTTTAGGAGGTCTATATATTCTGAGACTGATATAATTTTTTCTGTAGAATGATTATTTTCCATTACATTTTCTGAAAAAATTATACTATTTCTTTTTCAGGTTTTCTCATTATAAATAAATATTTGAACCCTCTCAAATAAAAATTAAATTGTCTTGCTCTATTATGCCAAACTTCTGTGTTCGATGTTTGATTATGACGAGTTAAACAAATTATGTCCATCGGCTCAAAATATTTTTCTAATCTTTGCCACAATAAAAATCCAACTGCTGTGAATTTTCTTTTAATCCATTGATCGGCGATAACCCAACCTACGACCTTACCTGGTTTCAAAATTCTCACGATTTCTGAAGCAGTTTTTTCTAATTCGTCGTAAAATTCCGTTTTCTCGCAGGAAATTTTACCGATACACCTTTCGTCGTCTGAGTACTTAATATTATCAGAATATGGCGAATCAATAAAAACAAAATCCACAGAGTTATCTCCGAGAGGAATTTTCCGAGAATCATTTTTAATAACATCGGGACGGACAATGTTCAAATCATAGCCGATTACTTTTCGGTTTAATTCTTTCGCGACGTCTATCGTTGTTCCACTCCCACACATCGGATCAACGACCAGATCATTCTCTTTTGTGTATCTTTGCAATAAATTCCAAATAACAAAGGCTGGTGTTACGCCATTATATTTATTATTTCCATGTGGTTTATCTCCATAATTTTGTCTAGGGAAATCCCAAAGTGTTGTTGATTCAATCTTCATAATTCATTTAAAAATTTCTTCAATTTTATTTTTTAAATTATTGGATACAACAAAACTATTGTTCGAAACATGTTTTAAGGCGAAATACGGTTTGTTCTTATTGGAAGCATCAACAATGCCAATTTCTTCTTCTATGTCATTTTCAAAAATAATTGACTTACCAAAATCATCGTTAATTGCATTTTTAATCTCTCTGGATGATTTATTAGCGAGTTTTATTGCATTAAGATCTTTTATGGTTTGGTTGTCCTTATCGTAAACTGCAATATAGGGCAATTTGAATTTATTCAATAGGTGAATATAAATTTTAATATTATCTTTTCCACCGCAATCTATCAAAGTATATTCATATTTAAAAATGGATAGTTTCTTAGCTAAATAAGGAATAATGGTTTTGTCGGTGGGTCCCTCAACTAAAATGATTTTTTCCGCAAAGAATAATTCTCCTCTATCGGGATTTATCCAGTATGACATATTGAAATTATTTTTATCATCATCAAGGGTAAACAAGTCCTCCATACATTGTAAGACTTTACTTCCTTCGTTCACATTGGTTTTATAAACCTTGCAGATGGATTTATACATTTCAAGGTCAATGAAATAGCTTGAATGAGTAGATAATAGGACTTGGTTATTGACCTGTGAAAGTTTTTTAAGGGAATAAAACAATTCCCTTTGTGCTTGTGGATGTAAATATAATTCAGGTTCTTCAAATATAAAATAATTTGATTCAGATGCCTCTCTTGTTGATTTTTCCTCGGCAAACTGTTTTTCTTTTTGTTTTATTTCTTTGGAAATATTCGACCATGCCTTTAGTAAGGCAAAAATTAAAGCCCTTTGTAAACCATGTCCTTTTCTGATCACATCTGTTGGTACACCATCATTAACCCATACCGATGTACCAACCTTCAAAACTTCATCTATGTCTGGTGGCGTTATCTCAATATTGATTGTTGTGTGCCATTTCTTTAGTTCATCCTCAATTATCTTTTCAAGTCGAGTTATCTGTTCTGGTCTATTTTCATTTAATGAGCCATTTGAGATATTTTTATTTAAAGTTTGCGTTAATTCTACTATTTTCTCTTTGGCGTTGATATATTGCTGATTACTCGAGGACATTTCGTTGATAACATTAGACAAAAGTTGATTAAAGATAGATTTCCCTTTAACATTAAATTCCTCTGTTGCATTTTTAATCGCTGGAATAAAGAAAACATTTCCAAAAATCCCTTGTGCTACAGTCTTTAGCCCTAAAAAGTTTGTAGTTTCTAGGTCATATCGAAAAGAAAGGTGTGATTTGTTATCTTGTACATATTTCTCTTGAGCCTCCTTTACAATCTCTTTTGTTACTCTGCCAGTAACGGGAATTAAATTTCTTAACGGCGTAGAATTTATTTTATCTCTTATCGTAAGGTCACTTATTTTTTCTTCCTTCAAATAATCTTCCTGCGGTATTTCGCGATATCCATGATATTCAAAATTACATCCTTTTATAATCTGCTTTCTAACTTTAATATGATTTTCTATGGTTAGATACTTCTGAAATTGCGATTTATCGTGTTCATCAAGATCTCTAAATTCGATTTCTACGAATAAATCTTCGCTATCCTTGTTAAAATCTAACTCAGTGCAACTTGTTTCGCCGAAAAAAAACAATAAGGCAGATAAAATATTCGACTTGCCATGATTATTTTGTCCTATAAAAATCATTATATCATTAAAATCAATATCGAGATCTTTTATGGAACGCCAGTTATGAATTTTCACATGAGAAATTTTCATCAACTTACTTCAAAAGTTTTTTTAAGTCATCAATAAATTTATCGAACATTTTTACTTTATTACTTTCTTCAATATCTGTTTCGCTTAAAACATAACTACCATCTGTATCTATCTCAACAATTGCCCGCCCCTTCTTGGCGGGTATTTTCATTGTTAATGTTCCGTCTTCATCGGGAGTTACAAAATAAACTTTAATATGTTTTGTTGCTTCATCGGAAGCAAGTTTTATCTTCCAATAACCAGTTTGAGCAATTCTTTCGCGTAGAGTTACTTTACTGGATAATGCGGCAAAAACCTTACTTGTTTCTGGGTCATAAATAATTAAATCAACGTCGGGTAAATGTGCGCCAAATTCGCCATAATCAACAATTAAATTTCTTTTGACTAAACTTAATTCTTTTGATAAATTCATACTACCTGTGCGTTCTAAATTATTTCCATTAACGACCTGCAATTTCAAACCCCTAACTTCGTCAACGATGATATATTCGATTAGTTTTTCAAGATTTTTACCCTTAAAAGCACGCCAAGATTGTTCATGGTCGTTACCGTTGAAATCTTTTTTGTGTTGCTCTTTTGCTTCTTCCAAAACGTTTGAAATATAACGATATGCTTGCGCACCGTATCTCCCCTTTTTTGCTTCGTAAATTTTGATAAGATCGTTTATGTCCATAGGTTTATTTTTCTATTATTAATATATACTCCGTTGGATAAACAGAAATTTTATATTTATCATTAATTTTGGTAAATCTACCAGTCTCTGCATTTCTCAAAGATGGCAAGTTTTTAGAAGGAATTTCTCTTTTGACGATGTCAATGATTTTCAGACCCAGATTTTGAAGTTGCTCAACAAAAACTTCAGCATTTAATATTTTAACTCCTTTTAGGCTTGTGTCGCCGATGACGATACAGATTTTTCCACCATATTTTAATATTCTTTTCATTTCAATAAAGACTTGATTCATTTCATTAAAGTAGGCGGAGACTTCTTCGGCGATTTTATTATCTTTATTTAATAATTCATCTCTGACTTTTTCGGCAAGATTACTATTTAAGATTAACTTCTGGTTATTGTGATAGGAGGTGCCGATAAATCTTTTTCGAAAATCACTTAAATCATTTGTATATTCAAACCACAAAGCAGTCAACTGATGTAAATCAGCATATTCATAAGAGGTTACATATGGCGGTGAGGTAATAATCATATCAGCAGATTTATTTTCGACGGGAATATTTCGTGCATCTGCGCAATAAACCTGACTCGGTATTCCTAAATATTTTTTTTCTTTTAGTAGTTCATAAAATCTGGTATTTCCTCGTACCATCATTTTTATTTGTTTATAGAATGTAGATATTGGATCAGACGGTTGTTTATTCAAATCTCTTGTTGGTTTATTACTTTTTTGTAACCAAATAGAACAATTTTTTAGAATATTAGAAAATCCGCAATAAAAGAAATCTCTAGTATCTTGATCTTTTAATCTCGAAATTTCAGAAAAAATAAAAGCCAATTCATTTTTTACTTCTTCTCCGAACCAGTAATCAATTCTTTCATGTTGTGGTGGTTTTATATTTGTGTCATTGCCATATGTATCCAATTTTGATTTCAATATATCGAATGTTTTTTCAATTATACTAGGGTTAATTGGAGTGATTTTTGCTTTCGTAATTAAGACCGCTACAGGATTAATGTCAACACCAATAGATGGCCGTCCCATGATCTTTGATTCAACTAAAGTTGTTCCGCAACCACCGAACGGATCAATAATTAAGTCTCCTTCATCTGTGTATTTGTCTATCAAGCGGGAAACCACTTGCGGAATAAATTTTGCAGGATAACGATGATACCCATGAGTAATATAGGTCGTATCTTTTCTGGTCTTATTAGAGAATGACCAAGAATAATCAATTTTTGTTTTCGAAAATAATGTTGTTGCTTGGTTCATATTATTTCATTAAATCATTAAACAAAATCCTAGCAAAGAAAAATAATAACTCTTCCTAGCTGCGGGGCTAGGATTCGAACCTAGAATAAACGGCTTCAAAGGCCGCTGTCCTACCGTTAGACGACCCCGCAATTATTCCTCTATCCTATTCTTTTTTATCTGTAATTTCAAGAATGGCCAGCTCTATCGGTAGTTGAGGAATTGGAGAATATTTCATTCTAGCCTGAGCTTCTAAAAATACCTTAAGGAATGTTCTTAATTCTTTTTCTTCAATCTTTGCCATTTGTTTTTCAATCTTTTGTCTGTCTTCTGAAGTTAAGGTATTTGTTAATGAATTATTCAATTCAGGGTCTATTTTAAATAATAGCCCGTATCTAATGTAATCAATTAGATTCTTAGCAAATTCAAAAGGATTAATCCCCTTTTCTACATTTTCATTAAAAAACCCTATTGCTTTAGCCCTGTCTTTTTTAATCAAAAGATCAAAGAATTCAGAAATTAATTTAGAATCAATAATTCCTAAGAAATCCTTAATCTCATCTGCTGTTATATGTTTATCATTAATAGATTGAGCAAAAGTAATTACCTGATCTAATAGTCCTTCTGCATCTCTGAATGCTCCTTCAGAACTGGCAGCAATTAATTCCAATGCATCATCATCTATCTTTGTTTTCTCTGCTTTGGCTATTGTTTTTAACTTTTGAACAATCTGGGGAACTGTTAATTTGTAAAAATCAAATCTTTGGCAGCGAGAAATGATAGTAGATATCATTTTATGCGCATCTGTAGTAGCAAGGATAAATATTACGTGAGCCGGAGGCTCTTCCAATATCTTTAATAATGCATTAGCTGCATCTTTTGATAATTGATGGGCTTCATCAATAATATATACCTTGTATTTAAGACGAGTTGGAGCAAATTTAGCTCCTTCCTTGAGTTGTCTTATCTCATCTATTCCCCTATTTGATGCTGCATCTATCTCAATTAGATCAATTGCTCTATTGCTATTGATTTCCAAGCATGCCGAGCATTTATTACACGGCTCTGCCCCTTTCCTATCCAAGCAATTAACTGCTTTAGCCAAAATTCTTGCAATTGTAGTTTTTCCGGAACCGCGAGGGCCGCAAAAAAGGTATGAATGAGAAACCATATCATTTTCTAAGGCATTGCAAAGAGTTGTTACAATATGTTCTTGCCCAACAACTTCAGAAAAATTCTTTGGTCTATATTTTCTATACAGTACTAGGTTGCTCATTTTTAAATATTAATAGTTTGTAAATGATAAAATTCCAGACGGCTTCTGTTAATATGCCGCATATTGGAGCAACAAGTCCAATTAACACTCCTCCGGACATATTTATGGCCGGTCCTATTATTCTAGCAAATAAAACAGTTATTGCCATATTAATTAATACACCAATGCCTGTAAAGATATAGAAAAGAATAAATTCCTTTCCTTTTACTTTTAATTCCTTTCTAAATGTCCATGTTTTATTCCAGAAGTAACTGTTAATGATTCCTAAAGAATTAGAAAATGCAGTAATTAAAGCATAGATAATGATATTCTTTGCAGTAATACCAGTAATCATTAACAAAGCATTCAATACTCCAAGAGATATTGAAGCATTTAATGCTCCAACAGAAAGAAATCTTCCAATTTGCCAAATAATTGGAAATTTCTTTCCAATAAAAGAAGTAAATAACAACCACATACAGATTAAAACAGGAAAGATTAAAGGTAAAAGATAGAAATATGAGATTTTAAACCAAGGAATCTCCTCTTGTATTGATCCTATTACATTGTGTCCAATGATAATAAAAAAAAGACCCATTAAAAATCCAATTACAACTCCTTTTATCAGGTCAATTTTCTTCATATGAGAGAATCGTACCAAAAAGAAACCATGTTTGCAAGAAGCCATTTTTGGGGCTAAAATGAAAGAATGTTAAAGATATACAATTCCTTAACGAATAAGGTAGAGATTTTAAAACCCATAGAGGCAAAAAAGCTCAAACTATACGTTTGCGGCATTACCGTATACGATTCTCCCCATATTGGTCATGCCAGAACATATATGGCTTTTGATGTTTTTGCTAAATACTTAAAAAGCAAAGGTTTTGCAGTTTCATATCTTCAAAACATTACAGATATTGACGATAAGATCATCAAAAGAGCTCAGGAATCCAATGTTTCCTGGAAGCTTCTGACAAGGAGATTTGAAAAGGAAAGCCAGAAGTCAATGAAAACATTAAACATTACCTTTCCTATCAAATATGCCAGAGCAACAGATCATATCAGAGATATTGTCAGCCAAATCAGCAGATTAGTTAACTTAGGAGCTGCTTACAGGGCAGAAGATGGAATATATTTTGATGTTTCTAAATTCAAAAACTACGGAAAGCTTTCTAGAAGAACTGCTTTGCAAGCAGAAGATTCGGTTTCAAAGATTGATGATGCAAAAAACAAAAGAAATAAAGCGGACTTTTGCCTTTGGAAATTCTATTCAGGAATACCAAGCGAACCAAAATGGACAAGTCCGTGGGGACCCGGTAGACCGGGATGGCATATTGAGGATACCGCTATCACAGAGAAATTCTTTGGTCCTCAATATGATATCCATGGAGGAGGAAGAGATTTAATCTTTCCCCATCATGAAGCAGAAATAGCTCAGATGGAAACCCTATCTGATCTATCTCCAATGGTAAGGTATTGGATGCATACAGGATTCTTAATGGTAAATGGACAAAAGATGAGCAAGTCCTTAGGTAATTTCATTACCATTAAGGATTTCTTAGACAAATATCCTCCAAGACTATTAAGATATTACTTTTCTAAGGCCCATTACCGCTCCCCTGTTGACTATTCTGATAAAGCAATAGATCAATCAGAAAATGATTTAAAAAGAATTGATGAATTCATTCAAAGATTATCAATTCAGAAAGGAAAAGAAAAGAATAAAAAGATTGATTCAATCTTAAAGAAAGCAAAGACAGGTTTTGAATCAGCAATGGATAATGATTTAAATACTCCTCAGGCCATTGCTGTGATCTTTGAATTGATCAAATCCATTAATCAGATTATTGATAAAAAAGAGATTTCAAAGATTCAAGTTAAACAAATTATTGAATTATTTAAATCTTTCGATTCCATCTTTTCTTTTATCATTCCTTCTAAAACAAAAAAAGCCATTCCAGCAGAGATAAAGAAATTAGCAGATCAAAGAGAAAAATTTAGAAAAGAAAAGAAATGGAAAGAAGCAGACGATGCAAGACAAAAGATTGAAGAGAAAGGATATGTGATAAAGGATATAGAAGGAGGATATATTATTAGTTAAAAAAAGAGAAAGGCCTGTCCATGAAGGGCAGGCCATCTTTTGTGTATCCAGGTTTTTGACTCGGGCGAGGAGTCGCGCAGCCTTACTGCGAGAAAGCTTGTTTGTATTCCTCGATGATCTTCTGAACGCCAGCTTCCGGGAACAAGAGCACTCTGACTGCAGCTGTTGTCCCGAATGGATGGATTTCTAGGAGGTAATCCGCGCGTTCTGCCAAACCTTTTCGATCAATCTTTGTTGCGAGGTTCATGCATTTCGCTGGATCGACCTTTCCTGAAGTCCCTTTGGATCTTTGGCGTTCAGATCTGAAACTCTGGATCCTTGTGACTCTGCTTGCCACGAGACGCCCAGACAGAAGAACCCATTTGTGACAGAGCCACAGAGAGGGCTTTCTGTAGTCGCCGCAGACCATCTGCCTGGGATCCATGAGTTGGAAAGAGTTGAGCAGCTCATCCGGTGATAGTCGTTTCACCGTAATGAACTCTACCCTCTCCTCCTTTTGATCACCCCAAGCGAGAGTCATGATGGCCATCCGAAGAGCCTTGAAAACTGCTTTCGGGAGGCCCGGGTACTTCTTTACCTTTTCTTGATACTTGAATCGATTCATTAATCTCCTTTCCACTCTTACTCATAGAGCTCAAGTGGGTGTCCTTACCCATAAGGTAATGGACTTCCCCGTTTTTGACTGTCTTAGACAGTGGATGACAGGGCGAACCAGAATTTACTAGCCCCCACTATTCTCGCCCAATAGAGGTTGCCAGCGATCTAGATATATATTTACCCAGATCGCTAGCAACCTCGCCTGAATTTCAAAGGACTATCTATTCTGCGAATTCCGTTTTGAAGTGCAACTGAAATGAGATAACATTTCAGCATGAAAA
>CAZTRD010000002.1:0-77277 GCA_964616145.1 uncultured Candidatus Saccharibacteria bacterium | reverse complement strand
ACAAGAATATACAAGTTATTATCATTGTTAGTAATAGTAGTCATCATCGCTCTGGCGATTTTTATTTATCCCAAATATTTCAATAATTTAATAAAATCCATAAATCCCAATTTCTTGGGATTCCCGGAAAAAGAATTCAGATTAGGCCTTGATCTGCAAGGAGGGGCAGAGCTTCTATACCAAGCTGATTTAACTGGTATTGCTACAGATGATGTCGGAGCGGCCATGGATGGATTAAGGGCGGTAATAGTGAAAAGAATAGATATATTCGGAGTCAGAGAGCCAGAAATCAAAATTATTGGGGATGATAGGGTTAGCGTTCAATTAGCCGGTATTAAAGATCCTAATGAAGCAGTAAAGGAAATAGGGAAAACCCCATATCTGGTATTTATGGAACCAAAAGAGAACTACGAAGAGATATTAGAGAATAATCAAAAGGCCTTGGATGAAAAAGATTACTCTAAATTTGAAGATCCATTTACAGCCACAGATTTAACTGGAAGATATCTGAAGAGAGCTCAATTGAATTTTAATCCTCAAACTTCAGAACCAATGGTTTCTTTGGAATTCAATGATGAAGGAGCCAAATTATTTGAAGAGATTACAAAAGCTAATGTTGGAAAACCAGTAGCTATATTCATTGATAATGAATTGATTTCCGCCCCTATTGTCCAGGATATTATCACAGGCGGGAAAGCTCAGATTACTGGGAAATTCACAGACAAACAAGCCAAAGAATTGGCTACCAATCTTAATGCAGGAGCCTTGCCGGTTCCGATAACTTTAATTTCCCAGAAATCAGTAGGGGCGACCTTGGGAACCGAATCAGTTAAAGCCAGTTTAATAGCCGGAGCAATTGGTTTGATTGCCGTCATATTATTTATGATCGGATATTACAGAATGTCTGGATTTCTGGCATCCTTGGCTTTGCTATTCTATGGAGTTTTGATTCTTTCATTATTCAAGCTCATTCCCGTAACAATGACTTTGGCAGGAATAGGAGGGTTTATCCTTTCAATAGGCATGGCAGTAGATGCCAATGTTTTAATCTTTTCAAGGATAAAAGAAGAATTAAAAGAAGATAAAGAAATCAATTCAGCTATCAAAAGCGGTTTTTCAAGAGCTTGGCCGTCTATCAGAGATGGAAACTTAACAACTCTATTGGTTGCCTTGATTCTATTCAGCTTTGGAACAAGCTTTGTAAAAGGATTTGCCACCACCCTTATGATCGGTGTGGCTGTCAGCATGTTTTCAGCAATAATCATTACTAGGATATTTATGCTTTCAATGGCTCAATCCAGATTAGGAAAAATTAAAAGAATGTGGAAATAACATGTTGGCATTCATCAAACACTCAAAAATATATTTCATTATCGCAATTATTATTACCCTTTGCTCTATATTTTTCTTAGGATATTTCGGATTGAATCTAGGAGTTGATTTTACGGGGGGAAGCGTTTTGAGATTTGAATATACAATAGCCAGACCAAGCATAGAAGATATTTCCGCAAAAGTCAGCGCAACAGGAGTTACTAACTTTGCATATAAAGAATTAGGAGATAATGGGGCGATAATAAAGACAAAAGATATTACAGAAGATCAAAGAAAAGCCCTATATGAAACATTCTACAATGATTCTAATATAAACAAAGATACCTTGAATTTTGATAAAATTGGATCTGCTGTCGGAGCTGAAACAAAACATAAATCAATTTTTGCAATATTGATAGCTCTTGCAGCTATTATTATATATATAGCAATAGCATTTAATAAGGTTTCTAGGCCTGTAAAATCATGGAAATACGGTTTAGTAACTATGGTAATTTTAGCCCATGATGTTATTCTTCCTTTGGGAATAATGGCCTTATTGGGAAAATTTGCTGGAAGAGAATTTTCAATTCCTACACTTACCGCATTATTTACCATTCTTGGTTATTCGGTAAATAACACAATTGTTGTTTTTGACAGGATAAGAGAAAACTTAATTAAAAAGAGCGGGGAATTTGGAGATATAGTTGATGTAAGCATTAATCAAAGCGTATCAAGATGCATTAATACTTCATTAACCACCCTATTCCCGTTGATTGCCATATATATTTGGGGAGGAGAGAGCTTAAAGGATTTTTCTCTGGTCTTGATCTTGGGAATAGTGGCTGGAACATATTCAGCTTTGTTGCTGGCTGGCCCCATCTTGACTAAATGGCACATTTTGTCTAGAAAGAGGTAAACCTATTGACGTTTTCTGATAAATCTGATTTAATAGGGAAAGACAATATTAAAATAATATGGATATAAAATACCAAACAATATTCAACAATCTGCTCTCCGACTTAAACCCTAAAAGAAAAGAGATTCTTGAAAGGCGCTTCGGCATTAAGGGAGAAGAAGGAGAAACCCTCCAATCCATTGGAGAGGATATGGGAATTACTAGGGAAAGAGTCAGGCAGCTGATTAATGACAGTTTAAACCTGATAAGGGAAGAAAAAGCAAGAGATCTTGCCCTGCCTTTGAATTATCTTGAGGAATATTTTCAGGAAAACGGAGGATTAAAAAGAGAGGAAAAAATATATCAAGAAATTGCCCCTGATAAATTCAAAGGATATATTGCTTTTCTTCTAACAATTGGACCCGAATTCAATCGTTTCAATGAAGATCAAAACTATTATTCTTTCTGGTCTGAAGGAGAAGATCCTATAATCTATGCCAGAAAAACCATTGAATCCACTTTAAAGAAACTGGAAAAGATTCACGAGCCAACTCCTTTAGATGAACTTATTGATTTGACAGGAGAAGATCTTGATGAAAAAGTATTTGTTTCCTATATTGAAATTTCAAAACAGATATCTGCATCTCCAGAAGGCCGCTTTGGTTTGATGAGCTGGCCAGAGATTAATCCCAAAGGAGTGAGAGACAGAGCATATATTGTTTTAAAGCACGAAGGCAAACCGGTTCATTTCATGGATATCACCAAAGGAATAAACGGACTCAATTATGATAAAAAGAGAGTTTTAGCTGAAAGCGTACACAATGAACTTATTAGAAGCGATCTATTTGTTTTGGTTGGAAGAGGATTATATGCTTTGAAAGAATGGGGATATGAGCCAGGAACCGTTAAAGATGTTATAATCAAGATATTAAAAGAGAATAGCAAGCCAATGACAAAGCAAGAAATAGCCAGAGAGGTTTTGGGAAGAAGACAGGTTAAGGCAAATACCATTATTCTGAACTTGCAGGATAAAAGTATTTTTTCAAGAACTGGAGATGGGAAAATTTGGCTTAAGTAAGAAAAGTCAAAATAATGTCAACTTACATCACTTGGGTTCTCAAGATTATCTCTGACTGGTGGTGGATAATCGTTCCATTTTTCGTATGGAAGATATTCGCCTTTCTTTACCTTTGGTGGAGAAATGAGGCATTTGATAAGACATACAAATGCATTCTCCTAGAGCTTAAAATGCCAAGAGAAGTTGTCAGGCCATACAAAGCAATGGAGCAGGTTTTTTCTGGCTGGTGGATGATATATGATCCGCCAGATTGGTGGGAGAAATGGATAGACGGCAAATATCAGATCTCTATGACCATAGAGATAGTAAGCGATGGCGGAGACATTCATTTCTATTTAAGAGTTCCGGCCAATACCAGAAATTTCATAGAATCAAGCATTTTCGCTCAATATCCGGATGTAGAAATTACTAAGGTTGATGACTATACTCACAAGGCCCCGAAAGATATCCCTAATGAAGAATGGGATCTTTGGGGTTGCGATTATGAGATGACCAAACCCGATATTTATCCTGTCAAAACATATACGCAATTCTTTGAACAAAGCGAATCATTGCTGGAAGAAAAAAGAATTGATCCCATGGCTTCTTTGCTTGAAGGCATGTCTAAATTAAAACCAGGAGAAAATCTCTGGGTACAATTCAGATTAAAACCGGTTACCAATATAGATAATGATTATGTAACCAGAGCAAAAAGTGAAACAGCGGTATTGCTCAAGAGAAAACCAGCCACTGCTCTTCAGAAAAGACCGATTATTCAAGAGGCCTTCAATACGATAGCTTTTGGATATCAAGAACCCCAATCCTTTGAGAAAAAGGAAGAAATCATTCCGTCTGAAATGAGATTAAGCCCTGGAGAAAGAGATGTTGTCGCAGCTATTGAGAATAAAGTGTCGAAATTGATGTTTGAATGCATGATCAGATTCATATTCTGGGGGAAGAAAGGAGCATTTTACAAACCGAATCTTAAAAACCCAATGACGTTTTTTTCCAATTTCAATACGGAAAACCTTAATGGCTTAAAACCATGGGGGAGAAGCATTACCAAAGTTAGAAAACATGAAAGGTATTTTATGAACATTTTCTTCTATGATTCCTTGCTATATATGATAAAAAGAAGAATATGGAGGCAGTATTTATCAAGATTGTATTATAAATATCCTATCAGCGAAAAGAAGTTTGTTTTAAATATTGAAGAACTAGCTACAATATTTCATTTTGTGGGCAGAACCAATGTTCCTGCGCCAATGATTCAGAGAATTGAAAGCAAAAAGTCAGAACCTCCGGCTAATCTTCCAGTAATGTAAAAATATGGCAGACACATATATCAATTACTTAGCTACAACAAATTTTAGAAACACCGAAACGAAGTTCGGTATTAAGATTGATGATAGAAGAAAACATATATATATCATTGGGAAGACCGGCATGGGAAAAACTACCTTACAAGCCAATATGGCTGCCCAAGATATACAAAACGGGTATGGCCTGGCTTTCATTGATCCTCATGGGGAAACAGCAGAAGAACTGTTGAACTATGTTCCAAAAGAAAGAATAGAAGATGTTATATACTTCAATCCAGGCGATTTGAGCTGGCCAATAGGGTTTAATATCATGGAAGCCAAGGATCCGGAAACAAGACACTTGATTGCTTCCGGGTTAATGAGCGTATTTAAGAAAATATGGCCGGACGTCTGGTCTGCCAGAATGGAATATATTCTCCATAACTGCATAATATCATTGCTTGAATATCCTGATTCAACTCTTTTAGGCATCAACAGGTTGCTGTCTGATCCAGAATACAGAAAGCAGGTGGTTGAAAAGATTACCGACCCTGTTGTAAAAGCATTCTGGACTCAGGAATATGCCAGATATACTCAAAGATATGAAGTAGAGGCAACCGCAGCCATACAAAACAAAGTAGGACAGTTTGTTTCTAATCCTTTGATTCGTAATATCATTGGTCAGATAAAGTCCACGATAGATATGACTGATATTATGAACGAGAAAAAGATATTCATCGTAAATCTTTCCAAGGGAAGAATAGGGGAGGCCAACTCCATGCTTTTAGGTGCTTTAGTTGTTACCAAGTTATATCTTGCTGCCATGGAAAGAGTTAATATTTCCGAAGAAGAGAGAGAAGATTTCTTCTTGTATGTTGATGAGTTCCAGAACTTTGCCACAGAATCCTTTGCCAGCATATTGTCTGAAGCAAGAAAATATCGTTTGTGCTTAGTTCTTGCTCATCAGTATATCCTTCAATTAGAAGAAGAAGTTGCCGCCGCTATTTTTGGAAACGTTGGAACGATAATCACATTCAGAATCGGAGCAGAGGATTCCGAGTATCTGGAAAAAGAATTTGCTCCAGTATTTATTTCCGAGGATTTTGTTAATCTGGGGAAATATAATGTATATATCAAGTTAATGATTGACGGAATAGCCGGAAGGCCGTTTTCTGCAACTACTTTGCCTGCCTTGTCCAAACCGGAAGAGAATTACAAAGAAGAAATCATTAAATATTCAAGACAGAGATATGCCCAGGAAAGAAGCATCGTAGGAGAACAGATTTCCCAATGGGTGGGGGCATTAGATGAAAATGCCGCCAAGAGAGAAGGAGCGAAAGTCAGGGCAATTTCTTTGAGCCAGATTTTAAAAAACGCACCTATTCCTTTTTCTCCAAACAGAAAGAAAGAAAAGGAAAAAAAGGTTCCTGATATTAATGAGGTGAATGAAGCATTGGATAAGGCCTTGGAGAAAAAAGAGGAATTGGATGATGAGAAAAAGGAAAGTGGATTCTTAAAGCCAGGGGATAATTTGAAACTTTAATTTGGGTGAGGTAGAATATATTAATGAAAACATTAAAAGATCTCAATTTAAAAACCAAGAGGGTAATTTTGCGTTGTGATTTTGATGATGTTTTTGACGGAAGAGGGAATCTGGTTGATGATTTTAAGATTCAAAAAATAATTCCAACTATTCAATACCTTCTTTTTCAGAATGCCAGAATTATTATCATAGCTCACGGCAAGAATGTTTTTAACGAGCATAGGATTTTGACCAAAAAAGAAATATCCAATATTTTTAATTTTCAAAAAATTGCCGAATACATTTCTAAAAATATTGATAGGCCGGTTAAGTTTTACAAAGATCTATTAAGCGAGAATCTTAAAAAAACTGTTGAGGCGATGCAGCCAAGAGATATAATTCTCTTGGAAAATCTTTCTTTGTATCCTCAGGAGATAGAAAATAGCTTGCCTTTTGCCCAGCAGATTTCTCTTTTAGGGGAAGCATACATCAATGAAGCGTTTTCCATGGCTTGCTATCAATACGCCACGATTACTCATCTTCCGCTTTTGATTCCGTCTTGCGCCGGCCTTCTATTTGAGCAGGAATTGCTGGAATTATCTAAAATTACTCTAAATCCCCAAAGACCCTTGATAGCTCTTATGGGAGGGTCTAACTTAACTGCCAGGATCGGGATAATTGAAAGATTGTCTTCTGTTGCTGATCATCTATTAATCGGAGGAGAGATAGCTAATTTCATTCTGGCTGCTAAAAAGATTACGATTGGAAAGCTTTTTCATGATCCGTTTTTAGATACGATAGCTTCTAAAATTGATTTAACCAATCAAAAAATTCATCTGCCCGTAGATAGCATGGTTTCTTTGAGTACCATAGACAATGAGTATATGCATATTTCTGCCATAGGAACGATTAAAAAAGAGGAACAGTGCTATGATATAGGGCCGGAAACCGTTTTGCTGTTTTCCGATATTTTAAAAACAGCTCAGACCATATTTTGGAGTGGATCAATGGGAATGTTTGAAAATGAGAAATTCGCTAATGGAACGAGAGAATTAGCAAAGGTTATCGCCCATACTAACGGATACAAGATAGTAGCGGGTAGATCAACCATTGCTTTTCTTAAAATAGCTGATTTAAGAGATAAAATGTCTTTTATATCCCTAGGAGAACTTTCAGCTTTGAAGTTCGTGGCAGGAGAGAGTATTGTGGGAGTAGATGTTTTGGATTAATTCTTGGAATTCAATATGGATGAAATATTGGGAGCTAGAAAACTAGCTCAAAAAATTATACAGACGGTTTCAAAAAAGGAACCTATTGTAATCTTTGCCGATGCTGATTTGGACGGGGTTTCGGCAGCTGTAATTTTAAAAGAAACTTTTGAGATTTTAAATCCCGAGTATAGAAAGAAAGGGATCAAGGTATATTTTCCAAATAGGGAGAAAGACGGATATGGGATTACTGTATCCGCTTTGGAAATTTTAAAAAAATATGCTCCTGCCCAATTTTTTGCTTTGGATTGCGGAGTAAGCAATATAAGAGAAGTGGCAATTGCAAAAAAATTAGGATTTTCTGTTTCTGTCATTGATCATCATCAGATTTTAGATGATAAGCTGCCAAAAGCTGATGTTGTGATTGATTTGCTGCAAAAAAATGAAACATATCCCTTTAAAACTTTTTGCACTGCGGGTTTGATGTATAAATTAGTGAAACCGATTCTAAATGATTCTTTACTATCTTGGGAACCGGATAGATTTCTGGAATTAGTGGCTTTAGCCACTGTTGCAGATATGATGCCAGTTGAGGACGAAAACAAAATAATGATAGATCAGGGTCTTAATGCTTTGAAATATACTAAAAGAAATGGATTGAAGGCCTTAAAAGATGTAACCAAATTGATAGATGACGAAGTTACGGAGGTTTCGCAAAAGATAATAGCGCCATTGAATAGCGCCGAAAGATCCGGCCATTTAACAGAAACATATATTCTTTTAACTTCCCAGTCCAGGAGAGAAGCGGTAGTCCTAGCAAGAGCATTGGTTAAACAGAATCTAGAAAAGAAAAAAAGAGTCCGAGAAATAGTGGAAGAAGTGGAAGAAAAAATTAAGGATAAAAACAACATTATTGTTTTTGAGGGAGATAGAAATTGGTCTACGATAATGATTGGAGTTGTAGCTTCTAAAATATGCAATAGGTATAAAAAACCGGTATTTTTGTTTAAGATAGGCAAAGAGGAAAGCGTTGGTTCTGTAAGGCCCCCAAAGGGCTGCGACGGGGTAAAAGCCATGGCAAGCTGCAAAAGCTTGTTTCTGGGCTACGGGGGGCATGCCTTGGCTTGTGGATGTAGGATAAAGAACAGTAATATGGAAAAGGCAAGAATTGCCTTAGAAAAATATTTCATTAAAAACCCTTGTAAAAAAGATGAATAAATTAATCATATATACAGACGGGGCTTCCAGGGGAAATCCCGGAAAGGCATCAATCGGAGTGGTTTTTTGCGATAGCAAAGGAGAAGTTATCAAAACCTATGGACAGGCGATAGGAATTGCTACTAATAACGAGGCAGAATATCAGGCAGTTATCTTTGCTTTGAAAAAATCCAAGGCCTTGTTTGGAAAAGAAAAGATTAAAGAATATGATATTGAAGTAAGGTCTGATTCCCAATTGATGGTTTCGCAGTTGAAAGGGGAGTACAAGATAATGGAACCGAAGATCCAATCTCTTTTCATGCAAGTTTGGAATTTAAGAGTTGAAATTGGGAAAACATCTTTTACATTAATTCCAAGAGAAGAAAACAGAAAAGCTGACAGGGCTGCCAATGAAGCGCTGGATAAAGAGGTTAAGAGTTTGTTTTAATAAATAAATGATAGGTAAAGAATTACGCAGTGTATTGACAAAAAAAGGAGATTATAATAGGATAATAGCGTAGAACTCAAACAAGGAATCGTTAAAAATTGTTTTGAGTTTTTTATTCTACAAATGATGGAGATCGAAAGGTCGTTAGAAAATTAATCTTATCGCAGGGTTTTTTAAATTCTGTGGTTTACAATATCATGAAATTTTACATGGATGGAGAAGATCAAACAACTCCAGAAACACCAGTTGAAAATCCAACTGAATAAGCGGATATATGATTAGAAAACAAAAACAGCTCTAAAAATTAGAACTGTTTTTGTTTAAATAGGCCAAGAATCTTAAAAATTGATTTTTTCTAAAAACAGCAGCTTGACATTATAATTTATTCTGATATAATTGCTATTGCTCAAGTAGATTAGGCAATCGCGGTGAATTTAATTCATCGAGGAAAGTCCGAACACTCGCCTAGTTTTTAAAACTAGAAATGGTAGCGGGCAATACCCGTCCCTAGTAATAGAGGGGTGCGAACAGAGACGGTTTCTGGTGAGAATCAGAAACTATCCTTGAAAAAGGATAAGTGTCTAAGGTAACTTAGGCAATGAAACGGCTAAATCCCTACCTGGGTGCAAGAGTAAATCCCTAAAAATTTGATTTATCAAATTTATCAGGGTAAAGGTAACTCGCTGGAGCCAAAAAGAGATTTTTGGCCAAGACAAATGATTGCCGTCCAATTTATTGGAAACAGAATTCGGCTTACTATCTACTTGGGCAACTTAAGAACCGCAAAATGCGGTTTTTAAGTTTTAAATGGATTAACTAAAAGATTTTTGATAGGATAATGTAATGGATAATGTTTTTATTCCAAAGCCAGAGAGATTAGACAGCCTAAAGAAGTCAATCTCCGAAGATGGAGTTTCAAAACTTTATATTTTGACTGATTTTGATAGAACTTTAACAAAGGCATTTATTGATAGGAAAAACATACCTTCTTTAATCTCAATCTTACGCGATGGAAATTATCTAACCCCAGATTACGCTGAGAAAGCGCATGCCCTCTATGATAAGTACCATCCGATTGAAATTGATCTTAAGATTCCTTTAGAAAAGAGGAAGGAAGCAATGCATGAATGGTGGACGACTCATTCCAGCTTATTGATTAACTCAGGCTTAAATAAAAAAGATTTAAGGAATATTATTAATTCTAAAAAGATAAGATTTAGAGAAGGAGCCCTGGAATTCTTAGACTTCTTAAACGAACATAGAATCCCTTTATTAATTATATCTTCCAGTGGCTTAGGAAGGGATCCTATCTCCATGTTTTTTAAAAGAGAAAATAGACTGTATGATAATATTCATATCATATCTAATTCATATGAATGGGATGGCAATGGGAACGCTACTGGTTTCAATGAACCGATAATTCATGCTCTGAATAAAGAAGAGATAAATATCAGAAATTACCTTGTTTTTGAGGAGCTAAAAGATAGAAAAAATATTATACTATTAGGAGATAACATAGAAGACATCAATATGGTTAAAAGCTTTAGTCATGATAATTTAATAAAAATCGGATTTTTAAATGAAAATATAGAAGAAAATTTAAAACTTTATCTTTTTAACTATGATATCGTAATAACAAATGATTCTTCCATGGACTATATAAATGAATTATTAAGATCAATATTTTCGCTCGTTAAGGAGAAATAAAAAACCGTCCCGGCTCGCGTCAGGACGTACTGTAAGATATTTCCATTATACTGATTTGTACAATGATATCAAGTATCTTCATTCCTCCGGAGAGTAAACAATATTGGAAGGATTGAGGATCTTGATTAAAAACTGAACAATAAAATTAAAATAATTAAAAATATGAATACTAAAAAAATATTAATATATATTCTAGGAGTAATAATAATTGCTTTGATCGTTTGGCTAGTTTCTACATATAGTACGCATGCTCCTCAAAACGATATTACTAATTTTGATGAATGCGCTGCCGCAGGCAATCCTATCATGGAAAGCTATCCTGCTAGATGTATGACTAAAGATGGAAAAAGTTTTACTCAGGATATCGGAAATGAAATGGAAAAACAGAACGTGATAAGGATAGATAATCCACGACCTAACGCTATTGTAGGGAATACAATAGAAATTAATGGTCAAGCCAAGGGATCATGGTTTTTTGAAGCAAGCTTTCCGATAAAATTAATTGATGAGAATGAGAATGAATTAGCTGCTGCGATAGCTACTGCAAAATCTGATTGGATGACAGAAGATTTTGTTCCATTTGAAGCTAAAATTGAATTCACAAATCCTGGAATTAAAAAGGCAGACCTCATGCTTTTGAAAGACAATCCTTCCGGATTGCCGGAAAACGATGATTTTTTGAGAGTACCGATAAAATTTGAATAAAATTGACAAAAGAAGAATCAAAGAGATAGAATAGGCTTGGATCCTTTTGCGGATCTTGGAACTAAAGAAAGGGGGTAGGGAGTGGACTTCTATGTCGCAATATGTCCAGACGGGCACCAAACGAAGACTTCGGGAGCCATCGCGCTGAGCCAAACACCTGAAGAGTTGGATCAAGGTGGTTGGCAGCCCAGAGCGATACCTGAACTGCTAACTGGGCCAGGGAATGAACTCATGATGAGTTTTGAAGTGCCCGATTGCTCGAGGGCGATCATCGTGGGGTCTATCGGACAATGCCTCAGTCGGATGGGGTTGCCATCCATGTACCAGCGACACGTAGTGATGATCCTGGATGGCCTCCCGATCCTTCCGGGCAAGACGACCGATCTCTCGTTCTCGATCCCGTGATCCGCAGAGAGAAGGGCAGGACCTTAGTCCTGCCCTTGTGCTTTTGTGCTAGAATAAATATATGAATAAAGCATTTAAATCTTTCTTGATTGTGGTTGGCCTATGTGTTTTTTGTATAATTCTTTTCTCTATCCTTTCTCTTTTTAAAAAAGATACGAATGAAGATATTTTAAATGTAACTAATGAAGAATCTACAACTACAGAGGAAATAGCGGAAGTTTTTGATCCAACATTGCTTACTTGGAATGAAGCTACATCTTCTGCCAATTGGCAGAAGAGAGATGCCCATACAGGAATAGCTTTTAATGGGAAGCTTTGGGTTTTTGGAGGAGTGAGAGATGGAAGCAAAGCATTATCATATGAAAGCCATGTTCATGAAAGCGATATATGGAGTTCTATAGACGGAATCACTTGGAATCTGGAAAATGCTACTGCTTCTTGGGGAAAGAGAAGAGCTCATGCTGTTACTATTCTAAAAGACAAACTATACCTTGCCGGTGGATGGGTAAAAGATGATTGGAAATTCCATAATGATGTATGGAGTTCTGTAGATGGAATTAATTGGACAGAAGTTGCTTCAACAACTCCTTGGTCTGCCAGAAAAGGGCATTCTTTAGTTGCTTTTGAGGATAAGCTATGGCTGATAGGAGGAGTTGATGATAAAGGAGCAAAAAATGACGTCTGGAGTTCTTCTGACGGGATAACTTGGGAATTAATAATAGAGAATGCTCCATGGTTGGCCAGATATGATCAGACAGTAACGGTATTTGATGGAAAAATGTGGCTGCATGGAGGGATAAACCCCGGCTTTATGGGCAGAAAAGATATTTGGAGCACAACTAATGGAAAAGATTGGGTTTTAGAAAAAGAAAAAGCTGACTATCCGGGAAGACACGGTCATTGTGCTTTGGTGTTTAAGGATAAATTCTGGATTCTAGCTGGATGGTCGGGATATGCCAAAGGATATAATGATGTGTGGTATTCTGATGACGCTATTAATTTCACTAAATTGAACACAACAACTACTTTAGACGGAAGAGAGGATCCGGTATGCATGGTATATGATGAAAAGATATGGATTATGGGAGGGATGATTACTAGTGGAGCAAGAGTAAATGATGTTTGGTATTTAGGTAAGAAATAATTAGATGGGTCTATAAAATTAGAATATGGATTATCTTTTTATAATATTATTTATTATTTCTTTAATAATCGGATTTACCTTTTGTAATGTATTCTCGGGAAAATTTGCAGGAGATAAAGTTAAAAAATCAATAAGACCTTTAATTTGTGGTTATAGAATACATATGCATCATTGGATTTATTGTTTGATAGTACTGATAATTTTATTAATTCTAAAAATTTATAACCCAATTTTATTAGGATTTTTTTCGGGTTCAATAATTCAAGGATTAAAGTACAAAGATAGGTTCGTAATAATCTACAAGGATTCTGATTTTAATAAAATATACTCTCGATTCAAAAAGTAATTTTATTGTTAAAAAAACTAATTAGAGCTAGAATTAAATCAGCAGATTGGTCATGTCGATCTGTCGAAGGGGGGATACGGTGAAGTATCGCCAGATTATCAACAAGAAGCAGACTGCACTCACGGGAGGAAGCGGCAGACCGACGACGTCGCGTAACGGCCCCGGCGCTCGAGGTCGTGGCGCATGGACGCAGACGAGAGGCGCTACGTAGGGCAGCAGCGCTCTACATTGCGGATCGCAACGGGAAGGCACGGCCTTCCCGTTTCTCTATCCATTGAATATATGGCAGAATATGATTAGAATGAATGATTATATATGGATTTTTCAGCTAATGATGGTAAAAAAATAGAAATTCAGACGAGCCAGGAAATCTGGCAGAGATTTCCAGTTAAAACGCACTTTGTCAGACCGGGGGAAAATATTGATAATATTATTGAGAAATATATTATCGGAAACATTAAAGAAACAGATATAGTTTCTTTTTCTCAAAAAATAGTTTCTTTGGTTCAAAACAAAGTAATTTACAAAAAAGATCTTAAAGTTGGTTTTTGGGCTAAATTTCTCTCAAAATTCGTGACAAAAACTCCATATGGATTTTCTGTAGGGAATCCTTTAAAAATGCAGGTAGCTATTAACATGGCAGGACTTCCAAGAATATTTCTAGCTGGATTTTTAAGCATTTTAGGAAAGTTGATTGGAAAGAGGGGAGTGTTTTACAAAGTAGCTGGCCATCAAGTTAATGAATTGGACGGGTTCTATGGGGAGGCCTTTAAGGAATATTTGGAGATGGGAATACTTGGACCGGAGAATTGTAATGAATGGTGCGATAGGATAAAAGGAAAGTATGGTTTTGAGAATATTATTGCTGATGTAAATGATTTAGGAGGAAATATTCTGGGAACCAGTAGCAATTTAAAAGGAAAAGAATTTTTAATGTTAGAAATATTAAAAGACAATCCTTCAGGGCAGGGTGAACAGCAAACCCCGATAATTATTTTAAGAAAAAGCAATGATTAAAAGAGTTTTAGGAAAAACTTCAAAAAGCATAACTTCAGCAGCCATTATTCTTTCCGTATCTAGTATTGCTAGCGGATTGTTAGGATTTTTAAGAGATAGATTACTGGCTGGGAAATTCGGAGCCAGCCAGGAATTAGATATATATTATGCTGCTTTTAGAATCCCTAATCTTGTTTTTGCGATTTTAATTTCCGGAGGAATAATCGCTGCATTTCTGCCTATCTTTTCTGAGCACTACTGCAAAGATGAAAAAAAGGCCTGGGAGCTAACAAATAATCTGCTGAATGTGTTTTTAGTTTTTTCAATTATAATCTGCGGATTACTATTCATTTTCACCCCTTATCTGATGAAGCTGATAGTTCCCGGATTTACTCCTGATAATATGGCTCAGGCAGTAGCTTTGACAAGAATCCTATTTTTAAGCCCGATATTTTTTGGTATATCGAATATATTTTCCAGCGTTCTCCAATATTTCAATAGATTTATTTCTTTTGCCATTGCTCCGATCTTTTATAATCTCGGGATAATATTTGGAATATTTTTCTTTTTGCCAATTTTTGGATTAAAGGGGCTTGCTTTTGGAGCTGTTTTGGGAGCGTTTTTGCATTGGTTTGTGCAACTTCCATCAGTCATATCCAGTGGATTTAGGTACAAGCCGATATTTAATTTAAAATCTCCTGGTTTAAGAAAAATATTCTGGCTGATGATCCCAAGAACTTTCAGCGCTGTGGCATCCCATTTTAATTTGATAATAGTGACAGCTATTGCTTCCATGATAGGAGTAGGGAATATATCAATCTTCAGTTTTTCGGAAAATTTGAGATCATTTCCGATAAGTATAATTGGAGGATCGTTTGCGGTAGCTGCCTATCCTTTTTTAGCCAGATTCTGGGCAGAAGGAGAAAAAGATAAATTCTGTGACAGTTTTTCTTCTACATTCAGACAGACATTATTCTTAGTTCTTCCGATAAGTTTTGCTTTGTTTCTTTTAAGAGGTCCGGTGGTAAGGATTGTGTTGGGGACTGGCAAGTTTGGTTGGATAGATACAAGATTAACAGCTGCCTGTCTTGGATTATTCAGTTTAGGGATATTTACATATACCTTAATCCCATTTTTCCAAAGAATGTTTTTTGCCGTTAAAGATACCAAAACCCCGTTCTTCAATAGTGTTTTGGCTTTAGCGATAAATGTTGGACTATCCTGGCTTTTAACCTGGGCATTCAGCTTTTCTAATTTCTTTTCTAATTTCTTTGCCCGGCTGTTAAGCTTGGAAGACATATCAAATATTGGAGTAATCGGCTTGCCTTTGTCCATTACGATCACAGGATTCCTGCAGTTTGGGTTCTTACTGTTTCTTTTATTAAGAAAAGTAAAAAATCTTCCCATTTGGGATGTTTGGGAATCAGCAAGAAAGATATTGATAGCCAGTTTGGTAATGTCTGGCATTATGTATATCTGCATGACTTTAATGGCCCAATGTATTAATGTTTTAACAGCCAAAGGAGTTCTGATTCAAGCAATCGTTACAACAATTTTCGGAATCCTTTCATATCTTTTCATGAGTTTTGTTTTGCGAATTAAAGAGTTGAAAATATTTCTTCATACGATCGGATTAAAATATGGAAAAAAGAATTAGGAATTTCAGCATTATAGCCCATATTGATCATGGAAAATCTACATTAGCAGATCGGCTTTTGGAATTAACTCATACAATAGAAAAGGCAAAATTAAGGCCCCAGTTTTTGGATTCAATGGATTTGGAATATGAGAAGGGGATTACCATCAAAATGCATCCTGTAAGGATGCATTACATTGATGATTCAAAAGAAGAATACATCCTTAACCTAATTGATACTCCGGGACATGTTGACTTTTCATATGAAGTATCAAGGAGCTTGGCTGCTGTAGAAGGAGCCATTCTTTTGATAGATGCGGCTACAGGAGTGCAGGCCCAGACATTGGCTAATCTGGAGTTGGCTGAAAAGGAAGATTTGAAGATAATCCCGGTGGTGAATAAGATTGACATGCCTCAGGCAAGAGTAGATGAAGCAATAGAAGAAATCAAAGAAATTTTGCCTGTTGATGACAATGATATTTTAAAAATTTCAGCCAAAACAGGACAAAATGTACCATTAATCATCCAAGAAGTGATCAAAAGAATTCCTCCTCCTAAAAAGGAAGGATCAGAAATATTAAAAGCTTTGATTTTTGATTCCAAATATGATTCTTTTTTAGGAGTTATCGCATATGTGAGGATATTCCAGGGAGAAATTAAAATTCAAGATGATTTGTTTTTGATAAGGCAGAACATGAGAGTCAAAGCCAAAGAAGTTGGTTGGTTTTCTCCTAAATTAGTAGCCAAACAAAAACTTGAAGACGGGGAGATAGGATATGTAGCTTTGGGAATTAAAGACCCCAGTTTAGTAAGAATAGGAGAAACGATAACTAACTATGATCCGGATAACAAAGTAGAACCTTTACCCGGATACAGGGAGGCCCAGCAAGTTGTTTTTACCAGTATTTTCCCAAGAGATGCCAAGGATTGGGATACTTTAAGGGATTCTCTATTGCGCTTGAAATTGAATGATTCTTCCTTGTCTTTTGAGCCGGAATCAAAATCTGTTTTAGGAAAAGGTTTTAGATGCGGGTTTTTGGGGCTTTTGCATGCAGAGATAACTACGGAAAGATTAAAAAGAGAATTTAATCTGGATTTAATAATTTCTTCTCCTTCAGTATCGTATAAGATAATGAGGAAGAATAATCAGGAGGAAATAATATACAGTTCCAAGGATTGGCCCCACTATTCCGAAATACAGGAAATATATGAACAGTATGTTGATTTAAAGATCATCACCCCTACAATGTTTTTAAATCAGATATTGAAATTAATCACAGGAAGAGAATCCACTACCAATGTTTTAAGCCCTGAAAGATTGATTATCCAAGCCAGAATGCCTTTAAGAGAGATAATCATCGGTTTTTACGACAGATTAAAAAGCGTAAGCCAGGGATATGCTTCAATGGATTACAGAATCATTGGCTGGCAGAAATCAGATCTGGTGAAATTAGAGATATTGATTCTCGGAAAAGTGGAAGAGACCATCTCAAAAATAGTTCCAAGGAATCTATCCATGCGGGAATCTAAAAAAATGGCTGAGAAACTGGAAAAAGTTCTTCCAGCTCAGTTATTTGAATTACCTATTCAAATTCAATGTGATGGAAGGATAATTGTCAGGAGAACGATCAGAGCCAAAAGAAAAGATGTTACAGCTCCTCTATATGGAGGTGACTATACCAGGAAAAGAAAGCTTTTGGAAAAGCAAAAGAAGGGGAAGAAGAAATTAAAAGAAAGAGGGCAGATTTCTATTCCCCCAGAGACATTTTGGGAGATAATAAAAACAGATTAAAATCTGTTAATTATTGACAGTTGATTTTAAATGATAACCGGGATATTATCTAAATAGAGGAGAGATTGTCAGGACTATCATAGAAATTACCACTAAGATTACTATTACTATCCAAACAATTCTTACAACATCTTTTGATTTCATTTGCTTCATACCAATATGATAACAAAAAAAAGAAAAAAAGAAAATCATGACTGGGATTCAATAATATCCATTGCTTTGATTGTCTGCGTTAATGTTTCCATAATTCTTTTCTTGATAGTTGGAAATGTAAGGTTGTTTTTAAAGAAACAGGACATGCAAGCCCAACTAGTTGATTTAAACACAGAAGTCACTAAATTGGCGGAAAAGAATGCAGAATTGAACAAGATTTTCTATGAAGCATCTCAGCAAGAATATGCAGAGAATATTATGAGAGAAGAAGGATTGTATAAAAAGGCGGGGGAGGAGGTGGTAGTAATTCTTGGCAATGAGCAACTGGAAGAAGAAACTGTTGTAAATGCTAAAGCAAGTTTTCTGGACACATTAAAAGATTTCTTTGGCAGCCTATTCGGCCGATAATTCTGCGGGTGTGGCTTAGTGGCAGAGCGTCTCCTTCCCAAGGAGAATGTGGCGGTTCGATTCCGCTCACCCGCTCAAAGTCAAGTCGCTGGAAGAGCGATTTTTTGTTTCTAATAAGGGTTTATTGGATTTAGGAATAAGGAAAGTAAAGAGGTTGACTTTTCGGTTAAAATAATTAAAGTATATTTAGAAGGAGGTTGTCCTTATGCCCGATGGAAGGAAGATTCGTCTGTACAGTCTGTACGTGGCTTCTGGGGAGTGGCTCAAACAAGAAAGGTTGACGCCAGAGTGGGCATTGGTTTCCGAGATCAAAGTTGGCGAAAGAACGATCAAGGGGCCAGAGTTGAAGAAGGAGCGGATATCAGAAGGCCAGGTGTTGGCCGAGGTAGAGAAGCTGAAGGTTTCTCTCGGGTCATCCGAACGGATTCAAGTTGCGGAGTTCGGAGCCGTCTGTTTCTCCTGCGATCCTTCTTCGACCGATCCGTGTCCCCACATCGATCAGCTTCAATTCGAGATCATAGGACACGGAACCATCAAGAAGGATGAGCTCGTTGTTTAGCACGTTCTCCGCCCAGCAAGAAGCATCTCTATCGAGGAACGCTCTCTTGTTTGGGCGTTTCTCATTTAATAATCAGAATTTTAGAAACTCGGAATTAAAAACTCAACTTTATTTTCTTCAAAACAGTTTCTAATATCATCCACTCTATCCATTTTCCTTAATATGGTATATACTATAAATATAGTTAAACCATATTAAGATTATATGATCTATTTAGATAAAAAAATAAAAGAGAGGTTAGAAAAAAAGTTGCATAAGCTTAATTCATATAGGCCCTTACCAAAAACAGCTCTACAAAAGATAAAAGAGAGATTTGAGGTAGAAATGACATATAATTCTAATGCCATAGAAGGAAACAGTTTAACTCTAAAAGAAACCTATCTGGTCATAAATGAGGGGATTACGATAAAGGGGAAACCATTAAAAGATCACCTAGAGGCAAAAAACCATAAAGAAGCCTTAGATTATTTATATGAATTGATCGCCCATGATAAAAGAAACACAATATCAGAAAGATTAATAAGATCATTACATCAACTTGTTGTTCAGGATGTTGATAAAGAATGGGCTGGAAAATATAGAAACAGTTCAGTGTTTATTGGTGGTACTGATTATAAACCACCAGAGGCCATTAATGTTCCAATATTAATGGCGGATTTAGTATCTTGGATTGGCAAGAATAGAAATAAACTTGATCCTGTGGAATTAGCAGCTATGGTACATTATAAGATAGTTGCGATTCACCCATTTTTTGATGGTAATGGTAGGACTGCTAGGCTAATGATGAATGTTATCCTTTTACAAGCCGGTTATCCATTATCTATTGTCTTAAAGAATGACAGAAAGAAATATTATGAAGCGCTATCAAAGGCAGATAAACAAAACCCAGAATCATTTATTCAATTTATCGCTCAATCAGTGGAAAGATCTCTTGATATATATCTTGAAACATTAACTCCTTCCAGCCAATCTAAAGAGAAATCTATTCCATTGTCAATTCTTAGCAAGAGTACGGGCTTTTCTTCTAAGTATCTTAACCTGTTAGCCAGAGCCGGAAAACTAGAGGCCCATAAAGAAGGTAGGATTTGGGTTTCTTCTAAAGAAGCTCTTAATAGATATCTGAAGAATCGTGAAAGGAAAAGATAACATAGAATTTCGAATGCTTTTCTATAAAAAATATATAATAAATAGTACGATAGGGCAATCAGTTAAAAGGGTAGTCCGGTACTAATAAACAATTATAACTATCCTCCCAATAGGTTCTAATGTCATCCACTAGCCCGCTCAGGGTTAAAGTCAAGTCGCTGGAAAGCGATTTTTGTTTAGGGAGAGGATAAATCGAGTTTTAGATTGCGAGAAGTAAAGTATTGCAATATTAAAAATACTATTGTAGAAAGTATGTGGAGGTGACCAAATGAGTCTAGAGCAGTTTCAGAAATGGCTCCGAGAGAATGGATTCGATCCGAACGATGAGATCACTCTCGGAGAATGGGATGGCGCCACGGAGGCGGCATTGGTTGGGTTGACGGTTCGAGTAGATTTGGTCAGGCGCTACTTCGAGATGGAAGACCAGCTCAAGAGGTGGGAGAGAAGTGCCCCGCCGAAAGAAATGATCTAACCATTCTGTCAGACCAAGTCGAACGGACAGTAGCTCGTTCTCGCCCGGTTGGACATCGTTGGGAAACGCTGCTTCATCTGGGCGTTTTCCTTTTTGCAAAGATTATTTTAGAAGTTCGGAATCAAAAACCCTTCTTCTTTATCCTCAAAACAGGTTCTAATGTCATCCACTAACCCGCTCAGGGTAAAGTCAAGTCGCTGGAATAGCGATTTTTTGTTTCTATAAAGAGTTTGTTGTATTTAAGAAAGAGGGAAGTAAAGGGGTTGACTAATAGATAAAAAAGATTAGGATCAAAATTAAGAAAAGATCTGCTACGGCAGAGAGGAGACCGGAATGATAGACCAGACCAGAATAGTTTGGAAGAAGACGTTCTGTCATCCGACTGCGCTTGTGGTTTGGCGCAACGATGGTTTTGATCGTCAGGCCACCTATAGGCATGGGGAGGTGTTCAATAGAGCCCTCACGAAGGCCGGGATCAATCATGCAATTGGTGGCCCAGATCCGATCATCTTCTACGTCGGGAAGAGGAACTCTGGAAGGGCCGAGAGATTAAGAAAAAGACTTGGTCTCCCGGATTACATCGATAGCAGGTAAGGAGGTGGTCCGAGTGTCGGACTATGTGCGAATCGAGCTACTTCTGCTGGCTGGAATGTTGCTCGGGAGTCTTATCGCTTTTCTTGCGCTGAGATTCCAGAGAGAAACGGGCAGATCAACGGAAGATGATTAAGCCGATGTACTTTGACCCGAGGTTGCGTAAACTCGGGAAGGGAGGTCTCTAATGAAGAGATCGCAAGCACCGCCTAGCACAGAGCTGGCCCCTCTCACAAAAGGGCTTTTTCAATTGTTATAAAAATAATTTGGAACTAAAAAACTTTTTTCCATATCCTCCCAACAGGTTCTAATGTCATCCACTAACCCGCTCAAACGTCTTCTTTATTGCAAAACCCTCTGTTTTAGATATAATAAAGGCAATAATCTGCCGATGTAGCTCAATGGCAGAGCAATCGCTTCGTAAGCGATAGGTTGTCGGTTCAAGTCCGACCATCGGCTCGGACTTCTAATCTTATGAAAACGTTTGTATTTATAGACGCATCAAATTTATTTTATGGTGGTGAAAAAAGCTTAGGGTGGAAAATAGACTATCAGAAACTTTTAAATTATTTAAAAGACAAATATAATGCTTCTAAATTTTTGTATTTTGGAGGCGTAGAGATTTACGATTTTCAGTATGATTATTTAGATAATGAAACGGTGCCTCTGCTAGATGTATATGAGTTCTTATTAAAAAAAATTGAGGACGAAGATAAAAATTTAGACGAAGCATTGCTTACTCTTTTAAGCCGTCATATTAGTAGAATAAAGTTTTATATCAAGATTAAACAATTCGGCTACGAATTACATCTTAAACCGGTTAAAAGATATCATCAAGAAGATATGATCAAAAGAAAAGCTAATTGCGATGTCGATATGGCTTTTCATCTGATGCAACAAAAAGATAAATTTGATAGAGTTATTATCTTATCTGGCGACGGTGATTTCCTGCCGATATTAAAACATTTAAAAGAATTAAAAAAAGAAGTTGTTATTTTAGCCAGGAGTGAGAGAACTGCAAAGGAAATTCGTCAATTCGCTGGTTCTAATTTCAGAGATTTTGAATATTTAAAATATATACTAGAAATGGAGTAACAGAAATCAAGAGGCGAACTCGTATAGAATTCGCCTCACGTCTAGTATTTTAATTATATATCCTTTAAAAATATTGTCAATATGCCAGATACAGCTAAAATACAGGAACTTAAGGAACGCTTTCAAAAATTAATTGACTGTCTTTGACATTGCCAGCAAGAAAATTGAAAGCCAAGAATTAAAAAAGGATTTAGAATCAGGTAGGACCTGGGAGGATTTAAAATTACAGACGGAATTATCAAAGAAATTCTTTGAATTGGAAGAAACTATCAAGAAGATAGAATTATTGGAAAAAGAAATTTCTGACTATATTGAATTGCATAAGCTGACGAATCAGGATTTTGCTTTCTATCAGGAATTAGAGGATAAATTCAATGATTTGCAAAAAAAGATTTCCCAAGAAGAAAAAATTCTCTTTCTTTCTGGGCCATATGACAAATCAGATGCAATTTTAGAGATTAATTCTGGAGCAGGAGGAAGAGATGCCCAAGATTGGGCAGGAATGCTCTTGAGAATGTATCAAAGATACGTTCAAAAGAAGGGCTGGAAGAGTAAAATAATTGATCAGGATTTTGGAGAAGCAAGTTCCGATGGAAAAACCGGAATTAAAGAAGCTGTCTTAGAAATTTCAGGGAAATTTACTTACGGATTCTTGAAAAGGGAACAAGGGGTGCATCGTTTAGTCCGCATTTCTCCTTTTTCCGCTCAGCAATTAAGGCATACTTCTTTTGCTTCTATTGAGATAACCCCTATTTTGCCAAAAACCCAGTTAAAATCGATTGATTTAAAGCCAGATGAGATGAAGATAGATACGTACAGAGCATCCGGGCCAGGAGGCCAGTATGTAAATAAAAGAGAAACCGCTATAAGAATTGTTCATATTCCAACCAATATTACTGTAACTTGCCAGAGCGAAAGATCATTGTCTTTGAATAAAGAAAAAGCCATAGAAATTCTTTTAGCCAAGATTTTTCAGAAAAAACAGCTGGAAGAAGAAAAAAAGATACGAGATATAAGAGGAAAAAGAGTTTCTCCGGAGTGGGGGAATCAGATTCGTTCATATATTATCCATCCTTATAAATTAGTTAAAGATTACAGAACAGAAGTGGAATCCAAAGACCCGGAAGACGTCTTAGAAGGCAATCTTGATTTGTTTATAGAAGCGGAAGTGAAATTAAGGTAAAATATAGGTATGATTAAATTTGAGAATATTACTAAAAAGTATTCTTCCCATATTACCGCTCTGGATAATGTTAGCTTTGAGGTAAAAGAAGGGGATTTTGTTTCTGTCGTGGGAAGGTCCGGCTCTGGGAAGACTACTTTAATACGTTTACTGCTTTTAGAAGAGAAACCGACATCGGGGAAGATATTTTTTGACGGGAAAGATATTTCTTTGATACCTGATCATGATATTGCCGAATATCGCCAGCAGATAGGAGTGGTATTCCAGGATTACAAATTATTGCAGAGCAAGAATGTTTACGAAAACATTGCCTATGCCATGGAGGTTGTGGGGGCTGATCCAGAAGAAATATCAAAAGACATTCCAAATCTTTTAGATTTGGTTGGTCTAACTGAAAGAGCCCAGAACTTCCCAAAAGAATTATCCGGGGGAGAAAAACAGAGAGTAGCCATAGCTAGAGCTTTGGCTACTAGGCCAAGAGTAATAGTGGCAGATGAGCCAACTGGTAATCTGGACCCATATCATACCAAAGATATAATTGAATTGTTTTCCAAGATTAACAGCTTTGGGACTACTGTTATCCTTTCTACTCATAACAAAGCAGTTATTGATAGCTTGAAGGAAAGAGTAATTTCTTTAGATGCGGGCAAATTAATCAGAGATCAGGAAGAAGGCAGTTTAATTTTTTAAAAAATATGTTTACACCATTAAAAAGAATCTTAAAATTAGGAACGCTCAACTTCAGAAGGCAAAAATCATTAAATCTAGCAACCATATTCATTCTTTTTATCGCCATTGTGATTTTAACTTCTTTGTTTCTATTAAAGAGTTCTTTAAACCATGTAGTTTCAGAGATTGAAAAAAAGGTAGATATGAGCATATATCTGCAAGAGGAATTGAGTTTGGAAAAATCAGAAGAGATTAAAACCCAATTGATGACTTTAGAAGAAGTTAAAAGCGTAGAATATATCACGGCAGAAGAGGCCCTAGAGGATTTCAAGAAAAGGCATGAAAACGATACTATTATCTTACAATCATTAGAAGTAGTCGGATCAAATCCTTTTTACCCCTCTTTTAATGTCAGAGCCAAGAGCTCCGGGCAATATGCTACCGTAATCGGATTATTAGAAAGAGATATCTTTAAAGATATCGTTTACAGAGTAGATTATCTGGAGAAAAAGGCGGTGATAGAAAAAGTATTTTCTTTGGCTTCAAATATTAATCTTTTTGGCATTCTTTCAGTCTTAATTTTGGGCTTGATTTCTGTTTTAATAGCTTTTAATACGATAAGGACTGCGATAAAAGACAATGCGGAAGAGATAGGAGTAATGAAGCTGGTTGGAGCTTCCAATTGGTATGTACAGGGTCCTTTTATCGTACAAGCCGCTTTGTGCGGCTTGATAGCGTCTTTGATCTGTTTCTTTGTATTCTTTGTTATCAGCTATTTCGGAGCTCCCAAGATTATGACAGTAACAGGAGGATTTAATTCTTTTGGCTGGTTTTCTTCAAATGCTATTCTGCTTTTCTTTTTGCAAATATCTGTTAGTATTGGTTTGAGCGTCATTTCCAGCATCATTGCCATTAGAAAGTATTTAAGAGTGTAAGTAATTGCGGGGTAGTGTAATGGTAGCACGATTGGCTCTGAACCAATTAATCTAGGTCCGAATCCTAGCCCCGCAGCAATCAGGTTGTAGTATCGAGAAAGTCCGAGAGGAATCAAATTATGACTATTAGAAGTCCAAAAAACCACAAATTTTTACCTCAACCAAAAGGAACTAAAACATCTAAGATGCTTGATGTAGAAAAAAGACTTGGCCATACTTTGGAACAAGATTGGCAAGAATTTTATCACGATAAAAACTGGGGCTTGAAAAAAATGGCTGATAGATGGATGATCAGAAGGCCAACCTTAAGTGGTTTTGGTAGTCGACAAGGATGGATTGGAATACTTGGACTGAAGAAAAAGGATAGCGAAAATTTATTGAAAGCAAATAATAAAAAATTATCAGAATTAAAACTTTGTGAAATTTGCGGCGAAGAAACATATCTAGAAGAAGCTCATTTTATTCCAAAAGAAAAAGGGGGGCCAAATTGTTTTATGAATATCATTAAGTTGTGCCCAAATTGTCATACTAAATTAGATAGGGGAGACATAAAAATAGAAGAAGTCGCACGTAATATTTTATTAGAAAGGAATATTAAATCTTTAAAGTTAAAACTTCCACCTTGGTATTGGTAGCTTAATTTATTTTTTTTATTAATTAATAAAAATGCTTGTAAATAACAGTTTTTTTATAATCCTAAGCATTTAAAAACCTTCGTTGACTATTTCTAGAGATTATTCTAAAATCACAAAACAATCACCTTCTAAAGGAGGGGGTGATAGCGCACCTTGTCAATCTGATACAAGTGGAAAATGAAGAAGGGAAGGAGTATTGATGATCCCACGATCAAGACGGAGTCAAGAATGGGCTGCCTTTTTGGCAGATTTACACCCAGGACGTTCAGGTGGCGTATCAATCTCTACCGGGAATCGCGATTTCGAAGGGGATCTCAAGCAAGCTTTGGAGGCAAGCGAGCGTTTCGTGATGACACGTCCCGATTCGCGCGCCCACATCTACGGATTGCTTGAGGAAATCGGGTTGGCAATACCCCTCGATCTTGCGGTGCAGTACGCAGCGCAGAGGACTGCTACTCTCGGTGAGCTTCCTCAAGACGATCCAGTCAAGCTTCAACAGTTCTTCGAGCTCGTTGTCTGGCCAGTTGTTCGAGCTCAAGATACGATGATGCTTGCCTTAGCTGATCGTTCAGACGGCCTCTCGATTCTCGAGGGGATTCTGCTGAGAGGCATGCTACCGCTTGCCGCTGCATTCGATCGGCTATTCTTCGCGTGGCGAGCGAAGGTCGTCGTGCCGTATCAGCTCGGGTTGAGGGAAGATCCTGGACTCAAGGAAGTCGTGAGCCAGGCCTGTCCAAATCACTACAGTGTGCTGGTCAGGTCCGAAGGTGGGTTCTTCGAGGGCAAGCTTTCCAGGGACGTCGTTGCTCAACTATGCGAAGTCCCATTCGTGATCGCATTTCCCGAGGAGATCGGAGAGATCACAGGAATTCTTGAAGTCCTGATTCGATCCCTTCGTGACGCTATGGGAGACACCGGGCTTCCCCTCGAACAAGTATCTGTGGCGAGAGCATATCGGAACTACTTCCGAGCTCTCAAGGACGCTATCGTTGAATCCAATCTTTCAGACACTGAGGAGGTCTGGGCGGATGTCGACTGGGCCTGGTTGAAGATCGGTCCAAACCAGAGAGTGATGCCGGTTCACATGATGGAGGATGGGTATCAACATCCAACCACCGTCGCTCCGGAGTTCCGCGTGCTCTATCGTTCTACGGAACTTGCTCGTCTTATCACTGCTTTGCGTAGGGCGATCGCACCGTTCGGGGCAGAAGCCGGCGACAGTGAATACGTCAAGAAGCTCGAGGGGATCGACGCTGACGCGTTCATCCTCATGGCTGGTGGGACGGTGGATTTCCGACTTGCGGGGCAATCGGTTCCGAACAGATCGGAGGTCCAAGAGCAGGGGATGAAGGCTATCCTCGACGTGCTCACGATGAAGATTCGTCAAGCACAGTTCGAGCACCTGATTCGAACGTGCTTCGGGCAGAAGACTCTACAGTGGCTTGAGAAGCACTTCAGTCTGCTTGCCCATCTCATCGCTGTCATCGCTCACGAGCTTGGACACCCATGGCTCATCAACGCCAAGATCAAACCAGCCTTTGGAGCTCACAAGCCGAGCTTCGAGGAGACCAAGGCGACGATCTTGGGCTTGAAGGCTATGCTGGGTATCAAAGCGAGCTTCGAAGGCCAGCTTGGGCCAGAGATGGTAGCTTACCTAATTGGCGAGATTCTACGAAGATTCGCCAAGAACATGGCTGCCAACTCAACGTTCAGGCCCTACTACAACGAAGCCAAGACCATCGCAACGTGCTTCATGGGAGCGGGCATTCTCTACATCCAAGACGGCAAGCTAGAGCTTAACCAGGAACTCTGCCAAGATGCAGAAGCCTTGGTTGCACTTCTGGAAGAGCCTCTTGCTCGTCTCACGAAGGCGTATCAAACCGCCTTCAACGGACAGGGTGAAGAAGGCCTCGCTCAAGCACTTGCAGTGGTTGCGGAGTTCGCTCCCGATCCGTTGTCTCCGGAGTTGGCGGAGTTGTACAAAACCGTCAACGCGAACCTCGAGCGTGCGCAAGGATGAGTCGCTATTTCCACTTGATCAGAGATCCCGCCCCTAGCTAAGGTGTAAACCGAGGCTAGGGGCTTTGTCTTAAAATGAGACACCCCAATATATCCCTTTCCTGTGTCTCATTTGTCTCATTTTGTGCTAGAATTGAAATATATGCTCCGACCGAGACGGGTCAAATCTTGAATGAAATTATAACTTGAAGACCCTCTATGACTTGATAGGTGTAAATTCTAGACCGGGGCACACAGCATCGTTGAGCATCGTTCTGGCGACCGGGAGGGGTAGTTTTGCTTGCCAGAAGATAAATTACACTGTCATCCTTAGACATGAAAATATCAAGATGAAGAGTTGGAATCTTGACAAGTGTTATTGAGTTGGTAAAATAAAATTGCCGGTTGGAATTGCGATGCGTTCTGTTGTGCTGTGCTGCGTTAAGTAGCGCAATATAACAAGTGCTGCACTCCAGCCGGTTTTAGTTTTATAATAAGTTTTTCAGTGGTAGAGAATGCTCAAATTCGATAGTTTAATTTATGGTGTAGATTAAACTAAAAAAGCGTTCACTATTAGATGTTCTTACACGCCCGAATTATTTTTCTATTAAACCTTCTATCGCTTTAATAAACTCATCAGTTTTTTTATACCAAACATCTATTTTATATCCAGGAGAAAGAGTTTTATAATTTTTCGGGATAGAGAATAATTTTTCTTTTTCTAGTATGTTTTTAAAATTGTCTCTGTATCTAATAACTATATCATTAGCATTAAGCCATCCAAAGTTGAGGCTTAATTTGCCATCACTCTTAACCGTATAAAGAGATTTTGTTTCGCTAATCCTTGAAAATTTTACACTGAAAGACGCACGAGCAACTCCCGTCCCCCAACTTATATGCTCTGCATTATTTTTAGAAAATTCATATAGTTTTTTTACCGCATCGATTTCCTCTTCGCTTAGATTTGCCACGACATCTTCAAAAAAACTCTTTTCTTCCCATTTTCTTCTGGCGCTGGATGATGAAACTCCAATGTCTTTTTTAACCTCTGCCCCGAATAATTTAGGAATCATTATTTCATAATCATCATATTTATAATATTCCATTTCTACCGCGAAAATATCGAATCGGCTGTTTTCATTGATAAAAATAATCAGATCTTTTAGCTGATTATGTAATTTATCCATTAGTACGACGAATTTAAAATTTCCTTCATTGAGATTCTTTTTAAAGCTTTCGATTAGAATCAAAATTTCCTCATCATCAATTTTAAAGAAATCTTTAAGTTTTTGGTTGAGACCTATGCCAAATTTTTTATTCACTTTTTCATCTAAAATCCTAGCTAATTCGTCAAAATTATTATAAGAGTGCCAGAGAAAAGCACCATAGTCCAAAACTTGGGCAACCACTAATCTTTTATCGGGATTTTTGTAAAGCTTGGTTTCTACGAGATAAATTTCACCATCCTTATCCACTCCCAATGCGTCAATCGGACCGCTATCTGTAGAGAATTCTCTCGCTAAAATTAAAAGATGAATATCTTCTTTAATGTCGTAAAGAGGTATGCTTTCGGGGTTGTTTTGAATATATCTCTGTAGATAATCCTCTTTTTCGAAAGCTGATTTATCAATCTTCTTAGCATTTTTACCGTTTTTTGAGATGATTATAGCCATTTAATTTTTTATTATTTATGGAAAATCTATGCAACTATCAAGATTATCTGGTCTGCATTTTTTTAATCTGAAATATGTTTTTCGCGTACCAACTAGTAGGCCGTATTTTTTGATAGCCATTATCGAGTATTGGGAACAAGTTGGATAAAAACGACATCTTACTCCCATACGTTTCAATATTGGAGAAATTAATTTCTGATAAATCTTTATTGCGAAAATGATTATATTAAACATGATGTATTATTTCCTCTTTTTTAACCGCCCTTGATCCACACTTAGAGCATTTATCAAGATCCATAGTTTTTTTGCGAGAGATTAAAAGTGCTGGTAGACAGCCACTGCAGCACATCATTGATTTTCCAGCATTGCTCATGACATTGGATTTCTGCTCCCAAGCTTCTTGTTTGCCATAATACCAAATATTTCCGCAAGCGCTACATGTACACTTTGTTTCTTTTATGTCCTTAGGCCCTTTAGTTTTTTTATCCAATCCATTAGCTAATTCTTTTGTATTTGTGTTTAAGGTTTTCCAAATTCCCATATGTTTTTATTAATTAAATTTATATGACTTTTTTCGGTGGCATAACATAAAGCTCGCCGCCAGCGATGGTCTTACGACCACCCATAACCCTTTCGAGCTATGACCGATCAAGGCGCTCTGACGACGAGCTTAATGCCTTGATCGGTTTTTGTGCCATGCCTCTTACGAGGTTTAGGCAACATAGATTGTTAATACTACTATTATATCTAATCCCTACCTATTTTTCCAGATAAATTTGCTTTTCTTTTAATACCAACCGACTCTTAAGATTATCAAGAATATCTCGCTTTTCAAAGATTCTACCTTCTTTTAGGATATATTTTACGTAATTCTTGATATCTATTTCTTTAACTGCTAAATCGTCTTTATCAGTTAATCCCAATACAATTTGTTTGAATTTATAATATTTCTTGATATCTTCTTCCAATGTCTTTTTTATACCCAATTCATCTAAACTGATATCATCTATAATCTTAACAAGTTGTTCAATTAGACTTTCCTCGCTGATATAACCGCACTTGCAATTCTTATCCTTGCTTTTGGTACACCCATAATAAACATGCCGTCTTGTTGATCCATCAACTAGATTCTTGAATTTTTCATCAGCGGTAATTCCGGAACCGCACAATCCACATTTCATCAACTTGGTGAAGGCAAATTCTTTGCTTTCGTGCTTAAGAATGTCTCTTTTTAATTGTTCTTGAGCTCCATCGAATAAAGCTTGATTAATGATTGGTTGATGTTTTCCAGTATACCAATTGCCACTTTTTCTGGGAAATTCAAATATGCCATAGTAGAAATGATTTTGAAGAATGAGATAAACGTTACTCAACGATAGGTGATGATTACTTTTAGTCCTGAAATTTAGGTCAAATTTTAACCAATGATATATTTTTCTACCGCTCCATTTTTCGTACGCAACTTTTTCAAACATTTGCTTGATAACAGAGGATCTTTCTGGATCAGTCATCACATAGCCTTTTCTATCTATACGTTTTTCATTAAGATAGCCCGTTGGGGCAGTGCTAGGCCAAAGACCCATTTCTACTCTCATTCTTAATCCTCGTTTTACATTCACGCTTTTTTGGTCGTTTTCCAGTTTGCCTTGGGCTCCGAGAATCATGAGCAAGAATTTTTCGCTTGGCGAATTTGTAAATCTTTGGCCGAATGTTCTTACTTCTACCAATAATTTTTGATCCATAAGGTCGACCAACACCCCTAGGTCGCCGGCGTTCCTGGAAAGTCGATCCGGTGCCCAAGTTAAAATCCCGGTATATCTACTACTTCGGATATCTTTTATCATCTCGTTGAACACAGGTCTTTGGCCGGAATCTTTGGCTGAATGGGATTCTCGGCGGATATCAACGATTTCTAAACCCTCTCTTTCTGCTATTTGAAGCATTTCTTTTATCTGTGAGTCCACGGAAAGGGCTTGTTTTTCGTCAGATTCGGTCGATTTACGAGCATAAAGCACATATTTTACCTTTTCTGGGGCTTGGATATGTGTTTGGGCTATAGCCCCTGGTAGCCCTATGGTTGGTGTATTCATACAAGGCAAGGATGACGCAACCATGCGAGTAAGTCCAGACCGTTACAGTTAGTAAATTCTTGATTATTTTTGCCGCTTGTTTAATAAATTTTTTGATCTAATTTCAAAAAATTGTAAGCATTGGTCCAGATTGATTAGAATAGGCTATAAATTGATTTGCAACCAACGAGAATGCATCTGCCAAATCGTTATACTTTTCTGTACCAAATCCAGTAAGCTGAGCGATAAGTTCCTCTGCTCCTTTGTTTGGAAATAGAATAAGCCCTTCTTTTATCGCTGCGGTAGTAAGCGCAAGCCTCTCACGTTTATCTCCATGCGGAGGAACTCCCTCTATCACAATACCTAAATTTTGACACTGCTGGATAATAGATGCTTGATATGCAACTTTTTCAACAAAGATTCTCGGATAACGATATTTCTTAGTATCTGACACTAGTAGCTTTATTTGATTTACTTGTTCTGGAAACCCTATAGTATCGTTAAAGGGGAAGGGCATGACATATGCGTAGTCCCTATCCTCTCGTCGATAAATCTTCATTGCAACAATAGCTGTACGATGTGCGCTATCCTTCTCGGATATCGCTAAATCAACGCCAACGTAAGTTTGAATAAAATGTTCGTCGTTTGGAAGATCTTTATCGTAATCGTAATAATGGATCCATTCGGGATGAACGACTCTTCCGGCGTCAGAAACTATGCGGAGAAGATACTCTCTCTGCCAGGCAATTTCGTCCCCGGATTTTTTCTTTTCATTTTCAATATCTTTCTCGGTAGCATATTTTCCCGGCCATGCAATTATTCCTTGTTTATCAAACAGTGGATATTCTTTGAACAAACCGTTAATTCGTTCTTCTTCTATGTCATGTTTTAGATGCATAAGGAGCGAATCTTCGTGTAAAAGATTACCAACAATAATAAGCCTAGTACTCTTGTCTCCGGCTGGGATCACCTCACCAGTGAGCCATTGATAGGTTTTCTGTCTGCTTTCCATTGTTCTGGTCGAATTGAGATCTTCAACATCATCTCCGATAATAAGATCTGGACGATACTGGTCATGTCTCAATCCTCTGATGCTTTGTTCGGTTGAGGCTGCGGTAATGCGCACATTTAATCTAGCAAAAACGAGAGAGGTTGAACCCCATTCATCGCTTTCTTCCTTGAAGGGCCCAAGGTCATCTTTGAGAAGTTGATTCCCTTCAAGTTCTCGTTTTAAATTCATCATGTGTTGTTTTGCTTGACTTCTTGTCTGGCAAAGTATCAATACGAATTTTTTCTGTTGGTTACCAATAATTGCCCAGATAGGATAGGCGGTTGTAAGAATCGTTGATTTCCCTGAATTTCTGAAAGCGATCACAAAAAGATTTTTGTCTTTTTCCTGCTCTACGAGATGAAATATTTCGCGCTGAAATGAGGCTGTCATATATTTCACGTAATGGGCAAAGTAAAAATGAAAAAATATAAAGAAACTTTGTTTGCAGATTGCAGTACGGATTTTGCGATCTTTTATCATTCGTTCCACCAAATCTAAAGATAGGTGATTACAATTGTACTTTTTGAGAAGTTGTTGATAGTCTATTTCTGTCATATTTTTATTTAAATTTAATTAATTGTTTTCTTCTGATTTTTGTTCGGGGAGTAATGATGCAAGACGTAGGGCTTCCCGGACCACTGCCTCTTGCTCGGGATTTAATTCCTCTTGTGGTTGATTTATATTTCCCGAAATCTCTATCTTCTGACCATATTTAGGATTATGATGACGCAACCACATCTGAACTGCCTGAAAATTACCATTTCGAATCATAGAAATTAGTTGTGACTCGCTCATCTCTGTAATAAAAGTTTCTCCTTCAAGTAATGCCTCCTCAACTGCTTTTGCGAATTCCTTATCTTCAATTTTCCAGCGATAGAATGATGCTCTCGCAACCTGAACTTTTTCACAGGCAATTTGTGCGACGGGAGTCTTTTTAAGCTGTTCAATTAATAAGTTTTTTGTTTTATCTTTTTTCATGTATTATTTTTGCTTTAATGTTTGTTGATACCTCGAACTGTCGAATCGACGTTTCAACATATTCTAGATCAATTTCCACTCCAAAACATATGCGTTTGGTTTGCTCGCAAGCCAATAAACAAGTGCCTGATCCTAGGAACCCGTCAAATACCACGTCTCCGATCCAGGTGCTGTTTAGAATGAGTCTGCGAATAAGGCCAATAGGTTTTGTGGTAGGGTGGTTAGGACTTTTATTGGGTTTTGGATACACAATAATACTTTTGTCTTTTGATTTGAGAAATTCGTGGGTACCATACCAGCCATAAGCAATAAGCTCATGCTGCGGGGCATAGTCCATGCGAGCTAAAACAGCATGCGTTTTAACCCATATCAAAAGTTGTCCAAATTTTAATCCTGCCTGAATCATTCCTTGGCGCAGAGCAAAAATCATTTTATCGCAATTGAAGATGTAGAAAACATTTTTTCTAGCAAGGTGGGGCTTGATCCCTTCGATCCAATCCTGAGTAAATTTCTGATACTCTGCATCGCTCTGGAAATGGTCATTAATGATAGGTTTGTTTTTAGAAAGTGGCTGAAATTTCTCTTTTGATTCAACCACGGCAATACCAAATGGAACATCACAAATGACAGCCTTGACTTTAAATTGACCAACAAGCCGTGCTACCAATTCTTTATCGCGACTATCGCCATATGCTAAGTAATGGTTGCCTAGCTTAAAGATTGTTCCATATTTAATTAAGTTTCTTGATTTCGTCATGTGAGATTTGTTTAAAACGATTAATAGTAAGCTGGCAGAAGATCGGTTCGCAATCACAAACATAGGCTCTGCGTTTAAGCTGATGGCAAGCTGATAAAATACTGCCAGATCCGCAGGTTAAATCGAGAACTGCATCGCCTGGACGGGTGCAGCGTCGCAAAGCTTTTTCGTGAACCTGAGGATTTTTCTGCGTCGGGTGTTGATATTCATTACCAGGTAATCTTTTTACTAGCCATATATTCAATAAATCCAAAATATCATCTGACAATCTATTGCCACTGGTTATCTCTTTGTTTAACAATTCATTCAGATTGTTTACTTTATCCGATAAGAATGGCCTGCCCCTGGTTCCGTAAACGCAAAACTCAGTCACCTTATTAAAAGCAATCTGCGGAGTAGGGGAAGCATTATCTTTAATCCAGATGCAAAGGCGTTTTGAATCAAGCCCGAATTCTTTATATAGCTCTTGAAACAGCCACACGTATCTTTCATCGCACCAGAAAAATATATGCGCATCCGTCTTTGCCACTGAAAGAGCGTTTTGCATGATCGTCCTTACAAAAGCCCTATATTCCTCATCGCTTTTATTGTCATTTGTTGTTCCGCCATAGCGACCCTTATTTCCAACACCCTTGTCGTACGAAAGCCCGATATTGTAAGGCAAATCATCATTAATCATATCTGCCTGGACTCCAGCCATGAGTGTTTTAGCAGTGGCAGGGTCAAGGGCATTGGAGCAAAGTAAGCGATGGCGACCAAGAGCAAAACAATCCCCGGGCTTAATATCTGTTTTCTTAATCTTTTTTAGCTCGGTATTTTCATCAAAATGGTCGTCTTCTATTTCGAGATTATCATCAAATATTCTACTAAGGTCTTCTGTGTCGAAACTGGTTGCCAGGAGAGTTTCAATATTAAAGTTAGTCTTTAAGGCATCAAAATCCCAGAGGCCACTTATACGATTACTGGCGAGCAGGTAGAACTTAAATTCTGTTTTTGTAAGTTTTCTATTAGGGATTCTTACATCGATTTCTTCTTGACCACGACCAAGAACCTGAAGAGCTTTGACTCTTTGGTTTCCAGCAACTATGGTCCCGTCAATATCAATTGCTGGTATTTCCGCCAGGCCCATCTTCTGCAAACTATTCGTTAGATCTTTCATGTTTTTATCCGGCATGATGCGAGGATTTTTGCCATAATATTTAAGGCTATTAACTTTTCTTTTTTCGTTATGCCATTGAAGTTTTTCCATAGTTTTATAAATGTCTTAATTAATAAAAAACTGGCTTATTATGCCAGCTTATAAAATTAATTATTCTTTGTGTAAGAATTTTCTGTACTACACTTATTTTCGCCTTTTTGTTTCTAGCGAAATAATTTTACCAACTGATCCTTCGTCTACATCATGTTCGGGAAATTTTTTACCCACCAAGGCAGATATTGTTTTATAAGGAAGGCGTCTATTTTCATAAATAAATTGATTTCTTATCCTTTTAGTTTTATTACGCTTTCTTGATTTACCGATTAAACTATCTGATTTTTTGTATTTTTCTTGAATTGGCTTAATCTCAATCTTATATAATCTTTTAATAAAGTCTAGGATATCTCTTTCTCCAGCGTACGGACTTATCAAAATAGCTACAGGATAGGTGGTTACGTCGTTATTATTAAGTCTATGACCGAGTGAATCAGATTTCGTCTTTAAATCAGTTATATAAATTAGGTTATGAGAATTTGGTTCTGGCGACAGAAATAAATGATTATAAAACAAATAGTCTTCGAATATAGACACAAAATCTTTTTTTGGAAAACCATCGGGACATATTTTTTCTATATCTTTCTGTATCGTCATCATAGAATAGAGTCTTTTAGAAAAGTTGCTTTCGTATAAAACCCATTCTTTGGGGGGATGAGTACGTACTTTGTCGGAAACAAAGAATCCATTCTCCGGAATTTTATGTTTAACGCGCAAACCTTTAATTTTTTCCTGAAATGTTTCTTTTGCAATAAGCCCTTGAGTAGCATTCCATAATTTGCGAAAAGCTTGCGTTTTATAGAACGCAGCAGTATGCCGCTCTTCATGATACTGATCTAGGATTTTTAAATACCAATTATTATTCATAATTTTTTTGCTTTACTTTTGCTTTTTATAATTGTAAACTAATGGTAAGTCATATTTCAATTATATTCTGAGTTATGGATAAAGACAAATTACCAGAAATTCTAACAATGAAGCAAGCCTCTGAACTTTTGAACGTCCACCCAAATACTCTTCGTAACTGGGACAACAAAGGTATATTAAAGGCTATTCGTTTTGGCAGTCGTAGGGATAGGCGATATAAAAAAGAAGATATTTTAAATATGCTAAGGATGAAATAAAAGCTATGTCTGATTTTTTGCGAACATATCTTGCACATAAACTGACAGAAAAGAGACCGGTTTCCGATCCAGAGAAACTGAATAATTCCATTCGTTCGGCAAATATTGATTTGAACCCACACCAAGTTGATGCGGCAATTTTTGCGTTTAAGAGTCCTCTCTCAAGGGGCGCGATTCTCGCTGACGAAGTTGGTTTAGGAAAAACGATTGAAGCAGGGTTGATTATCGACCAGCTTTATACGGAAGGTCGCCAAAACATTCTGATATTAGTTCCCGCTTCACTTCGCACACAATGGCAAGATGAATTACTCAATCGGTTTAGTCTGCCGAGCGAAATAATAGATGGCTCTATTTTGAAAAAGAAACAAAAAGAACGAATGACAGAAAACCCTTTGAAAGAGGGGGGAATTTTTATTGCCTCGCATAATTTCGCATATCGCTATGACTATATTTGCGCGAATATTGTGTGGGACTTAGTAGTCATTGATGAGGCGCACCGAATGAGAAATGTCTGGCGGAAAACGAATAAAACGGCAAAGAAAATAAGAGAAGTAATTAAGAACAGGCCGAAAGTATTACTCACCGCGACCCCGCTTCAAAATAATCTTATGGAGTTATACGGCTTGACGAGTTTTCTTGACGAAAACTATCTTGGCACAGAGTTTTCATTCAAAACTCTTTTTGCTAATCCAGTGAAGAAACGGGGCGAAATTGACCGACTTAAACAATTAAGAGAGCGACTGATGGGAACTATTAATCCCACCACCGGAGCAATAAGTGGCGGTATTTTAACCCGCACATTGCGCAAGCAAGTTGCTGGGCTTGTGGTCTTCACAAACAGATATAGCATTACAGAAGATTTTGCGCCGAACGAAGACGAAATAGAGCTATATGATGCGGTAGGCAATTACTTGCGCCGCCCGTTTCTTGCCTCCACAAGGGCAACCCAGCGAAATATGATGGAGCTTGTTTATCGGAAGATTCTCGCAAGCTCAAGCTTTGCCATAGCAGGAACACTCTACAATGTTGCTCATTTTTTAGCCAAGCGTCTTCAAATTGAATTTGCCGTGTCGGTAGATGAAGTCAATCGAGTAGTTGATAACTTACGAAGTGAATTCGCGGTTAGGAGTGGAAAAGAACATCAAAAAATAGTTTTTCCAAAATATGAAAAAATTACTCCTGAAGCCGAGCAAGAAGTTTTGTCCGGCCTGGATGATGTAGAAGCGAATTTGGAAAAACTGGCAGAAGAAAATCAAGACGCCGATGATCTTGGTGAAGACGAGTTACTTTCCGACGAAACTAAAAAGTTTGAGGAGAGAGAAATTGACCATAAGTTTACGAAAGAAGAAGTGCTACAAGAGTTCAAGGATGTTCTCTCATATCACCATCTCGCAAACACAATTGATAAAAATCAAAAAAGTCAGGCATTGGTTCGTGTTCTTGATAAAGTATTTAAATACGCTGATAAGAAGCAGTGGCCGCAAAAGGCGGTGATTTTCACCGAATCGCGCCGCACGCAAGATCATCTTGAAAAACTGCTGGGTGGCGTAGGTCACGATCTTATTCTTTTTAACGGTAGTAATGCGAGTAACCACGCCCAAGAAATTTTTGCCGAGTGGCAAAAAGAGTTTCCTAAAGAAGCCGAAAGGGGAACAAAAGGCATCAATTTACGCAAAGCTCTTATATGGAAATTCAAAGACATTAAAAAAGGTATTTTGATAACAACAGAGGCGGGCGCGGAAGGTTTGAATCTCCAATTTGCGAATATCGTTATTAACTACGACTTACCATGGAATCCTCAAAGGATTGAACAGCGCATTGGCCGTTGCCATCGCTACGGACAAAAGCTTGATGTACTTGTTATCAATTTTCTCAATAAAAAGAATTATGCCGACCAACGTGTTTATGAGTTGCTATCGGAGAAAATAAAATTATTCGGGAATCTTTTTGACTTTAGCGATAAGATGCTTGGAACAGAGCAATTAACCGACGATGGCTATGAGGTAAGAGAAATTGCTCTAGGCGGTTTGGGCGCAGGCCTTGATTTTGAAAGAAAAATTCTTGATATTTATCGCCATTGTCGCACGGAACAGGAAATAGAACACGGCTTCCAGCAACTGCAACTGGAGCTTTCGGATATTATTAAAGAAAAGATTGAAGACGCTCAACGAAAAGTTATTCAACATTTTGACGAGGAAGTCCGTCTTAAATTGCGAATCAGACAAAAAGAGCTTACCGATTCGCTTGATCGTTTTGATGCACAACTGAAAAAATATCTAACAGTCTCTTTTGGAGATGATATCCATCCGATTTCTGGCAATGTGTTTGATTACAACGGTACTACTTACTTTCTCGGCCGCCTTGCTGATAAAGACAAAGAAAAAGGATATAAACCGGCACATATAAAAGAGCCGTTTATTAAAGAGCGTCTCGAAGCAGATAGGAAAATAAAATCTCTTTTGAGGCAAGTTTCTCTCCGCCACGATAGCAGTAAAGAACACCGGCCCTTTGATGATTTAATTGGCAAAGAGTGCCAGCTAGTCGTCGAACTCTTGAAGTGCGAACGTAAAACTATAAACAACACAAAGGAGGAGTTTGAAAAAATAATTCTTACGGGTTTTGTAAATCAGGGCGCAAAGTGGGAACAAATACCAGCTTCTCGGTTAGAACGATTATTTGATCTTGATGTTGTGAGCGAAGACAAAAACGAATCTCGCCTCCGTGATGAATTAGAAGACGCCTCGTCCACACAACTGAAAAGTGCGCAGGAAGATGTAAATTCTGAAAATGAAAAATATATATTTGAAGAAATGGATCGCCTTGACCAATTTGTGGAAGAATCTTTGCTAAGATTTAGACAAGAAATGGATAAGCGAGAAAAAGAGATAAGGGAATTACAGAAAACGATGCGTGCTTCTCGAACACTTGGCGCGCACGAGCGCGATCAGATACAGGCGGACATAGACAAAAAACAAAAGGAACTTTTTAAAGCACAGAAACGATACATTCAAGCGCAACAGGAGCAATTTGTAGATAAGGATAAAAAGGTTGCCGACTTGCGCAACAAGCTACAAATGAGTTTTAGCCACGAGCGTATAGCTTCAGTAAAATTTAATGTCATTTCATAAAAAGTTTATGAACATAACAGTTGAGCTACTAAAACAGAAAATTGCGAAGATAAAAGATACGGCTACGGAGCGGTCGTATTACCCGCTCTTATGCGCTTTCTTTGAGGAGTATGCGAAAAGTGGCACGCTGAAATTACGTACTCCGCAGGCCACACCAGAGGAAACATCAACTCAATACGAACACAAGGTCGGATTTCCCGATATTACTATCCGCAATGGCAACGATCTTATTGGCTGGATTGAAGTAAAAACTTCACAGGAAAATCTCAACGCAGAAAAATTCCAAGAGCAATTTTTAAAATATAAGGAGTCACTTGAAAATATTATTTTCACTAATCTCCGCGAGTGGCAGTTGTGGCAATGGCAAGAAGGCGAGGCAAAAAAGATGGCAGAAACCTTGTTTGATCTTACCGCTATTGATAGCGCGCCGAGCGAAGAATTTGAACGTTTCTTGATAAAGTTTTTCGAAGGTCACGCTTATCAAACGCGAACACCGAAACAACTTGCTCTTGCACTCGCTAAAAAGACGCGACTATTATCTCAACAAGTAGAAGAAGCGTTGGGAAAAAGTGAAGCAGATTCCGATTTGAGAAAACTTAAAGAGACGTTTGAAAGAACTCTTATCCAAGATACTTCCGAACATCAATTCGCCAATATGGTGGCCGAAACAATGGCTTACTCATTGTTTCTCGCCGCGCTTGAACATTCGCGCCGCGATGGAGCAGAGCTTACGCTAACAAACGCGATTGATTACCTTCCGACCAATGTGCCGATTCTTGCCGACCTCTATTCGCTTATCAAAAAGGTATCAAGTACTATCCCAACCATTTACGAAGCAACTCGACTCTTAGTAGATCAACTGAACGCTTCGGAAATTAATCGAATCCATCAAAAACTTGTGGAGCATAAACCGGGCGAAGACCCTGTTATCCAATTCTATGAGCCGTTTTTGAAGGAATATGACCCGAAAGAACGCGAAGCGCGCGGAGTGTATTACACGCCTAAGCCGGTAGTAGACTATATTGTCAAAAGCGTTGATTGGCTTTTACGCAATAGATTCAAAAAAATAAAAGGCCTTGCCGATGAATCAGTTCACCTCCTTGATCCGGCAACCGGCACGGGGACATTCTTGATGTCCGCAATTCAAGAAATTTATGCGAATATCAAAAAGGAAAATTCATCGCTTGGCGAAGAAATGGTCAAGCGGGAGTTTAACCGCGTCGTCCTCTCACACATTCTTAAACGCTTCTACGGTTTTGAACTTCTTATCGCCCCGTATGCCATTGCACACCTTAAACTAACGCTTGAGGTGGAACGACTCGGTTTTGATTTCGCAAATACTAAAAACGATAACGACAAAGACAACGACCGTTTCAAAGTATATCTCGCAAATACTTTAGACGACCCGAATGCCGAAGCAGTACAAGGTAGAGCCACATCTGATTTTGGAGCAATTGCTTTTCCATCCATACCGCAAGAAAGTAAAGATGCACGGAAGGTGAAAAAGAATGCGCCGATTTTGGCGATCATCGGCAACCCGCCCTATTCCAACTTTGGCCGGATGAATCGAGGCGAGTGGATTTTGAATCTCTTGAAGGATTATAAAAAGGACTTGAAAGAGAAAAAAATTAACCTTGACGATGACTTTATCAAGTTTATTCGCTTTGCTCAATGGAAGTTGAGCGAGACCGGACAAGGGATTTTCGCAATGATTACGAGCAACACTTTCATTGACGGCATGACTCACCGCCAAATGCGCTGTTCTTTGATGGATACCTTTGACGAGATTTATATTTACAATCTTCACGGCAACAGCCGCAAAGGAGAAACTGCGCCTAACGGCGGAAAAGATGAAAATGTTTTTGACATCCAACAAGGCGTTTCAATAAATATTTTTGTAAAGCGTCCTGAAAAACAAAATGAGACAATCGTAAAATACTGCGATCTATGGGGCTTACGCGAAGATAAATTCGCTACACTTTTGGATGAAAACTTTGAAGAGACAAAATGGCAGGTTTTATCGCCCAAACAGCCTAATTGGTTTTTTGTGGCGAGAGATACAGGTGTTGAACAAGAATACAATCAGTTTCTGGGAGTATCAGATATTTTTCCTATTAAAAATAGTGGCATAGAAACACAGAAAGATAATGTCGCTATTCAATTTAGTAATGAGAAATTAGAAACTATTGTAAAAGACATAATCAATCTTTCAGATGAAACATTCAAGCAGAAATACCAAATTTCTGATTCACGGGATTGGAAGTTTAATTTAGCGAGAGAGGATGTAAAAACCCACCAAAAAGCAATAACTAAAATTCAATATCGTCCGTTTGACTATCGCTATACACTTTTTACCGGCAAATCAAAAGGATTTATAGCGTATCCAAGAGCAGAAATTATGGAGCAAATGTTAAAAGAGAATCTATCTTTACTGACTTGTAGACAACTTGCTATTGATGGCTTTCATCATATCTATATATCAAAAAATATTAGTGAGCGTTGTTTGGTATCTATTAAAACAAAAGAGGTGGGCTATGTTTTTCCGCTTTATCTTTACCTCGATAAAGGTGAGTCGTTATTTGTTGGTGCGGTGGGTAATATTCCAGCGGTCCGACAAGCAAATATTGATTTACTTGTGGCGCGCAAGATAGCCGAGAAAATCGGTAGAGTATATTATCCGGTAGCAGAATGTCAAACTAAAGATGGTGATACCCGTCTCGCGCCGGAAGAAATTTTCTACTATGCATATGCGATATTTCATTCCCCAACTTACCGCTTGCGTTATGCCGAGCAACTTAAAATAGATTTTCCGCGCCTACCGCTTACCGGTGATAAAAAACTTTTTGTTCAACTCGTCGCGCTTGGAAAGGAATTAGCGAATCTCCATCTTCTCGGCGAAAATCCGTTTGATAAATCAAAAACTATTTTTGACAAACAGGAAAAGTGGGATATAAAAATCGGTGGCGAGAAACCAACCGATCTTCCCGATTGGCAAGTCACGGATGTCCGCTATAATGAGAAAGATAAACGTGTTTATGTGAATAAGGAACAATACTTTGAAGGTGTGGAAAAAGAAGTGTGGGAGTTTATGATAGGTAGCTACCAAGTATGCGAAAAGTGGCTCAAAGATCGTAAAAAGGCCGAGCGCGCACTTTCTACCGACGATCTAAAAAACTATATAAAAATAATCGTCGCGCTCCGCGAGACAATTCGTATAATGGGCGAAATAGATAAGGTCATCTCGTCTGGAACTATCCCAACTTTATTTGGCGGCAAAAAATAAATAAAATTATGAGTAATTTTTCTCCAAAATTAGAAGACGCTACGAACGAACAACTAAAACTTTGGATAAACGAATATGATTTTCGCGTTGTTCCACTTGCTTCCGACGAGTTGACCAGGCGTGCGCTAAAGGGATTACAAGAAACAATGCAGATATTTAATGAGCAATCGTCAAAACAAACCCAAAAAATGATTCGACTGACTTGGGGGATTGTTGGTTTAACAATTATCACGCTTGTAGTTTTGGTTATACAAATAATTTTAACCTTATGAATGCATCACAACTTTTAACAGTAATTGGTCTTTGCATAAATACTTTAGCTTCCTTAATAATGTTATTCCCGTATTTAAAAATAACTAGAAATGTTGAAAATGATCTTATTTTAAGCATGGATAAGGATGGAAAATACACGCAAAAAAAACACAAGAAGGATAGACTATTGGGCATTTTTGGTTTTGGTTTGTTTATTATGGGTTTCATTTTCCAAATTATCGGAATTACCATTACCTTGCGCAAATAAAAAGGATATAAGAAAAACTATATTATCATAACAATTAATATTAATAGCATGGCAAGAACCAAATATATTGTTTTCACGGCCGATGTTCAAACTACACAATCTGCTAAACTCAGGCAGGTAATTACTGACTGCGTAAACCAAAAATATGAGGGGCTTTATTTTTTAATCTCGTCTGGTGGCGGAAATGTATCCGAAGGGTTAAGTTTAGCGGCTTATATAAACGCATTGTCCATAAAAACGACTATGCATAATATAGGCCGGATTGATTCGGTAGCAACCGCTATCTTTGCTAGCGGTAAAGAAAGAGTTGGGAGTAAAAACGCTTCATTTATGTTCCATGGAATTGCGACTAGTCTGCAAGCCGCAAACTATCTTGAATCACAGCTCAAGGAATTTTACGAAGGGTCTATGCGATCAAAAGAAAATATAGCAAAGGCCATAAGTACATATTCAGGTATCTTATTGAACGATATTGAAAGTTTGATGATTGATGGTGGCAAGATATTAACCGCAGAACAAGCAAAAGCCAAAGGATTTATTTCCAGTATCGCAGAACCCGTTATTCCTCCTGACGCTGATATTATAAGCATCGGCAACGGTTAGTGCTAAATAACACTCCATTCCGCGATGAATTAGGACTCTCCGTGTCAAAGTGCCCATATGAAAAAGAAGCCAAAATTAGAAATATTTGAGGATTGATGCTTTATTTGTACCCAAAAAGGCATTTAATGGATGCCGAAAGGATATAAAATTATAGATATATGATTTCTGAGGAACGATTAAATAAATTTAAGCAGATTTATAAAAAACGTTTTAATAAAGATCTATCAGATCAGAAGGCTTTAAAAAAAGCGACCAGGTTGTTACGTTTAGTGGAAATCGTTTATAAACCAATGACTCAAAAAGAATATAATGTCCTGCAAAAAAGAAGAGAAGATACAAAATAAGAAAGAGGAATCGAGAGATGAAGCAGCCGAGAAATTAGCGAAGATTTTTATTCCGCAGTTAAAATTTAATAAGGAAAAACCTAAAAATAAATAACCTATGTATAAACTAAGCCCATCAGATTTTAAATATCTTTACGAAGATTGTAAACACTGTTATTACGAAAAGGTAAAAAATGGAATTACATTGCCATCAATTGGTATGCCAGGGATTTTCTCAAAGATGAATTCATTATTGCAAAATGCAATTATTGGGATGGATTTAAGAGAGATTAACTCTAGATTACCAGCTGGAAAAATTGAAGTGAAAGAGGGATTTCTTAAGTCAAAAATCATTCCGCCATCTAACGATTGCTATATAAGTGGTAGATTTGATATCGCTTCTCATTTAGACGATGGTACATATGCGGTTATTGATTTTAAAATTACGGATCCAAAAGAAGACAAAATAAGTAAATTTTTTTCTCAGCTACACGGATATAAATTTGCCCTAGAAAATCCTGCCTTTGGCGAACCAAAAAAAATTAGTAAGATGGGAGTTATCGCTATTAATCCAGAAGATATTTCTTTTCCAGGAGAAGATGTTATTTTCAAAGCAAAACCTTACTGGTTCGAGATTAAGGAAGATATGGATAGATTTTATGACTTTATTTCCGGAATATCAGCTCTGTTAAATAGTCCCATGCCACCGGAAAATCCTAATTGTAAATGGTGTATTTATCGTAACTGTGTCTGCCAAATTAAAAAATAAATCTCTGAATCAATGAATTGTATTTTAAGTAAAGAGCAAAAGGAAATAGTCGAATTTTCAGGCGCACCTATGTGTGTTTTGGCAGGACCCGGAACCGGCAAGACCCTATGTTTAACTAAAAGAGTACACTTTTTGATTAACAACAAAAAAGTATTATATAAAGAAATTTGTGCGATAACCTTCACCAATACTGCAGCCAATAAGCTAAGGAGCGATTTATTAAAATCAGGCATAAAATCAGATCTTATGCCTTATACAAATACTGTACACGGTTTCGCAATGTCTATTTTACAAAAATATCAAAAACAGGCAATCTTAAAACCAGGATTTCGTCCTATCAGTAATAATATAGCAAACATTTTAATAAAAGACGTAGCTCACAATCTTAAAACCAGGGGGATTAAGATTTCAAGAGAAGATTTGGCAATATATAAAAAAGCTCATTTTCAGGAAAGGGCAGGAGCTGGTTTGCCGGGTGAAATAATAAACAATCAGCGAAAGCTTAAAGTATTAAGTTATTTTTCTGCTACTTTTCAAGAGCATCTAGATTTTTATAATGCAATGAATTGGGTGGATGCATTAAAAAAAACAATGGATTTAATTGATAATTTTTCTTATATCAGAAAAGAAGTTCATGAGAAAACACAATATTTATTGGTTGACGAATACCAAGATTTAAGTCCAATTGAGCAGGGTTTTGTCGATAAGGTTTGTGGTAATTGCGATGGTTTATGCGTAGTCGGCGATGACGATCAAAGTATTTATGAAAGTTTTAGATTCGCAGATCCAAGTGGTATAACTAAAAATTTTTTAGACAATCATAGTACTGGAAAATCTTTCTTCATTACCATTTGTAGAAGATGTTTTCCTGAAGTAATAAGATATGCCAGCAAATTAATAAAAAACAATATTAATAGAGTCAAAAAAGAGCTAATACCCCTTGAAAGGGAAAGCGAAAGAAACGGTTTTGTAGTATCTTTCGCTCATAAAAGTAAGACTAAGGAAAAAGAATGGCTCGTGTCTAAGGTTAAGGAGTTGCTTAGAAAGAAAGTATCACCGAAAGAGATAATGATCTTATTCCCCGATGGAGATATCGCGAAAGATTACGTTTTTGCTCTAAGAGAAAACGATGTTCCTATAAATGTTTCATTGAAAGTTGCCCATCTATTTGAATCACCAGAATTTCTTGGATTAATTTCATTAATTCGTTTTTTAAATAATACTAATGATAATTTGAGCTTACGCCAATTTTTAGTTTTTTGGAAAGGAATAGGATTAGAGACTGTTCGCCAAATAAAATTTAATGCGATTGCTAGCAATTGCTCCTTTTGGGATGTTATAAACAATATAACTGAGAATCAAGAAGCATTTAAAAAAATTAAACTTAGGAAAAACGTATCAAAAGTTTGCATTTTTTTGAAGGATTTATTAGAAACACCAGATTTATACGAAATTATTAAAAAGATTTTTTCGCACTTTACGGAATTTAAAAATGACAAAGGAAGTAAAATTTTATATGATTATTTCCAACAATTTAGTAAGGCGGGCGAATTTATCTCATTCAAAGAAATTTTAGATGATTTTGAATTTAATATGGAGTCTGGAGAATTGGAAAATAATAATGAGGTAAATGAAAATGCTGTGCGTATAATGACTATGCATTCCGCAAAAGGATTAGATGCTGGCACCGTAATTGTCCCTGCGCTAGAAGATGATATTATGCCAGGAAATGCTGCCAATATAGAAGAGAAAAGACGATTACTCTATGTTTCTATGACTCGTGCTAAATTTGGTTTATTGCTGTCTTGGGCAAAACAGAGGTCAGGACCAGAAATACATAAAGTTTCTGGCAGGACAATGCTAGGTAAAAGAAAGAGTAGATTTCTAGAAGAAATAGGATTATAGTGTTTTTATTAGCGAATCGTTTTTCTGAAGAATCAAAACAAATAGGTAAAACTATTGAGGTATAAAAGAAAATGGAATTAGAAGAAATAAAAAAAGATTACGAGAAATATAAATCTTATTATGAACAACTACAACAAGAAGTTTATGATTTTTTGTCTAAGTTCAAAGAACAGAGGAAAGAATCGATAGATATCTATGAGGTATCACAAAGACCAAATAACAAAATTAAGGAGTTTGATTCTATAATCAAAAATATTGGAGAAAATCCGAAAAAATATAAAAAAATAAGTAAACTAATAGAAATTAAAGACATCGCTGGTGACAGAATAACGTGCCATTGTCGAAGTGATAGAGAAGCCATCCGCGATATTTTATTCGGAGAATTAAAAAAACAATTTATTGATGTAATGGCAGAAGAAAAGAATGAAGGTCCATACAGGGCTTATCATTTTAATTTCGCCAAAGAATTCGATATAGATGGAAATAAAGAAAAGTTATATTGCGAGATACAATCAAGAACCATCTTGGGAAATGCTTGGGCAATTCAAGATACAAAATATTTATATAAAAAAGGAAAGGAAGGAGAACCGCAAGTTCTTTCAATGGCTGTGTCAGATATTCTTTATGGTTGTGAAGGCCTTTGGGATTTAGTTAAAATGAAAAGTAAAGAAGAAACCAAGGGTCTAGTAGAAGAAATATTAAAAATAAAAACAATTACAGCTGAAAAATTTGAAACAATCGAGAAAGAAATTCGAGAGGAATCAAATAATTGGTTTGATAAAAATATTGAAAAAGCTTTTGCGCATTTACATGCTTTTGATATCGATATTTTTATGGAAATTAAGATGTATCTTCCAATGTCTAATTTGAATATATCAAAAAGAGAATTAAGAGACGCAGCCATTAATTCACAGATACATACATTCGGTTGGCCTATTGCGCCTGGCGCAAGAGATGGAGAATATAGCCCAAAACCAAATGATGATGGCATAGTTACAGAGATAGCGACAAAAGAAGATAAAAGTTTTGATTACTGGTCAATTAAGCAAGATGGGTCCTTTTATTTACTAAAAAGCATATTCGAAGAAAAAAGAAAGCCTAACTATTTATTTTTTGATACTAGAACAATAAGAATAACAGAAACATTGATGTATGCTAGAAACCTCTATTCTAATCTTAAACTAGGCAAGGAAGAACTAATAACAATAATCATAAAGCACGGCGGATTAAAGGGTAAAATCATGGGTGCTACTGGCAACAGACTAATTACTTCTGAATATAAAAGTGTAGAAAATCAAATCAGCACTACAATTGTAACAACTATAAAAGAAATTGAGGAAAACACAACCAACTTAGTGCTTAAATTCACAACGCCGTTATTTGAACTATTTGATTTTCTCAGTATTGAGGATAGGATAATTGATGATATTGTTAGAAACTATCTTGCGGGAAAAATAATATAAAGATCATAATGAAATATTTTTTCCACTAATTTTATATTCTTTTTTCTTCTCCTCTCGAATTCTTGCATCCATAATCCTATTATAATTTTTATCATATGATTTTCTTGCCGGAGATTTTCTATCCGGATCTATAAGATCAGAGTTTTCCTTTTTTAAGAAGATATATTCATAGGGATTACCATTTTCATATGGAACTATTCTCGCTATAAGCTTACCTTCTCTAACTAATTTTCTTACAGTTTGATTTTTAATTCCAAACTTACTCTCTAATTCCCACATTGCATACCAACTATCTCTATCATGGCAAACAAAAGAGGGGATTAATCCTTCTTTTACGGCTTTCTGACAATATAGGCATTTGATACCCCATTTGTCATACCATGTTTCTTCTCTAGAAATCAGTTTATGACAAATACAACAGTTATATTCTCCATCGGTTAGATGAAACCCCTCAGGTTCTTTTTTGAGTCGTCTTTTCCTTTTTAATTCTTTTATATGGCAATCGTATAGAAGTTTAAAGAAATCTACTAGATTATTAGCTGCTTCACTAGCTTCAGCATCACTTAACTCTTTGTTGTATTGATCTTTATAAATCTCTTTAAATTCATTTATCGCTTGTTTAGGTAAGCTCATAGTGGTTTAATATTAATAATAGGCTTTATAATTAATAATATGAATTTTTTAGAACAATTAACAGCTGAATGGTATGAATATAAGGGATATTTTTGTCGAACAAACATCCGATTTGGTAAAACTGGACACGGTGGTCATATCGGAGAAATGGATGTAATAGCATACCATCCAAAAACAAAAGAGTTTATTCACATTGAATGTTCAACTGATGCATGGTCGTGGAAAGAAAAGAAAAAGGTGTTTACTAAGAAATTCCAAAATGCCGAAAAATATTATGAGGAAGTATTTAGTTTTAATAAGAAAAAAATAAAGAAAATAGCAATTACGGGTTTTTCTGTTCCTCGCCAAAATTCCGAGAAAAAAATGGATCTGGGTAATGGTATAAAAACCATCCTTATCCCAGAATTTGTTTCATCTATCGCAGATGAGCTTTCTAGAATAGATCCATGGTATTGCGCGATAGATGAATCTTCCTATCCGTTACTTCGATCTATACAGTACGGGACATTTTATCTGGCGAGAAAACTTAGAGCCAAGGAGAAAAAGAATAAATTACAAATTTTGGAAGGTCCTAAAAAATAAGAAAATAATTAAAATAAAAATATGGACACAAAAATTTCTCTTTTAATCATAATATTAGGCATCCCACTTCTTGCCATCACTGTTTGCTGGTGTTGGTTAATGGTTACGATGAGAAAAACAACCGGGGAATTAAAACTTTGGTTAACTCCCGATAACGTTATAAAAAGCGTAGCAATAATCTTTGTGACGGTAGGTACGCTAGCATTAGCAGTGTTAAATATTTTAGATAGCGCAGTTGCTGGAGCTATCTTGAGCGGGATCATAGGATATACTCTTGGTACCCGATTTCTAGAAAAAGGATAAAAGAATTATTTTTTTATGAATAAAAATGAAATAATCATTATTATTACCGTATTATTTATTCTAATTTCATTATGGTTGTTAGTTTATATAAAAAAAGCGAAGGGCAAATCAAAATATCCATATTCAAAAAAGGATTATCTTCTATCTAAAGCAGAAACATCATTTTTTAGAGTATTGGAACAAGCAATAGGAAATAAGTACTATATCTTTCCCCAAGTTCATTTATCAGATTTAGTTTATGTTAAATCAAGCAGGGGAGAATACTACAAATATTTTAACAAAATAGATAGAAAATCAGTTGATTTTGTACTTGCAGAAAAGAATAACCTAACTCCTGTGCTAGCCATAGAGCTAGATGATAATTCGCACAATTATAAAAATAGAATAGATAGAGATAATTTTGTTGAAGATGTATTTAAAAACGCAGGAGTACCATTGTTAAGAATTAAATGTGTTGCATCTTACGATATTCAGAAAATCAGAACTCGTATCGAAGAGATTATTAAATCCCCCAATAATAAATAGAAAATATAATTCATGAATAAAAAAGTTAATTTAGATATCAATACGAGCTTTCACAAAGTTCTGCAGGATATAGAAAACATTTTTTGGTTTTATATTTTTTCCAATAACGTATTAGCCGATCCGAATATCCAAGACTTAGTAAAAAGCAAGGGGGTAGGAGCGCCTTATTTATTGTCTATGTTAGATAAATACAACAAATGGGTTAATTTACACATAGAAATTGATTATATTAATAATAGATATACTTCAAAGTTAAATGTACTAAACAGTTCCATTGTTATAGGGAAAATAATGGCAATATCCACGTATGAGCTCTTATTGTTCTCAGAATATTGTGACGGCATCAAAAATGCAGAAGAATTCAAGTTTTTAAGACATATAAGGAATGGGGCAGCGCACAATAATAAATTCTATTTTAAAAATAGAAAGGGGGAGTGGACATTAGAAGAAAATGAGATCATTAAATGGAAAAACCAAGAAATAAATAGGAAGCTTCAAGGCAAGACAGTTTTTAATGACTTTATATCTTTCTCGGGGATGTTTTTATTAGCGAATCATTTTTCTGAAGAATTGAAACAAATAGATAAAATTATTAAGACATAATGAGATCAAAATAACCTACAACTCCCAAGCAATAAATAAGACACAGTATATTCATCTATAATGTCTTATCCCGCCCTATTTTATCTAAAAATCAAGGAAAATGAGAGGTGCAAACATTGCCCTCCCGATACTTTTAGATGATAATAGAAAAAAGGGAGTTAATAAAAGACACAATTAAAGTTTAACATAATAACAAAATGGCTTTTCTAAACAAGATTTTTAGTAGGATTAGAGAAAGAGAAGTTAGCAGCTATGCTAAAGGGTTAATTTTTGCTATGAAGACGGGTATCTTTAGGGCTAAATCCCAGAATCCTGATGTGAATTTTAATGAATTAGTTAAGGTGACATTATCGTATCGCAAGGATTGGGAATTTTTGGAAGATAAAGATAATGCCAGCAATTTTATTTATAAAAAATCAGAAAAAATAGAAATAAAAAGTTATGATTCGTTTGCTGACGTGCTTTGTAAAATAGCGGATGTTGAAATACGAAACATGTATTTCAAAACGATAGATAAGATAAATCCTAGCGTCAAGGGTACGGGAAATCTTATGCTGAAGGGGTTGGCCGAATCGGAGAAGATAGAGAGAATAATAAGAGCAGAAATTAGCAAATACTCAGAAGAGGAACTAGAGGAGGAGGGGGAATGGGAGGTAACGTTCTTTAGAGGAGCAAGCCAAAAGCAGAAAAAGATCTAGTTAGCCTTAGCTAATAATATGAATTTCTTAAAAAATAAATTTGTTGAGGAATCTCTAGGAAAACAAAATGAAGACCTGAAAAGGGAACACCCGGGACTTTATTCTTTAGCAATTAAAGGAAAGGATTGCGACTCTCTATTTAATGATAGAAAAGATTTTGGTCATAGTCCCGATAATCCCATTCCAGTTAATGGGGTTTTGGGTGAAATAAAATATTTAAATAGGTTAAGGTGCGAATGCGGTTCTGGTCTTTTATGTCATCGATTATATTCTATGAATATCGAAAAAATAAACGATCCTATTGATATTTATGAAACTGTTTGTATGGAAGGCAAGCATTGGGATATTTTGTATTTTCACATGTATCACCCCAGACGGTCTACTTGGTGTCCGTCGGGTTATAAATTTAGTAAGTTTCACCCCATATTTAGTCAGCATGCTTATGGTTTTAGTACAGACCGTTTTGATAATAATTTCCCTTTTGGTTTAGGGCAATATATCTTACTACATTTAGGAAAAAAGGAGGGCCAATCTCTTGTTAGAAAATACAAGGAAGTAGTTCATGATAAAAATAAGTTTATTAAACCAGAAAACCATATAAAAAGAATATCTTCGATAATTCAGAATGAGACACACCATATTTTCTCATGATATCCTATTTTGCTATATTATATCTAGAAGTTTAAGGAAAATGAGACACTTCGATATACCCCCTTCCCGTGTCTCATTTGTCTCATTTTATGCTAGAATCTAAATATGGACCCCGACCGAGACGGGTTAATCCTTGGATAGAATTATGGCTCAAGGACCCTTTAACGGCCTGATAGGTACAAGTTCTAGACCGGGGCACACAGCCATCGTAAAAAAAGTTATGTTTAAACGACAAATCATAAATAAAAAAATTAAAATTGCTTTAATAATAATAGTAATAATTGTTGTTGTGTTAGGAACGATTGGCGTCAGGCACTATCGGTTTATGGGAACACCAGAATATAGCGTTGGACAGATTAAAAAAGCTATCGAAACACATAACACAGATTTAGGATTTAAATATATAGATATTGACGCGATATCTGAAGGTGTATGGACGGATTTGAAAAGTAAGTTTGTAAACGATACTTCTGGGATACAAGGATTTGAAGCGCTTGATATGATGTTTGGATTTCAGATAGCTGAAAGCATGAAACCTGTTGTGAAAGAACAAGTAGAAAAAGGCGTAGAAAGTTGGTTTGCGATTCCAACAGAAGGAGAAACTATTAGCTTAAAAGGAAATTTTTGGCTCAACACTTGGCAACAAAAGAATCTTAAGAAACAAGGTGGTTCCGCTTATATCGAATTACCCAACGATGCTAGAATTGTTTTTACCAAGAAGGTGGGAGAACGATATTGGATAATTTCAAGAATAGAAAGGTTTGCAAACCTTATGCCTAATGAGTCCCAATCGGGATCAACTTCAACAGAAGAAAACGGACAAACGGAGCCCAAAAAATCTATCATTATAGAAAAAAACATAGGAGATGAAATTCAGCTGACTACCTTAAAGTTTAGAGTAAATAAGGTAGAAGAAAAACAGACAATAAGTAGCAGTTATGGGACGCCGAAAGTAGCTAAAGAAAACACAAAATTTGTCGTAATAAACTTAGATATCACCAATACCACAAATATGCCTTTCGTATTTACTAATACTAATGGGGCTCTTCTGATTGACGATAAGGGACGACAATATGAAGAGTATGATGGTGTGATAGGAGGCATCGATAATTATTTTGAACAACGAAAACTATCGCCTGATATAAAAGAAAATGGATTTTTTGTCTATGAAATACCAAAAGATGCTATAAATTATAGTCTGAATATAGGCAAAACTGGAACTAATGAAATATATAAGGTTTTATTGGAGCCCATCCAACCATCCGTCGAGAAACCAACAACCAATAAATCTAGTGAAGTTAAACAAGAACTGCCTAAAATTTATAATCTCGGAGACAGAATCCAAATAGAAGACAAATTAGCCATTAGGGTACATAGATTTTCCGACTTTGATGCGTCCAATTTGGATCTCTATAAACCGAAAGATGGATATAAATATGTCGCAGCTGAGATAAGTATCGTAGACATTAGCAACGAACCGATTTCTTATACATCTTCGTGTTTTGTATTGATAGATCAAGAAAATAAAGCCCAAAATATGACTCTTCCATTACAATCTCCTTCGCTTGACTTTGGAACCGTGCAGCCAGAGAGCTATACGTTTGCATCTGTCGCGATAGGTTCTATTTTTTGGGAGGTTCCGAAAAATGTTTCGGGGTTACAGCTAATTATTTCTTTTCCTTGGACTAAACAAAGACCTATTGTTAATCTGGGAATTTAATTCGAAAAAGAGTAAACTATAATAAATTAGAGCTGAGAGCTTAAGTCTGGGATATAAATATGGAAATCTATATTCTTAATCTAAATTTTTATGGCTAATCTAGAAAAACAAACAGAATTAATCCTAAAAAGGGAAGGTTGGAAAATATTATCAGGGGCGGATTATAAAGATCCTGTTACGAGTAAGCCACGAGAAAAAGACATAGTTGCAACACGTTTCGGATTAGAGAATAATGATGATATTAAATATGTTTCTAGGTTGTTTATTGAGTGTAAAGAATTACCGCAAGAAACGGAAATATATTTAGGCGATGATAGGGTAAATGAAATCGGAAATTTTATATTGAATTATAACATTTCCTGCGATGTAATTTCGGAGATAGAGGAGCATGGAAAACTCCATTTTTATGATTATAAAAATATATTTAAAATTAAGGATGGCCGTGACGACTTATATAAAGCGATTAATCAAAACTTACAATCCTTTTCTGCTTTTAGAAAGGACACATCAGAGGAAAGAGGAATTTATTATTTGGTAGTTGTTTTCGATGGGAAAGTATTTTGTAAAAACGAGAATGATAAGATTTATCTAGAAAATGCTATTCTTCAAAAAGAAACAATAGGTAATGTTTACGGCTCGCCAAACCGTAGGTACTTTATCGAATTGGTTTCAATAACTCAATTTAAAGAGTTTCTTGACTGTATTAATTTGGATATGCAAGAAATAGACAAAGCAATTTTCTTTTATAATGATAAAGAGAAAAAGGAGATGGAAAAGAAAAGGAGAGAAATAAAGCAAGATAAGGTAGACTCCTATGGTCCTTAATTCCCTAATAATCATTTTAGATTCAGATCTGGTATGTAAACATACCCATTTGACCTCTGGATTATGGTTTTAACGTTGTTCACGATGGTTAGCATCGTTGATAGAAGTTAACAGGGGATAAGCAGAGCGGTTAACGAGAGTTTGTAAAAGAAGAAATTAAATCCAATTTATGTATTTAATGTATATAGATGAATCCGGGGATACCTCAATGCTTGAACAAGGTGGCAGCAAGGTTTTAGTTGTTTCTGGGTGTATTATCGATGAAAAAGATAAACAAGAGATTGAGGCACAACTTAGATGTATAAAGAAAAAATATTACCAGAATCCCGATATAGAAATAAAATCTAATTTTTTAAGATATGCAAACCCAAATATTACCGACCCCAATAAGTCTTCTCCTATAAAATTGTACGATAAAGTTCAATATGCTGCTTTGCAAAAAGATATTCAGGCTTTTCTTAAATCTATCCCTGTCATTTTAATTTCTTCAATAATTGATAAAAAGGGTTATTGGACTCAATATCCATCTCAAAACCCATACGAGATCGCATATATTTTTCTCTTGGAAAGATTTCAAACTTTTTTACAATATAAAAACGCTCTTGGTTTGTGTATTATTGATCCAAGAGAGGGTAGGGTAGTTGATAAAAAGCAAATAGATAAGGAGCTCAATAATACCCACCAATTATTGAGGTGGCAAAAAGGAGGTTTTTGGAAACCTTGCCCGCGAATTATAGAAAAGATTCTGTTTTCAGATTCAGAACTAACAGTAGGAATACAAATTGCGGATTTATTTTGTTATCCGATTTATAATGTTTTTGAATACAATAAAAAAGCAGGAGAATATGAATGGTTCGATAAAATTTCCTCCCCAAAACTTTATTATCATTCCACCATTATCGCTTCGTCCGATCAAGATAGATTAGGACCTCAAATAGATGGGATTGGATTAAAATTTTTTCCGAAAGAAACAAAAAAAGACTTCCGTTTTTATGGATGAAGTCCGTTTTTGATGGGCGAGGATTTCCCCTCGACCAATTTAAGTATAACATACTAAGAATATGGGTCAATAGGTTTATACACACATAGCGTTCAACATGCATAAAGATATATTAATCATACTGATATCATGGAATACCTTCTAACATTTTCGGTTTTCGGAATAAAATTAACAAGAATTAATGATGATAGAGATCATTTCGATATTCCCGAAAAATATTTCAAGATATAAATTTTCATTGTAAGTTTTAGTATTTCGCAAATATCCAAAGCAATCTTTTTAAAAATATGCCAAAAATATTAAGTATCTGTGGCAGTCCAAGAAAAGGGAATTCAGAAACAATTTTAAATAAGCTTAAGGAAATATTTGAAAAAGAGGGAATAGATAATGAAATTATCCTATTACGGGAAAAGAACATTGAAAAATGTGACGGTTGTGTTGAATTTTGTAATAAAAATCTGGGTTGTTCTAAAAAAGACGATATGTCAGAGATTCTTGAAAAAATGAAAAACGCCGATGGCTATGTATTTATCTCACCAAATTATTTTAAGATGCCCACAGGTTTATTCAAGAATTTTATAGACAGATGTAGTATCCTTTTTACTTCAAAAACCGATTTATCGAATAAAAAAGCAATAGTTATCGCTATTGGAGCAGATGTTATTCAAGAAATAGACGTTTGTTTAAAAAATCTGACGGATAATTTTGTTAAAACTTTAGGAGTTAATATCATTGCTGCTAAAAGTTTTCAATCAAAAAGCGAATTGAATGGAAATTTAAATGATATTTTTGAAAATGGCTTTAATCCTGATATAGAAAAGAATCTAGAAGAAATGGTTTTGAAGATAAAGGACAGTTTCTAAAACGTATGGCTTTAACAGAAATAGAAGAAAATATTCTAAAATCTATTAAGGTGCCGTCTGAAGATCAGCCGGATAAACCGGAGTTTCCTCCAGATAATCCTCATTGGCCCTCAACCCCAACCAAAAAGATTTCTGTTCCTGGTTTTAATAATGTTTATCTAAAAGATGAAAGTGTTAATCCAACAGGAACTCATAAAGACAGAATGGCTTGGGAAATGGTTGTAACGTATAAAAGATTATTAGAATCTAAAAAGGCAGGAAGAATTGAAGAATTGCCTAGGATGTCTATTATCAGTTCTGGCTCGGCCGCTAATGCGGTTCAGCAAATGTTTAAAAAATATAATCTACCGAATCTTAAAGTTCTTATTGATTACAGAACAAAGAAAGAGATAAAAAACGGGCTAGAAAAAATAGGATGTGAGATATATGAAACAGATCTTTCTAAAAGTGTTTTATCTACAAATGATATTTTAGAAATAACAAACAATATCAATGGGATTGATATTACTTCTGACATATCTTTGGGACCGTTTGATGTTTTCTACGACTGGATGAGCTATGAAATATTCAATGAAACTGCTGATTATGTTTTTATCCCGTACGGGACAGGTAATCTTTATGAGAACATCGTAAATATAGCAGTGAAGGAGGCAAAGAATTTATTTTTTCATGATAAACGCCTAAAAACAGATCCAAAACATATTAAAAATTGTAATTTCCTTGGAGCTACTACTAACAATCCGAATACTAAAGCTGATAAACTATATTCTCCCCATCGTCCTTTTGTGCATTTTGATACCAGATGGATCAAACTAGCCATACAAAAGGGATATATAGGAGCTGAATCGAATGTATTCATTATCCAAGAAATTTACCTGGATAAGGCTATGGAAATAGCCAGGGGAAATAGAGTTGATTGCGAACCTTCTGGTATAGCTGGATTAGCTTTAATGCTTCAGATTGAAGATAAATTGCCAAAGGATAGAAAGATGCTGATAATTAATACTGGGAAAACAATATTTCCTGAACGAACCATTAATTAAAAAACATGAAAAACAAAAATATAATTTTAGCTATTATTATATTAATTGTCGCAGTATTAATCTTGATTGGTTTTTTTGTTTTTAGACAAAACAAACCAGAGAGTATCGATCAAAACGAAATTTCACCGAATAATCAAGAAAATATTGAGGAAGGGGATTCTTCGAATACAGAACAAACCGAAAACAAACTAGTAACAAACGATTTCTCTTTAAATCTGCCAGCCGGTTGGATAAAAACGGATGCGATTGAAGGTATAACTGCAATGGCTGTTAATTCTAAAGAAAATATCACAGATCCGGCAGCCAAAGCTATTAATTTCAAAAGCTATGTTGCTGTAAGTAAAGATGCCTTAGGAGGTAAATCATTAAAAGAATACATGCAGGCTGTTAAAGATGGATTAGGAAAAACAATTTCAAACATTATTTTCTCAAATGAAAAAGAGCTTGTGATAAATGAAAGCTCCGCCTATGCAATAGAGGCAGAGCTAATTCAACAAAATGTAAACTTTAAGGTTTTAATAGTGGTTATTCAGGGGAAGGGGGATGATGTTTGGGTAATATCTTTTAATACTACAGCAAGCGATTGGGCTGGTTATACAGAAACCTTCTCCAATATTGCTAACAGCTTTATTTTAAAGAAATAGAAAAATATGACTTTTCTTTTACACACAGCGATAGGATTACTAATCGTAAAATTATTTCCCAATAATCCTTTTCAGGTTCTAATATTGGCTTTTTTAAGCCATTGGGTGGTTGATATGATACCCCATTTTGATATTCCAAAGATATCAAAATCTAAAAAGATAATTTTAGGCAGTACGGATTTAATCCTTTCAATAATACTTCTAGTTCGTTTTATTCTTTACTTTTCTCCGTCCATATATTTAATAATAGGGGTATTCATCCTATCTCTTTTTCCAGACCTCTTCTTTATTATAGAAATTTTTACAGGAAAAAAACTATTGAAACGCATTTTCTTTGATTTTCATCTAGGAATACAGAATGAATTTTCTTGGGGTTGGATTGTAGAACTTGGATTTTTAATAGCTATTTGTTGTTTTCTCTTTTTGAAATAATGATATAATAAATGATTATCAATTATTATGGAAAACGATCAATATTACTCATTTAATCCTAATAATCCTTTAGCTTCAAGGCCAAAGATTAAAAGAGATAAACATTTAACACTTGGCCTTATATTCGTTGGAGCGGCTGTGATATTACTGGTTGGATTAGTAGCTGCGGCATATTTTCTTAAGATATGGCCCTTTGTCGACTCTAATTACGCTGCATTATTAAACAAAGCGGTAGAAAGACTATCAACGATAGAAACATTAACATATGATTTTTCAATAAATCTTAAATCAGCCGCAAAAGATGCTAATTCAAAGGTCTTTGTGTTCTCTGATTCTGAATACGATGCTTTATCAATGATATACCAGAGAGATAGTGTTAGGTTATTAAATACCAGAGATATAATTTCCCAATTAGGAACATATCAATTTTCAAAGAAAAAATATCCTAAGACATTAATAGATGCAGGGATTGAGTTGCAAGATCCCAGCGGACAACCATATCAATATTCTTCTGACGGAAAAACTTTCTCATTGATAGTTACTTTTGAAACAGAAGCAGCGTTAGATAGGGTATATTATTATGCTTCAAAAGATAATACAAAAATAACTTTCAATGAGAAATCATATGGTCCATATACGACAACCCTTACTCCCCCAAAACCATTTTTAATATATTGGTATGATGCATTGATCGGATTAGCCGGAAACTTACCTGGCGATTTCTCATTTACGGGCAGCACATCGGGAAGCTTGCAAAAGGATAATGCCGCAACATTAAAAATAGGGGCAAATATCAATTACGAGGATCTAATTTTGAATATAGAGGCGGAATCATTGGTTAAAAATGATGAGATATATTTTAAATTAAACGCTTTCCCGGGATTACCATTCATTAATTTATCTGGCATCAAGGAAAAATGGATTAAAATATCAAAAGATGATTTAGACAATGTTTCTTCCTATGGATATATTCCATTAGAATTTTCGGAAAAACAAGAAGAAGTAGATTCTTTGTCGGAACAATTGAAGATTATCGGTAACATTGCGAAGCAAGATGAGATAATACAATTGGCAGGTGAACCGACAAAAGAGATATTAGACAAAGAAAAAGTGTATCATTACCAGTTTAAAGTGAATAAAGACAAACTACCTTCTTTTTACACTAATATTACTAATGCTTTGCAACTTAAATTCCAAGACAAGACAATTATCAAATTTGATCAGGAAATATTTGATTCTTTGAATTCTCAATCAACATTATTATTGATTGATTATCTTAATCAGCAATATCTGGTAGATGTATATATTTCCAGAAGTACCGGATATCCGGTAAAAGCATCTTTTTCCCTGAATTTAGTTCCCGAGGAGGGTTCTAAAAATGAAAATATGGTAGTGCTATCCCTTGTTATAAATTTGAAGAATATCAATAAAGATACGAATATTATTATTCCCACAGAATCAATGAGCATGGAAGATGCATATCTATCAATCGTTGGGATGAGTAAAGAGGAATATTTGTTTGAGCAGCAGGAGAATAATATTTACGACCTCAGATACGATTTGAGCACTTTCAAAAATCTAGCTGGGAAATATCCTGATTTCTTGGATCAATTAAAACTGACTAGGGGAGAGATAAAGAAATTAAATACTGGTGCTCAAAAGACAGGGAATACATTAGAAGTAGTTTATCCAACCAGCTCATCGATGGACTCCAGCCCATTATTGAAAAATATTCCTCAAGATATCTTTACCAAGCAAGCATACGGATATGAGAAGACAGCTGACGATAATTACAAATTAACATATCAGATGGTAATTCCTGTATACAAACCAGGAAGCAGGTTATCATATTTGTTGTATAAAAGCGGTGCTTCAGGATTAATCTATGCATCTGGATTGAACACCAGCGATAAAACAGATGTATCATTAGAGGCTAAAGCTCAGAATAAAATAGACAGCGATAAAGATGGTTTGAGCGATACCTTTGAAGCATATCTTGGGACTGATCCGAAGAATAAAGATACGGATAAAGATGGATATTCTGATGGAGAAGAGATGAAAATGAACTATAATCCGTTGACAACGGGAATGCTACAATAATTGTAAGAATAGGTAAGTTCTGCTAGAAATTAATATATGTCTTTAAGAATAGGAATCGTAGGATTGCCTAATGTGGGGAAATCAACCCTTTTCCAGGCGATTACTAAAAAACAGGTAGCTAGAGAAAATTATCCCTTTTGCACCATAGATCCTAATGTTGGTGTTGTTGCTGTTCCGGACGAAAGGGTAGACAGATTAGCGGAATTAACCAATTCCGCTAAAAAAATATATGCTACTGTTGAATTTGTAGATATTGCTGGCCTTGTTGCCGGAGCCAGCAAGGGAGAGGGCTTGGGAAACAAATTTCTGGCTAATATCAGAGAAGTAGATGCGATAGTATATGTATTGCGCTGTTTTAAAAATGAAAATATTGTAAACACTCAAACAAAAATTGATGTAATCAGAGAAAAAGATATTCTAGAAACAGAACTGGCTTTAAAGGATTTAGAAACAGTCCAGAAAAGAATTGAAGCAGTGGAGAAAGATGTAAAAGCCATGAGAAAAGAAGCTGTTAAAGAAATGGAGGTTTTGGATAAAGTATTAAAGATTTTGCAGGATGGACATCTTCTAGCTGATTTTTCCTGGGAAGAGCAGGAAAGAAAAACTATAAACAATTATCAGTTGCTTACAATGAAGCAACGATTATATCTTTTGAATGGTTCAAAAGCAGAAGTTCTGCAGGAAGTTACTGATTATTTCAAAGAAAAGAACTTAACATATATCATAGCTAATATTTTAGATGAATTTGATGCCACAGAAATTAGTTTGGAAGAAAGAAAAACATTTGGTTTGCCTGAAAAATTGGAGATAGAAACATTGATTAAAGAATCATATAAATTGCTTGATCTAATTAATTTTCTAACTACTGGTCCAGATGAAACAAGAAGCTGGACAATTAAGAAGGGGAGCACTGCTCCTCAGGCAGGGGGAGTAATACATAGCGATTTTGAATCTCATTTTATCAAAGCAGAAGTTATCAATTGGGAAGCATTGTTAAGTGCAGGAGGATTTGCCCAGGCAAGAGAAAAAGGATTGATCAGAACAGAAGGTAAAGAATATATAGTTCAGGATGGGGATGTAATAGAGATAAAGAGCAATGCCTAGTGTGGATAACTAATATTATCTATATTGTCTCTAAAGAGATATAATATATTAATAATTAATTTATAATTATGACAAAAAAATCGATTTTTGCAGTTTTATTCCTAATCTTGGGAATAACATTTTTTAGTTTTACCGTTAAAGCCCAGACGAGCCTTAATTTCTCAATTACACTTACGCCTGGAGCGATAACTACAGCTAAGCCAACAACTAATATTACTAAGACGATATACATTCAAACCTCATTGCTTTCAGGGAAATCTTCATCAGTCAGCTTTTCCGTTTCAGGATTGCCTAATGGAGTAACTTTAAGCAAGAGCCCAAGTTCTTGCAGCCCGACCTGCACCAGCACCGCCAAGATCTTAATATCTCCAAATGTTTCTCCTGGAAAGTATTACATTCAATTTACTGCCAATAGAGGATCAGTAACCAAAACATCTAATTTGCAGTTGATAATAGAAGGATCCAATACGGTTACAAATTCATTGACCGTTTCACGAAGCGGAACAGGTTCAGGGACAGTTACCAGTACTGATGGAAAGATAAATTGCGGATCAGATTGTACTGAAACATATTCAAGTACCACCTCTGTAATCCTTGAAGCAGCTCCTTCGTCTGGTTCAACTTTTGCTAATTGGTCAGGATGCACTAGCACTTCCGGGGCAACCTGCACGATATCAGTTAGTGGCATGAAGACAGTGATAGTTACTTTTAATAAGACGGCTACTACTCCAACAACATCTTCTATTAAAGTTGTTTCTCCAAATGGAGGAGAAATGCTTCAGGCCGGGAAGACCCATTCTATTATCTGGAAAATGCAAAACCCCGGAAAAGTAAAAATATACTTCTGTAAAGGAACACTTTTTAAAACATGCTCTTTAATTCCTAATTTCCCGACAGGAGGAGTTTCAACAGGAGCTCTTGGAGATACTACTATAGGAGAATATAAACTATATATAGAGCCGAAATCCAGCTATGTCGGGCAGAAATTAAAAGTTAAGGTCGTATCAATGCAGAATACTTCCGTATATGATCTTTCTGATAATTATTTTACGGTTACTGCAGCAAATGCCAATATTGAACCGTCATTGCAAATATTGTCCCCTAATGGGGGAGAGCAATTAAAGGAATACTATGACTACGAGATTAAATGGATACAAAAAGAAATATCTAAGATTAATATAGAACTGGTTACCGGAAATTCCGCCACGCCCATCGCAGTATATATGCTAACCTTTAATTATCCTACCGAATCTGGCAAATACCTTTGGAATGTCAGGAATCATTCTCCTCAATTCAACACCCTATACAGAATCAGGATATATGATGCCTTAACTAGCAGGATATTAGATGAAAGCGACAATTATTTCAGTATATCTTCTTATATATACAATGATTTAAATTCCCTAAAAATCGAGAAAACAGGAGATGCTAAAAATGCTGGAGTTGTCAAAAGCAATGTAGGGAAAATTGATTGCGGTGGTATTTGCTATGACGAATTCACGCCGGGAACAGTAGTTACCTTAACAGCAGAGCCCAGCGAATGGGGTTATTCATATTTTGCCGGATGGTCTGGTCATTGTTCTGGTACTGGAAAGTGCGTAATTACAATGGATAATGATAAAATAGTAACAGCAACATTCTATTCTACTGGCGGTTCATACGTTCTTAATGCTACTACATCGGGGACTGGCTCTGGGAGGATAACAGGCGCTGGAATAGATTGCGGAGCCGATTGTACGGAAACATTGAAAGGGGGAACGAAATTTACCCTGACCGCAAATGCCGATAAGGGATCAAAGTTCGTTAGCTGGTCAGGGGGATACTGTAGTGGCGATTATTACAAATGCAATGGAATAATCAATCAAAATATTGATGCAAAAGCTATTTTTGAGAAAGATAATAACGAAGAATTGAACCATTTGAATATTGAACTGCTTAGCCAATACAAGAAGATGGGGAAAATTATCAGTGATTCTATTGGAATAGATTGCGGAACTAAATGCGATGTATCGCTTGCTTCGGGAACTGCCGTCACATTAACGGCCATAGCTAATCAGGGCTATAGATTTAATAGTTTCTGGGGAGATTATTGCTCTAATTTAGGAACTAGCACAACTTGTTCATTTAACCTTGATATGAAAAAAGCAAGCGTAGGAGGTTGGTTCTCCGAAGATTATCAGGCAAGAAGTTTAACCGTAGTTTATCCCAATGGAGGAGAAAAACTATCCTTTAATACGCCAATTACGGTTAAATGGAAAAGCACAGGGGAGATTACGACCATAAAAAAAATGGGGTTGATTAGTTTAGAGAATAACAATAATTGCTATGTGGCAGAAAATATCCCAGCAATAAGCGGCAAATACACTCTTACTTTAGCTGAAAATCAATTATGTCCATACGGCGGTTATCTCAAGCCAGGGAAATACAAATTAAGCATAGAAGGAGATTCATCTTCATTGATATATGGTTATTGGGATGTAAGCGATGACTATTTTACCTTGACAGGCAGATATATAACTTCAGGGATTGCGCCTAACAGTACATGGATACAGGGAAGCAGATACACTATACCTTGGGATAGCGCTGGAGTGGATAGATTGAGCGTGGCTGCAGTTTGTAGCAATACCTACTACAGAATAGCTAATAACATATTAGCTTCTAAAAAATCCGTCGCATGGAAGATTCCTACAAACAAGGATTTTACAAATCCCTGCAAAATATGGATAGGAGAATATAAGGGATTGAAAAATCAAGGAAAGTGGTCTGATGCTATCCCCGCTGCCTACAACCAAAAATATGTAGAAACCGATATTACGATTGTAAGCAACAAATCAAGCTCCATATTTGATAGCATGTACGTATCTATTTTCTATTCTATTTTTAGATTCCTACCTGGATTCTAATAGCGAAATTGAGATATAAAAAAAGAAACGGACCACCCTAGAAATTGGGGCGGTCCGTCTTCGTTTGAGTTCACGGCTCACCTGGAAGACTCCCCTGGTCGTATTGCATGACGATCCAGGCAAGCAGATGCCACGTCGGGGCATCCTTGATGGGTGTGTCGCTAGCCGTCAGCATGGCCTGGATTTCTCCTAGATCAAACCAGCTGACTTTCCTCCCGCATTGACTACGAGTCCAGGCCAGCCACCTTTTCGATTTGTCGAAGACAACGTTCGGAGGCCAGCCGGGAGTCTGGAAGTTGAACGGGACAATATGGAGAATATCGCCCTGTTCAATTCCTGTCTTGCGGACAAGGATTTCCCTGGCCACTACTTCGTTGTCCGGCTCACCTCTTCTGAAGTCGCTTGGCACTTTGGTTCGCACCTCTTCAAGAATCGGCTTCAGCTCTCTAATGAGACCAATACGAACTGACCCAGCCGTTGCACAGATCGGGAGAACGCAAGTATGCTCCCCCAGCTCTATATACGGCCACCTTGTTCCGTCTTCTCCCTCGATAACCCCAGAGCTTCCGAAAAGGGGTACAGTAACCATGGCCACTCGAGTTCTTTTCATTACTTCTCATCTCCCTTTCCTTGCATAGTTGTGAACTCGCAAGGAGCTACATTCTTATTATTACATTATTTCCCCTTGGTCAATATCAAGAGCGTCCTTCAATTTGCAGAATCCTTTCAAGATGATAGAATAAAGATAGCTCGAATGAGGAATTGGCCTCATTCTTTCCATCACGGGAGGGCAGATGAAGAAAACAAGGAGGGTGTGGGGGATTATCATCTCGTTTAGCGCATTCGTCCTCGCTTTCTTGGGCATCTTGGCCCTGGTGATAATGAGAGGTGGTTCCCACGGAATATAGCCGTGGGAACCACCTACTACCCTAAATTATATTCTCTGGATCAACTTCTATCTCCCAGAAGTTAGAGACAATCTCTTTTAATCTATTTTTCTTCTCTTGGTTGTCAGATTTGATAATAATATTGAAAATATATCGCCCCTTTATCTTAGAGATAAAAGCAGGGGAGGGGCCTAATATTTCTTTTTGAGAAAATATATTTAATAATTTCTTTTCCAATTCTTTGGCTCTGAATAGGCAGACCTTATATGATTTATTACTTAATGTTAATTTAATGATTTCTGAGAACGGAGGATAGGAAAACATTTTTCTTAGTTCCAATTCTTCCTTGATAAATCCCTCAAAATCATCATCTTTTAAATATTTGAAAATGCTTAAATCCGGCTTGTAGGTTTGGATAATTGTTTTTCTGGAGATATTCTTTAAAATATTAAATATTCTGAATGCCTTTTCATTGGCAGAGAAATCAGGAATATTAAGCAAGAAATCAGGAAGAACAGCAGCGCAGAGATCAGTTTTTAGATTCTGATATTTAAAAGCAATTTGCGTAGTCAAAAGAATATCTATTTTTTTCTTCTTAAAACCATCAATTATTCTTTTTTGCTTATCTTCCAGTAATTCTTTGTGTAAAATCGCTACTTTTGCGTCCAAAAGATTGAATTTAAGAAAATTACTGATTTCTTGAAAAACTTTATCTATTCCTGCTCCTATGTATTTAATATTAGTGCTTTTGCAACTTGGGCAATATGCAGGAGGATTCTTGGAATACAAGCAATAATGGCATATCAATATTCCTTTATCTTTTTGCTTGTGATATACCATTGGAGAATCGCAATGAGGGCATTTTTCTACATATCCGCAGTTTTTGCAGATTATTGAGGTTGCTAGTCCCTTTCTATTAACAAAAAGAAGAATTTGTTTTTTCTCTTCAATATTCTTTTTAATATCTTTTTTTAATTTTTCAGAAAGTAAAGAAAAATTTCCCCATTTTCTTTCTTTTTGCATATCTATAATATCTATTTTGGAATTATCTTTCTTAAAATCATTTATGAATTCAAACCCATTGTTTTTAATGCGATAGTATGAATTTATTGTTAAAAAGTTCGTTCCAAGAATGATTTTAACTCCATGAATTTCTGCTAATTTGATTGCTGCGGTTTTGGCATTTAATTTGGGATGCTGATCCCAGGACTTAAAACTAGCACTTTCTTCCTCATCTACTATGATAAGGCCAAGGTTGGAGAAGGGGAGGCCGATACTGGATCTTGTTCCCAAAACAATATCTGTATTATTCTGGCAGATATCCTGCCAGATCTTTAATTTTTGAGAATTTTTCAATTCAGCATGATAGAATGCTGTTTTTGCAGAAATCTTTTTTAAGTCCTTAAGAAAAACAGCAGCTTTTAATATTTCCGGGCAGAGGAGAAGAACAGTTTGATTCTTTTCTAATGTTTCTTTGATAGCTTTTGAATATTCTTTTATTCTATTCTCCTTTAAAAGAAGGATAGGCATGGATCTTTTTTTGTTCTTTATATTTTCTTTTGGGAAAATATTTAAAGGAAATTTTTTCCTTTTTAAAATGCTCGGAGGAATGAATGACTTTAAAGAAATTCCTAATGGCTCCAGATATTTATCAGAAACAAATTGGGACAATTGTATCTGGCCTTCATTTACTATCGGCTCTGAAGAAATAATTTCCTTTATTGATCTTAGGGCGATATTTGATTTCTTGATTTCCATTTTCTTCTGCAGAAGATTAGAACAATTGAAAACAATTCCTTGAGCCTTTGCTTTTCCAACAGGAATAGAGATTAAAGAACCTTTCTTTAATTCTTTGCTTGAGAAGTATTGAAAGGTTTGAGCTCCCGGATACGGTATTTTAATTAAAGGGATTACATCAATCAGATACATATTTTTTAGCTAGGAACTTATATATTGTAATTTCTTCTTCATTTAAATCTATTCCTGCCTTCCTTGCTGCTATGTCTATCTGCTGATTTGTATTATCTATTCCTTCCAGATCCGGTAATAGCAGGCCTGATTTGTTAAATGACCGGATTAAAATGCCGTACTTTTTAGGATTTAATTCCTTGATATCTTTAACCGGTTCCGGCTTATCTAAAATATATACCTCAAAAGACAGAAAAGGAAGCTCCTTTTCTTGAAGAGGCAAAAATCTCGTATCTTGGCATGCGCTTATTGCGCTTGAGACTATCTCCTCTGCTATATTCTTTTGCGTTGGCAAGAATGTTCCTACGCATCCCCTTAAATCATTTTTATTGAATATACTGACAAATACACCTGCTCTTCTATTGAAATCTTTCGGCAAATTATTATCCGTTTTTATCCTCTTATCATCCTTGATAAAGGAGAAAACAGTATTTTTGGCTAATTGACAGTATAGGTTCATTTTTTTAAGGAAAAATTAACAGTCAAATATCCTACGCCAAATGGATTTTCATATGATAATACTTCTGGTTTTGCTTTTAATCCATCTAAGATTCCCAAAAGGATTGCCAATGATCTGAATCCGCATTCACCAGCTTTTTCAGAAAGATTGGGATCTATATCAAGTATTTTGGACGCATTGTTGCTTAATAGGGAGCTGATCACTGCTTCGTCAAAAATCCTGCCAAAAGGAGAATAGCCAGCCGGAGCGGACTGATTTAACCTATGGGACATATCTCCGCTGGCTAGAACCGCCACTTTTTTGTCTAAGATTCTTTTTCCGATTAGAGTTTTTTTGAATCTCTCTTCTGTTATTGTTTTTTGGATTGATTTGCCGAAATTGAAATGGGATTTAATGCTTAAAAACGAATAACCAAGAGGAATGATTTTGAATTTATTCTTCTGGCTCAAGAAAAAGAGAGGAACCAAAGACCCATGATCAAGAGATTTCTCTTCTATTTTCTTCAATGGTATTTTTTTATCCAAACAATCTGCAATAATCTGATTGTTTAATTCCAAATCATTATTAAAGTAAAATTGAGAAGAAAAGTCGTCAAATAGTGAAAAATCCCCAAAGAATTCCTTGGAAGTGTTTATGCAAAAAACATTGGAAAAGATATTTCCATGAGGAGAGATAACGATTAAAGTTTCAGCTTTTGAATCCTTTAATTTCTGAGTTAAGGATTTAAAAGCCAAAGTCGTTTTATTGATTTGTCTTAAATCTTCTTTGCTCCCTATAGTTGGAATTATTATAGGGGGATGAGGACAAAATGCCGCAAATACTAAAGACATGTTTATTGAATTAATCCATCTAGTTTATACAAACAATTCGAACATTTTCCAGATAAATCATAGCGCTGAATATCATATCCGTTTCTGTCTATTAGTTTTTCCTTGCAATGAGGGCAATATGTATCTTCCGAATCAATTCCCGGAACATTGCCAAGATATACATAGTATAATCCTTCTTCCAAACCGATATTTCTGGCTTCAACCAGTTTTTCTAAGGTTGTATCAGGTATATTCTTCATCTTCCATGAATACTGGCCGAAAAATCTGGTAATATGCCATGGAACATTTGATCCTAATTCTTCTCTGATGTATTTGGCGATTTCCCTCAATTCCGTCTTTTTATCATTCACCCCAGGAATTAAAAGAGTCGTGACTTCTACCCAAACACCTTTCTTTTTTAAAGTTCTTAAATTGTCTATAATCGGCCAAAGCTTGGCAGAACAGTTCTTTTGATAGAAATTCTCATCAAAAGATTTTAAATCAATATTTACCGCATCAAGCAGGGGAATTATCTCTTTTAACAATTCTTTGGAAAAATATCCATTGCTGATCCAGATGTTTTTTAAACCTGCTTTTTTTGCAATTTTCATTGTTTCAATTGCGTATTCAGAAAAGATTGTCGGTTCTGTATAGGTATATGAGATAGAAGGACAATTGGACTCTTTTGCTTTGTTTACAATTTCTTTTGACAAGATAGTTTCTCCATTAACCTTCTTTAATATTTTTGGCCCTTGAGATATCTGCCAATTCTGGCAATTGGCGCAAGCAAAATTGCACCCAGGAGCGGCAAAAGAAAAAGTATTGGTTCCCGGAAGAAAATGGAATAATGGTTTCTTTTCTATTGGATCAATCCCAATAGCGCAGATCAAACCATGGTTTAAAGAGTATAGTTTGCCTTTGATATTCTGCCTTACATTGCAAATTCCAAGATTGCCTTCGTTGATTACGCAATAATGAGAACAATTAAGGCATTTAACCTTCCTTGATTCTTTTTTCTCCCAAAGCAATGCTTCTTGCATTGTTTTATTCTACTACAAATTTGGAGTGATAAAAAGACATGTCGGAATTGTGGCTCGGTCTTCTCTTTTTATCCATTTGTGTTAAGTTAAATATATGCTTCACAGGATATTTTTATCTATTAACCTCCCGGAAAATGTTAAAAGAAAGCTTTTGACATTCAAGGATAAATATCAGGAAATCCCGGCAAAATGGGTAAAACCGGATAATTTGCATATCACTTTGCTGTTTTTGGGAAACCTTGATGATAATCAATTAAGCCAGACAATTAAAACTATTCAGGAAGTTTGCGAAAAGCAAAAATCTTTTGTTGTTAACTTGAAGAAAGCTTGTTTTAGTGAAAACCAAAAAGGTATTCCAAGAATGGTTTGGATTGAAGGAGAAGGGGATAGCAATCTTTTTTCTCTGCAAAAAGAATTAGAACAGAAAATCTTCAATCTGGATTCCTTTCAATACAAGGAAAAAGAAAACAAACCATTTTTCTTTCATGTTACATTAGCCAGGATAAAGCAATGGGAATTTCAGAAATTGGAAGAAATGCCTACAATTGATGAAATGTTAAATATCAGGTTTGAGGTAAATACAATAGAGATCATGGAAAGCGAATTAAAGAGAGGAGGTCCAGAATATACTATTCTGGATTCCTTTGAGCTATCAAATGAAGAATAGGGTACATTTTATCGGAATAGGAGGGATAGGGACATCTTCTTTGGCTCAATACTATCTGGCTAAAGAATTTAATATTTCTGGCTCTGATGTTTCTTTTTCTGAGATAACCGAATTCTTAAAGAAAAAGGGAGTTAAAATCTTTATCGGCCAGAAAAAAGAAAACATATCAAAAGATATTTCTTTAGTTATTTTCACTCCAGCCATAGAAGACAGCAACCCGGAGTTAAGAGAGGCAAAGAGATTAAAGATTAAAACAATGAGCTATCCTAAAGCATTAGGAGAGCTTACTAAATCACATTTTACCATCGCAGTGAGCGGAGCTCATGGAAAAAGCACGACTACGGCAATGTTAGCTAATGTTCTAATCAAAGCAGGGTTGGACCCCACTGTAATTATCGGAACAAAATTAAGGGAGTTTGGTAATACTAATTTCAGGATGGGCAAAGATATTCTTTTGATAGAAGCAGATGAATTCAAGGCTTCTTTTTTGAATTATCGTCCCAAAATTATCATCACAACCAATATTGAGCCAGAACATCTTGATTATTACAAAAATCTATCAAATATCTTAAAAACATTTTCTAAATTTATTTCTTTTTTAAAAAAAGACGGAATTTTTATTGCTAATAAAGATAATGAAAATGTTTTAGAAATTGCCAAAAAACAAGAAAGAATTGGTAAGGTAATTTACTATTCTTTAAAGCAAAAAGAAAATCCAATCTTAAAAAAGAAATTAAAAATACCCGGAGTGCATAATGTTTCGAATGCCTTGGCTGTTCTATCCTGCGCCAGAGCTTTAAAGATTAAGGATTCTGTTACCTTGCGGGCGCTATCTTCATATACAGGTGCCTGGAGAAGAATGGAAGCCCATGTCATTAACTTCAAAAACAGAAAAGTGACTGTAATCTCTGATTATGGCCATCATCCAACAGAAGTGGATTTGACTGTCAGCGCCATTAAAGAAAAATATGCTGGGAAAAAGATATGGTTAATATTCCAGCCCCACCAATATCAGAGAACTTACTATCTCTTTAATGATTTTGTGAGAGTATTATCCAAATTGGATTTGGATAATTTGATTTTAGCTCCGATATATGAAGTGGCTGGCAGGGAAAGCAAACTATTAAAAGCAAAAGTTTCTTCCAAAAAGCTTTCAGAAACGCTGGATAGCAGAGGAGAGAAAACAATATCGTTTTTCAATCTCAAAGATATCAAAAGATATATTTTAGAAAGCTTTAGCGGAGATATAATTGTCTTTATGGGGGCAGGGGATATATATCTTTTAGCAGATCAGATGGTTAAAGGTGAATAACTGGATTGACCATTTGAAATACTGTAGTATCATTAATATATGATAATTTATCTGGAAAGGTCGTCTTAAATCATTAAATATTCAAAAAAATGGATTCAACTATTACAGCGATTATCTTCATCGTATTAGCCATAATAGCTGTGGCTGCGATATTCTTTGTTTTCAAGAAAAAGAAATAACTATTTTTTAAGAATCTATCAAGGAGCATCTTAACGATGCTCTTTGTGTTAACCCTTGATTTCCTTTGCGTTTTCTGCTATAATTCAACTTACTATGGCAAAATTAATAGATTTTATCACAATAGTGGTCTTTATCATCCTGTTATTGCTTGTTTTTACGGCTCAGAAGCCAACCCAGGAAGAAATAATTAACACCATGTCAGCAACAGCAAGCCAATCATATGACAAATAAACAGGAGATTTTAACTTTGCAAGCAAAAGCCAGAGAAGATAAAAAATCAGATTCATTACCTGCTGTTTTATACGGTCCCAAGACGAAAAACCAAACCTTGTCATTAAACCAAAAGGAATTTGAAAAAACATTGGCCAAAACAGGAGAAACATCTGTTATCAATTTAGAAGTTGAGGGGCAAAAGGATAAACATACAATTCTTATCCATGAGATCCAGAGATCTCCGGTGACAGGCAAGATTATCCATGTTGATTTGTATCAACCAGATTTAACCAAGAAAGTTGAAGCTGATGTTCCATTAGTCATCACAGGGATTGCCCCTGCGATAAAAGAATTGGGCGGAACATTAGTAAAGAATTTCTCAGATATAAAGGTAAAGGCCTTGCCAATGGATTTGCCCCATGAAATATATGTTGATGTCAGCGGATTGGCAAATATTCATGACGAGATAAAAATCAAGGATTTGAATATCCCTGAAGGAGTAGAAATATCAAGGGATATCAATGATATAATTGTTTCAATCGCTCCTCCAACAGATGTAGAGGCAGAGCTTAAAAAGACCGCAGAACCAGAAGCCGGAGAGCCCGAACTTATCAGGGAAAAGAAAGAAGAGACAGAGGAGCCAGAAGTTAAAGAAGAAGTTCCAAAAGAATAATAAATTATTCTTTCTAAAATGGGTAAAGGACTATTTAAAAAAGGTTTTTGGGCAGCCACGATAATAATTGTCGTTAATTTTGTGTTCTTGAATATCGTTCAGGCGGAAGACTTGGAGATAGAATGCAATATTGATACCATTGATACCAAATGCCAGCAATTAGGACAATTGCAATGCCAGGATTTTTTAAAAAAATGTCTCGACTATTTCCAAACTCAAAGCGATGAATATGGCAAGAAAATAGCTACCAGCCAGGCGCAGCAAAAGACATTAAAAACAGAGATTACCAATCTGAATAACAAAATCAGTAAATTGAAAGCTGAGATTCAGCATAACAATTTGTTGATTAAAGATTTAAAATTCCAAATTAAGGATACAGAATCCTCAATTACCACAACTCAAGGAAGGATAGAAGATACCAAGGTAAAGTTAGCGGAACTTTTAAGAGTTATTGCTCAATATGATGGAATATCAACAATAGAAATACTGTTATCAGAAGAAAATCTTTCAGGATTCTTTAATGAATTGACTGATTTAGACGTTTTGAGTTCCAGACATCAGCAACTATATGAAGATATCACTAATCTAAAGATTCAATTAGAGGAAGAAAAGGAATCATTGGATGAAGAAAAAGACAGTTTGGAAAAACAAGTAGTTGTTTCCTCTTTAAAAGCCAAAGAGAACGAATCACTTAAGAGCACTAAGAATACTATACTGACTCAAACAAAAGGCGAAGAAGAAAAATACCAGGCATATCTTAAAGAAACTCAAGAAAAAGCACAGGAAATCAGAAAAAGAATCTTTGAACTAGCCCAAATAGGGAATACAGAGGCCCCAAGCTATGAGGAGGCATATGCTTTGGCAAAGTATGCCGGGGATCAGACAGGAGTAAGGCCAGCCCTGATCCTTGGGTTATTAGAAGTGGAGTCTGCCATTGGAAAGAACGTAGGGCAATGTAATTGCGCTGGAAAAACATTCTGCAAATATCCTAATGTTACCTGGAAGCAGATTATGCCAAAAAGCAATTGGTCTGCTTTTGAACAAATTACCAAAGAATTGGGGCTAGATCCAAACACCACTCCGATTTCTTGTTCTGTTAGCGGAAATGCTATTCAGGCAGGAGGAGCCATGGGCCCAGCTCAATTTATGCCTTCTACCTGGCTTAATTTAAAATACAAAACAAGAGTAGAAGCTATAAACGGAGTTGTCCCTGCCAATCCTTGGAGAGTTAAAGATGCATTTTTAGCAGCTGCCCTGTATCTTAAGGATTGGGGAGCTGATTCGCAGAAATTGACTAAAGAGATAGGAGCAGTTACTGCCTATCTTTGCGGAACAAGCACTATGACAACTACTTGCGTTCGCGCCGGAGGAAAAAGCTATAGAACTTCTGTTATGAATAAAGCAGCGCAATGGCAGGAATGGATAGATCAAGGAGTATTTAATGGGAAATAGGAAACGAGCGGCGCCAACGTGGCAACCGCTCGTCTGGTCTCGCGTGTCGGAACTAACGTCCCGCTAGAATCCGGACGCCGGCTACGATCGCCGAGATGGTTAGGAGTCCGATCAGAGCTAGCTGACCAATCTTCTTGTAGAGCCTCTCGGTTCCGGTCATCCACTCTCCGGTATGCATAACGATCACTCCCTCCCTAAGGTTCTTACCTCAATACTATACCTTAATATCAAATAGTCAAGGAACAAAAAAACCGCATTCTGCGGTATTTTTGTCTTATTTATTTAATTCCCTTTCCAGCGTTTCTATTATCTCATCTAACTTTCCAAGCATTATATCTTCCAGATTGTGCCAAGATTTTTTAATCCTGTGATCGGTCACTCTATCCTGAGGGTAATTATATGTTCTGATTTTTTCCGATCTTTCCATTTTGCCAACTTGTGATCTTCTATCATTCTGTTGTTTCTCATTTTGAGATTCTTCTTGGGCTTGAAGTATTTTGGCTTCAAGAATGGATAAAGCGTTCTCTTTATTGCTTCCCAAACTTCTCTCTGTTTGGCAGGCAACTACTATCCCTGTCGGGATATGAGTAATTCTGATAGCAGTTTCCCTTTTATTTACATATTGTCCTCCAGGACCTGAAGAATGATAGTTTTCCATTATTATTTCATCCGGTCTTATCGTAACTTGTGATTTGGTTGGTTTTGGTAAGACCGCTACTGCTGCGGTAGAGGTATGTATTCTTCCTGATTTTTCCGTTTCTGGGATTCTTTGAACTCTATGAACTCCTCCCTCATATTTCATTTTGGAATATGCTCCAGCTCCATTTATTTCAAATACTATTTCCTTTATTCCTCCTAATTCTGTTTTGCTACTATCTAAAATTCTTGTCTGCCAGAGTTTTGAATCAGCATATTTAAAATACATATTGAATAGATTGGCAGCAAAGAGAGCTGCTTCCTCTCCTCCTGTTCCTCCCCTTATCTCCACTATTACAGAATCGCTTTCTTCTTCCTTTTTGTCTTCCAATATCTCTCGGATTTGTTTTTGAAGTTGAGATTGCTGATTCAAAAGAGAAGGTTTTTCTTCCTTGGCCAGAGTTACCAAATCCTGGTCAAGATTGGAATTGATTATCTCTTCTGTCTGAGATAGTTTTATTTCCAATTGAGTTGACTGGTTCAAAAGATTTAAAACTTTTTCCAAGCTATCCTTCTTTTTATTCAACTCGCCCAAAGTTTTCCAATCAGAAGACAACTGAGCTTGCTCTAAAAGCGATATTGTCTGGTTGTAGTCATTTTGAAGATCCTGGACTGTTTTCATTTGAGTAAAAAAACAAAGTTTTTAACTTTGTTTTCTGTCCCCGTTAAAACTATCTTTTACAAGATAGTTAATAGGGGACTTTGAATCATTAACCCTTGCTCTTTTTAATCTTGGCGCTTTTTTCAACGCGGTTCTTGAATTTCTGAATTTGACCCATAGTATCTAGTATTTTCTGTTTTCCTGTAAATACCGGATGACAGGCAGAACAAACTTCTATCTCAATATTTTCTTTTGTAGAACCAATGGTAAATTCATTCCCACAGCTACATTTTACTTTAGCTTTGGGATAATATTTCGGATGAATATCTTTTTTAGCCATAACTTTTTCTTAATGGTTTTTAATATATCAGAAGAAAAACAAAAAAGCAAGAGCAATTGACATAAGGATATAATATGATAGATATAAAGATGATTGGTTTAGCAATTGTTTTCGTTTTTAAACGTGTTATTATAAAGCAATAAGCGATCATATTAAAAATATGAGGAATACAAAACAAAAATCCATATTCCGATTTTTATTAGTTCCTTCAAAATCAAAAAGGGGATGGTATAGTACTTTTTGTTTTGAATTAGGCCTGATAAGAGAAGGAACAGAACCCCTTGAATTGATAAAGCAAATTAATAAACTAGCCTTTAATTATTACCGTTCGGTAGTAGAAAATAATCTTAGCGATGACTTGCTTAATCAATCTTTACCAAAAAAATATCAATTATTATTCCAAGAAATAAAGAAAACGGAAGAAGTAGAAGAAGTACACAGGAAATGGGAGGAAATACTAAACAGAGAACGTTTTTGGAGACTACGAACGACAGAAAATAATAAAATCCCGGCTTTAATTTCTTAATTCATGGTTGCTAAGATTCATTATAAAATTGGAACCTGGAGGCCTGAATTAGTAGCAGATTTTTTAGAAGCGCACGGATTTAAAAAAGGAGACAAATACAATGGCGATGATTGCTATTGGATTGGGAAAAAACCAAATGGAGAAGATTCCCAAGTCGCTTTCCCTGTACATCGCTTACAACTTACAGATGGGACCATGAGAGATTCAGTGATGAGAGCTTCGGGGTATCCAAAAGAACATTGGGATCTATGGCGATCATTGAGAAAAACAGATAGGAAAAGAAGGAAATGTTGTATTTCATAGAAATAAAGAATTAGGGATATATTCAGATAATTTAAAAGTCCGTACCTTGGAAAGCATGAATTCTATTCCAAAGTGCAACATTCTTGTTTTCCATTAAAGACTTCATGTG
>CAZTRD010000001.1:0-136144 GCA_964616145.1 uncultured Candidatus Saccharibacteria bacterium | reverse complement strand
AAGCGATTCATCTATTATATCACTAATATCAATAGCAAAAAACAAATTCAAGCTGTGGATAACTATAATCTGGCTTTTAACAACTCAATTAATAGTTTTACGAGTTCAATTATAGTATTCTGTTTTTTAAATACTTGAGATAGATAAGGTTAGTTAACATTTATTATCTGAATGTTAGCTAACTTTTAAGCACAAAAACATCTAGGTATTTCTTATACTCATAGGTGCGGCCATACTTCTCTTTCTTGTCTTTAATGCTTAAAATTCCTAGTTCTATAAACCTATCTATCAGTTTTTGAGCTCCATTTCTTGAGAATTTAGTCCATTGGGTAATAGTTTTCACAGAAACAATGGGCTGAGAATATAGTTTTTGCAAAACCAATTCTCCGCTTTCTGATTCTCTCTTCCCCAGTTCTTCAATTTTCCTCATATCCTCTTCTCTGATTTTGTTAATCCTTTGCGATATATCGATAGATTCATCCACTATTTCAATAACTCCATCTAAAAAGAAATCTACCCATTGTTCTATCTTTCCTTCCGTGTATTCTCTCAACCTTTGATAATATGCTTTTTGATTCTTTTTAAAGTAGGAAGAAAGGAAAAGCACTGGCCTTTCAAGAATCTTCCTATAACACAAAATCATAGTTATCAATAATCTACCAGTTCTGCCATTACCATCTAAAAAGGGATGGATGGTTTCAAATTGAGCATGCATTAGAGCAGCATGGATTAATGGAGCGGTTGATTTCTCCTCTCTTAAAAATCTTTCAAAATCATCTAGAGATTTATTCATTGAATCCACTGGAGGAGGGACAAAAAGTGCATTGACCGGTGTTGTCCCTCCTATCCAATTTTGACTTTTACGAAATTGTCCGGGGTCAGAGAATTGACTAGCGCGAGCATTAGTCATCAACTGCTTATGTATTTCTTTGATAAAACGCAAGGATAATGGAAATTCCTCTAGTCTTTTAATCCCATAATGCAGTGCTTTGATATAATGCAAGATATCGTCTGCATCTGTATCTTTAATCGCTATTTTTTCTTTCATCTCAATAGCATCGATCATGGTGGCTTTTGTTCCTTCAATTTGTGAAGATGAGGCCGCATCTTTTGTTACAAACATTGATAGAAAAAAGTCCACATCTGGGAGAGAATGCGTAATCCCATCTAATTTGCCTATTAGACGTTCTGCTTTAGCTGATTTTTGTAAAATATCTTTTGATAGGTTAAAGATATTCTTGGGAGGAAATTTTACTGGGATAAAAGCAGAATAGCCTTCTATTTGTTTAATATTTTTGCCTATTTCTATTTTCATAGTTAGTTAACATTCAGTTTGTCAATGTTAACTAAAGTATAACTTAGTTAACATTGATAGTCAACTATTTATCGCAAAAACTATAATCTAGCTTTTAACAATTCAATGAGTTGTTTTAAAAGCTCAATTAATCTTAATTGCAATGTCATTATCAATTCGTCCTGAGTTGTTTGTTGTGTAGAAGTAGATGTTTCTATTGTAGAGGTTGTCTGGGTACTTGTTGCCGTACTCTCTTGTCCTAGCGCACCAACAATAACAGCTATCCCTGTTAAAGGAACTTCTACGTTCCCTATCCAATCGCTAGCCCTTGTTTTTAATGTGTATGTGCCAGTTAAAGGATTTGACCATATATATTTCCAGGTAAATCCGTTATTCTGAGCAATTAATGCTGTCGTTTCTGACCAAGTAACCCCGTTATCAAAGCTAATTTCCACTTTTTGCACGCTAGATCCTCCTGTGTCTGCAGAGACACCGGTAATAGTAAAGGGTTGATTTAAAGCAATTACAGTAGATGTGGAAACATTATTAATGCTCGATGTTGGCCTTATCTGATCAATAGATGATTGGGTAAGAATTGTTTGGGGATTCTGGTTGACTATACCAATATCAGTAGGCCCGTCATGAATAGACACAAAATTCAGGCTATTAGTTGAAATGCCTGCCTTGATGATTCTTTTGTGAATGGCTTTGGGGGAAATATCAATAGTTACATATATTCTGTCTTTGGTTGAAGCAGTATATACTACTGCAGAAGAGCAAAGTATTATCTGATTCCAATAAGGAGCTTCTGTTCTGGAACCAATTAAAGTGTCACTGCCTGCCTGAAATCCTGAGGCTGAACCATTTTCCTGCCAGATCTTAATCGCGCTTACTTCATTATCTGCTGCCGGACCATCGGACGCAGTATTCATAATATTGACCGAATATATTTTGTCCGCATTGTAATATCCGGATCCGTCAATATCCAGGAATATGCCATCGTTCCCGCTCGTCCAGACAGCATCTGAATTATCGTAGAAAAAGACGGGCAATGAAGCCAAGGCCCATGGGTTGGCAGTAATAATAGCAGAACCAATTACAGGAGTTCCTGTTCCTGCTAATTGAGTATCCCCTATTGAATATGTTCCGCTTGAATCAACATCTAGGAATATTCCATCATTGACTGCTGTCCACACAGCATCTCCATTGTCATAGAAAAAGACAGAAATCGCTGCTCCTGACCAGGGATTGGTAGTAATAACAGCAGAACCTGTTGCCGGAATTCCCGAACCGCTTAATACTGTATCTGTTGCCGGATCTGGCAATGAAATATCTAAAATCAGATTATTATCCGTGCTGACGATATAGTTTTCGGAACCCACCCCGTTATTGACATATCCTGTTGAGGAAGTTGTAAATGCTTCTGTTTTAAAAGAAATCAGCAAAAGAAGAATTAAGAAAAATAAAAATATTTTTTTATCCATATTATTAAATTACTTTTCTATATTATAGCATAAAAAATTCATTTATCACTGATAATACTGCATACTCAAAAATTATCCGCAATCATACGCATCTGAATCTCTAGATGATAGCATGACGGATAAGGAATCCTCTATGTTGCAGGGATATGTTGGAACGAATGATATATCTTTTTTGATATATCAGATTTTTGAGCAAATTACGATATTCCAAGGTTTGTGGATTAATCAGCAAAATCGGTTATTTCTATTATGTCACAAAACAAAAGAACCCCGAGCTTTCGCCCGAGGCCTTTTGTTTTACTTACACAAACTCACAAGGAATGTTTAGTAAGTAAGGGTTCCGCCTGTTACTGGGAAGGTAACAGTATCGGTAGTGATTGTCCATGACAAGCTATCGCTCCAGGTGAAGTCACCAGCAGCAGCAATATCAGCTCTCAAGGTGTTATTGGTAGTAGCACCAGTGGTGTCACCCTTTACAATGAATGTAACGGTGGTACCAGCAGTAACTTGTTTGTTAATGCTACCATTGGCACCAGTGCCCTCATATACGACTCCAACGCTGTTGTGTTTCTTAGCAATAGCATTAGCAGCTGTTGCGCTTGTATAGTTGAAATCAAGAGTATCAGAAGTATCAGAATCACCATTCATATCGCCAATTGCTCCATCAAGAGTGATAGTGGTTCCACTAAGAGTCTTGATTGTAGAAGCACCAGCCATGGCTGTTCCGGTTGTAACCTCATAACCCAAGACAGTGACAGTATCTCCGGTTGAAAAACCGCTGATACTAGAGACTGTAAGGGTTGTTGCCGTTTCAAGAACATCAGCGCCCAAAACTGTCTGAGCACCAAAGTATACTCTACCAGATCCTGGCTGCATTGGCCTGTAATACAATATGTCGCCGTCATCCAAATCTGTTGTTGGTGGGGTAGCGAATGTGATGGTGCAGTTTGTATTGCTGTCAACAGCAGAAACTACGAATGTGCCGGTTAAGTAACCAGGAGCATCATTATCATAGATTCTGACAGTTGCGCCAACTGGAATGCCATCGCAGCTTGTTGGGGCGCCTACATCTTGGAATGTATATTCATTGCCCACATCGCCACCAGCGTTATCAGCAAAGGTAATTGTCTGATATCCTTCTGTCTTTAAGGCAGTGGATGGTGCAGCATTATCATACAAGGTGGCATCTCCGTCTCCGGTCATGTTAGCGCTACCACTCATAGTAATAGCGGCAACACTTAATGCTCCTGTGTAGTTGCTGTTTGCAGCAACGTCAAATCTTAATACCTCTGAAGCAGCACCAGCAACTGAAGATCCTGATGGTGAACTTGCATTCTTAGCAGCAGTAAGTTTGGTTCTGTATACATCCTGAGCAGCAGCAGTTGCGCTACCAGACTCAGCAATAGCAGTACCAGAGCTTACGCCAGCGGCAGTTACGCCAGTGGTTGCTACTATATTTAATGTATGGGTTCCACCAGAAACAGCATTGTCATAGGTATTTACTCCAGCCTTTACCACTAAATAGTAGGTTGTATTAGCAGGAATTACCCATGGGGTAGCTAAATTGAATGTTGCGGTATCAGCATCGCTTAAAGCAGCTACAGCAGAACCTAATTGAACAGGTGTAGCAGCGCCAGTTCCAGCACTCCATAATTCAATGTTATTCAATGAACCTCCAAAGCTGGTTGTATCAGTGATAATAATTTCACTAACCTGAACTGCTTCCGCAGCTCCGGCAGCAAATGACGCTACAAAGAATGTATTGCCAGTGCTTCCGTTTACTAATTGTCCAGCAACTGGGGTGGTTGGGCTTGCTACGCTAGCAACAGTCAAGGTTCCGGTTGTAGCAATATACAATTTCTGAAGATCCTTGTTCTGACCAGTCAAAGTTGCACTTCCTCCGGTAACAACTCCTGTAGCAGTAACGCCTTCAACTTCTAGACCGACTTCCAATGTAGCAGCTGTATCAAATCCAGCAGCTGCACTTAAAATATCAGCATAGACATCAACCACATACTGCTGACCAGCAGCTAATGTGATAGATGGTGAAACGTTGAATGTGTAATCAGCACTAGCTGCTACACTCAAAGTTCCCTGAGTTGTGCCGACCTGAGTCGTGCCGTGCATTAACTTAAGATTCTGGAAGTTGTCTCCAAAATTAGAGGTTGCATTAGCAGAGTCATCGCTAACAACAATCTGGGTGATTGTTACTCCTTCTCCGGCTCCAGCAGTCATTACAAAGGAACCAACTTTTACATTGGCAGCTCCTTTAACTCCTGTTGGGAGAGCTGAAGTGTAATCAGCCATTGAATTATTCTTAGCAATAGACATTGCTCCAGTAGCAACAGTCAGGGTTCTTCCATTGGCATTAGAGCCAGTAACCGCGGCTAAAGACGATTGACCAACAGCAGTTAAGCTGGCTGTGGTATGAACAGCGGTTATTGTTGAACCAGGTGTTAAAGCAGTACCACCAGCATCTGTCATGTCAGCCTTGTATTCGAATACTCCTGTTTCTCCGGCCGGGATGATAATAGTGGTAGTAAATGGATTAACAACTCCTGAGTCTACATCATCATCAGTAGCGCCAACTTGTGAACCATTGTAATACAATTTCCCATTTTCAATATCTTCATTAGCGCTTGAAGTTACAGTAACACCAACTTGGGTAATCTTGATAGCTTCACCATTGGCCTTGAAATTCCACTTGGCCAAGGACACATTGGTTGAACTATTGGCAACATTGCCGCTTGGAGAATCTGTAGCAACGCTGATAGTTAATGTACCATTCTGTATGTTTGTCCCGTCATTGCCAGCATCAGCATCAATAACTGCAAAAGCTGCGCCATTAACTAAAGGCTTCACATAGATACCATACATAGTATCCTTGACAATGAAGTCAGATACTTTTCTGATGGTGAATTTGAAGGCTCTGCCGGTTCCTGTTGGAACATCACCAGTAACAGTGATTATCTTGGTTTGACCCTTGGTAATCTTGTATGGGTTTGCGGAGAAATCAAATGTTAAGGTCTTGTCAGAAGCTAGTTGGATAACATCGGTGATAGCAACTCCTCCAACTGTTAATTTAAGATTCTGAACATCTGTTGCAGAGATGGTCCCGACCAAGGTAATCATGATCTTTTCGATCTGCATATCTTGATCGCTGGCCTGTACAGACATTCTCCAAAGTTCATATCCAGTAACTCCCGGGTCAATAGTGCCTGGGAATGTTCCTGTATTGGTAATGTTAACATAGCCAAGATCAGCAACTGTGGCCACAGCCATATTGTTGCCAGTTAATGGGAATGTTCCATTAACAGCAGTGGCATTGGAGAGAACATCTGTAGAAGCGTTAATACCAAAGTTGATTGAAGCAACCGTGGCAGCGCTATTAGCTAAATCTCCTTTTACAGTAATTGTCTTTGAACCTCCAGCTGGGACTGTGAACAATCCTGAAGCATTGGTGAAGGTTACAATCTGACTTGAGAATGCAGAATATTCAGCCAACTGAGTAGCGCCATCATATAGATATACGCCGGCGATATCAGTATCAGAAGAAATTCCGCCTCTCTTTAATTTCAGGGTAGTAACTACAGCTTCTGCACTGTCTCCATTGGTAAACACAAACTTTGTAAAGCTTGCATTTGCTTGAGCAACGAGTACTCCAGTGTCCCTGATAAAGGTACCTGCAGCTGGAGTATCGGAAGCTAGGGTAACGGTTAAACCAGTACCAGTTACAACTGTACCGGTTCCAGTACCAGTGCCTGTTCCAGTTGATCCGCTAGCTAAAATTGTATTCAATTTAGCTCTTGTTGCAGATCCGACGAAACCTGTGCCAGCTGTTAAGCCAAATGAGGCCAAACAGTCAGCAGCATATTTCTCCTGGAAAGCAATCACGGCGGCTTTGGTGTTAACACCAAAATATGATGATCCAGTCCAAGCTGCGTGAGTTGGGACTTCCGCGTCTAATACTTTCTTGAGATAAACCACATCAGAATTTGTAGATCCTAATTTAAGGTTTGTCTGGAAAGTGAATCCGGCTGGAACTCCAGTGATAGCACTAGTGCCGGTTGTTGTGGTTGTGCCTTGTAAAGCAGCAATTTGAGCTGTCAAGGCAGCAATCTGGGCATTCAATTCTTCAACAGTGATAGCTCCGGCCGGTGCGACCATTGCAATCATTGCGAGAACTGAGATACCAGCAAATAATTTTCTTAATATACTCATTTTAATATTTTTTCTTTCGTTATGAGTCTTTGGCTCATAACTTATTTTTAATTTATGTTCGACCTTTATTTTATATATCGCTTTCCCTCTCTAGTTGTTCAGCGCTATCGGTAGACAAATTAACTTTGTTCCCTACCTATCGCGCTCAACAACTTTTTGAAGGAAAGCCAGATGATTGAATAAAAAGGAAAGGAATTTAATTATTTTTTTCTTCTTTCCCTTGTCTTAGCTTTCATTGCCTGAAAGCACTAATATTTTTTCTAATGATTCTTGATATTTTCCTATATTGAATAATTCTTTTGCTTCCTCAAAAAGAACCTTCTGCTCTTCGGTCAATGTAGAATTTTCTAAATCATGGATTTCATTCTGGGCGGTCAATCTGTAAATTTCTTTTTCAATCATTGTTTTTGTGGATGTTTTTACATTATTCACTTCCGCATCTATTCCTTCAACCTCAGCACCTAATGTCGCTCTTACGCTGTTTAACTGCGTTTCCACATTATTGATCTTCTCAACTAACCTGGCTGATTCTTTTGTGCTTGATACTTTTGATGGCAGTTTTGCCTGAGCTCTTTCAAGAGCCAATTTTACTCCCTGAACAACAGAGTCAGTGTCTTTTATCTTTCCATTCTTTAACAGCTCCAGATTCTTAGCTGCATAATCAAGGTAAAAAGAAGAGCTTTTATCCAGATTATTTATCAATCCGGCATAGCCATATTTTGATATCTCTTCTTGCTGATTCAATCCCGGGACAAGCCCAAAAGCTAAGCTAGTCATTACAGCAATAAAAATCAAGCCAAATGCTATAGCATATCTTGGCTGTAAGAAATTAACAGAAGGAAAAGATATTCCATCCCATACCTTTGGTTTATAACCTAAAATATCCATTTCTGTCTGGACTTGCCATTCCTTGGATGGTTTAATAGCTTTTAAAGATTGAATTTTATTTATTAATCCTTGATCTTCCATAGTTTTTGCCTCTCTATTATAGATGACGTAAAATCCAGGAGTTTATTACACTTCCTGGCTAGTGAAGGTGTCCTTAGGGAAATGCTTCCTTAATTCCTCCATGGCCCTGAATATAGTTACCCTGACCGCATTCTCTGACTTATCCATAATTTCTGCTATTTCTCCTACAGGCATTTGATCAATGTAATACCAAAAGATCACATCCTGATATTCATCCTTCATGGTCCTTATTGCTGCCATCATCTGTTCCTGATCAGATAGAATGATCTCCTTTTTCTCTAATTCCTGGGTTTGATCAGCTACTTCTGGAATATCCTGATCAGATAATGGCTTTAAAACAGGCCTTCCTCTATAGAAATCAACTATTGAATTTTTAGCCATGCGGTATAGAAAGGCCTTCGGGTTTTCAATCCTGTCAGAACCATCCTTCTGAAAGGTCTTCCAGAAACGTACAAAAACTTCAGAGGTCAAGTCCTCTGCCGTTTCCTTCGTATCTACCTTGATATATATGAATCTATATATCTGCTCTGAATAGGTATTATATATTTTACTAAAGCGGTAAGCTAATTTTTTGTCCATTGTCTTGTCCGTTTTCAAATGTGGTCACTTTAAGATTGTCCGCTATCCCTGCAAAACCTGGTAAGTAACATCTTTTTGGCCGTTTCTCTTCCTAGTAATCAATCCCTGCTCCAATAATGCTTCCATATCTCTCCTTAAAGTCCTGGATCCTACTTGCGGGAATATCTTCTTCAAATCAGATAGGTTGATTCTTTTCCTAAAATTCAGCATAGATACTATCCTTTCCTGGCGCTTTTCCGGAGAAAGCTTGGGCATTACTGGCTTCTGGGATTTTGGTTTTACTACTACTTCTACTGGTTTTTCAGGCATATTTGGTGCATTTATGGACCTAGATACTTGCTTCATTTCCTGGGCTAATTTATCGTATTCCTGCTTTAAAATCAGTATATTCTTGCTATTAATCCAATTCTGGTTTTCTGCTATATCCAGCATGGTTTTTAAGGCCTGGATTTCTGCAAAAACAAGGGTTTTGGAATCGGGTAGAAACTGGCTTTTTATCGTTTCAAACAGTATCTTTCCCATGCTTTCTTTTATCTGCCAGCGAAGGGGCTCTTTTCCAGGGAAAAGATCCCCTATCCTATACCCTGCAATGGTTAATTTCAGCAAATAATTTTGCTCCATATTTTAATATTAATTTGTCTGTACAGTATAGCAAAACCAAGCAATTCGGTCAAAGGGTGGACACCCTCTTTACAAAAAATCAGGGAAGGTGTAGAATGGCGTAATGCTAGAGAATGTAAGAAATAATTAATAATAATCATATGAAACTTCCGAAGATTCGTATTCCTAAAATTACTTTCAAAAAAGAATATTGGACATGGGTATTCTTGTTTACTCTGATCGCTGTAGGAGTATTAATATATATTTACAGAGAACCCATAGGACAAGTGTTCCCTCAGGCGGAAAATGCAAGCATAATAGATTTGTTAGATGAGGAAGAAATAACCACTTCAAGCGAGGATAAAGTAACTAAAGAAGAAACAGAAATAGAAGACGAAGATTTTGTAGAAACCAATATCTTTACAGAAACTGCACAATCAGGAGATGGAATTACTCATTTGGCCAGAAAAGCGATGAATCAGTATTTAAATGAACACGGGCAGAATGCTTCTTTGTTAACTCGCGCTCATAAAACATACATTGAGGATTACTTGCAAAATACTATTGGCGATTATGGATTGCAAGTCGGAGAAAAAATTAGTTTCTCAAAAAACTTAATTGAAAAAGCTATTGATTCCGCATTACAGCTTACAGATGCTCAGTTAAATAATATTTCTTCTCTACTTCTACTCGTAGAGTAATAGAAAGATAAAATACTTGTTCCGCATCGCAAATAATTTGCGAGAGGATTTTAATAGAATAAAACTGTGGACAAAGAATTAGGACAAATGAATGTCCTTTTTATATTAAAAGAGAAGGGCTACCAGCGGTAGCCTTTCTCGGTGAAGCAATAGATGTCAGGAGCGGTAGTTCACCTCCTTCCAACCCAGCCAGGCAGAGGCAAAGAACAGGGAAACCCTGATCAAAGCCCACCAACCATCCATCGCGAGATTGAGATCCAGGTCCATTCTTCTCCTTTCTCTTTACTTCAACCTAAGCAAAAAACACCATCATAGTACAACGAAATGGTACTTTATTGAAGGATGACAAATATCATTATATCTCCAGGCCCTATCCTTCCTTTTGCCATATTTAGTTACTATGCACAAATGATGCCGGGATCCTCTATATAGGTCGATCAATTCATTCCATCATCCATTTCCATATCGGTTGAAATTTTATAGTTAAATTGTTTTCCTTTATCTCTTTTTCCGTGTCCCAAGTTAAAATTAAAACATCTTTTGTTTTTAATTCTCTGCTGGCTTCTTGCAGGGCACTAATTTCTCTTTTTTCAGTGTCTTGATTTTCTATATCGTAAGAAGATTGAATTAACTGAGAGACAACTGTCTCATTCTTGATAACAAAATCTATTTCTTTGCCGGTCTTAGTCTTAAAATAGAAAATATCATGGTTGGGCTCTAATCCTCTTTTTATTAACTCCAAAAAAACTAAGTTTTCCATTAACTTTCCTTTATCTGGTGAATGCTGAATGGCTTTTGCGCCGATAAAACCATTATCTACGACATAAACCTTTTTAGGAGACCTGATTCGTTGCAGCGATTTCGGAGAATAGCGTAATAATGAAAATATTAAATAAGCTTCTTCTAGGTATTTAGTGTATTTCTCTACCGTGGTAACACTCTTTAGCCCTAGAATATCTTGTAGCTTTCTTAAGCTATAAAGAGAAGAAAAACTGTTAACGAGATGGGAGCCAAGATTTCCTATCTGAACTGAGAACCTTACCTTGTATCTTTTAACCACGTCTTTAAATAAAACCGAGTCAAAAAGAACATCTAAATATTCCTTGGAGTCTAGTTTCTTTACAATAACCTCTGGAAATCCTCCGTTTATGAGATATTCTTCCATCAGTTTCAAAAGCTCCCCGTGCTTCTGAGGTAAAAGATTGTTCTCTATTATAAAACCCTTGGCACGCAAGAATTCCTTAAAATTGAATGGTAATATTTCTATGGGAATATATCTACCGGTTAAAGTAGTAGCTAATTCTTTAGAAAGTAATTTTGCATTCGAACCAGTTAGAATTAGATTATATCCTTCTCTATGTAATCTATTTACAAACAATTCCCAATTTGGTAAGTTTTGAATTTCATCAAAGAAAATATTTTTTGTATCCCCATAGACGGCGTGCAATTCTTTCATTAATTCATCTGTAGATATTCCTTTTGAGCTTGTAAGAATTTCATCATCAAAATTAAAATAGGCGAAAGAACGATCTTTCAAGAGCATAAGAGAGAAGATTGATTTTCCTGCGCGACGAGGGCCTAGAATAACTTTGATAAGATTGGAATCTAGCCATTTCTTTCCCAAAACATCTTGGGTCCTTTCTATGTATTGAGGTTTTATAAAATCTTCTTTTTCCTTTTTCTGACGCAAAACTACATCTTTAAGCATATTATTTATATTGTAGTGGTCAAAATAGCTGATTCTTGACCAGTACGGTTAGTATAATACCATTATTTATTCTAGTCAATAGACCTTCACTTTTCTAGATATTCTTTAATCCTTCCTGCATTTTCATTAACTTTTTCTCCTTTGAAATATATTTCGATAAAATCAGTTGTATCATTCTGATAATGGTAGGCATAAACAACTCTTAAGGATGATCCCTTTAAATATTTACAGAATAAACGCGCCTTAATAACGGCGCATTTATCGTTTTTAGTTATAATATTGAAATGCTTACTATTCCCTAGGGGGATAACCTCAATAACCTTCTTAAATTCTTTAAGGTCGTTTGGCAAAGATCTATATTTTTTTGCTAAACGCTGGAATTCTTTAATGAATTGTGGAAGTTCGCTAAATTTCATCGCTATAGTTTCTTACAGAATATCTCTCATCGCGGTAAAATACGCTTTCATAAGAAATTGGCTGGCCCTCTTTGGCGGTTTTCCAGGGAATATCTTCGTGAGAATAATTCTCTATCTCCTTGGCATTCTTATCGCTCAAGCGAAATAATACTTCATCGATGTGGCCTATCTCTCTAGCAGAGAGATGTTGCAAATCTGGATGTTTCAAGGGTAAATACTTTTTTTGATCATATTTAAAATAACGACTATTTACTGCTTCAATCTCTCCATTTTTCTGCATATCTTTTAATATTGTTCCTAGTTCGATAGATGTAGGCCCATGATGATTTTTGATATATGTTGCTCCCATCAGATTTTCTTCAAATTTTTCGTAGTAGTCAAAATCGATAAAATAGAGAAGTTTGTGCAGAACTGTTTCTCCAAAATTTAGCTTTCCGCCGACTTTTTCTAAAACATATAATAAAACTTGCTTAAATTTATTCAAGTTCTTTTTTGTAACACGTATTTCAATCTTGGAACTATTTTGTACTTTCGTTTTTTCTTTTTCTAGAATTACATTGCGCTTAGGTAACTCATTGGCTAAAAAATCATTTAAAGAAACGCTAAAAATCGAAGCGAGTTTCTTGGCTTCAGATATATTTAACTCTCTTTTTCCTTTCTCTATCTGGATATAGGTTGGCCTAGAAACACCTAGTTCTAATGCTAAAAACTCTTGTGTCAATCCTTGCTCCTTCCTAAGTTTTTGTATAAATTCAGAGGTCATGCCTCTAATATATATCATGTAAAATATATTGTCAATATCAATGTAAATATATTTTACACTTCTCCAAATTTCAGTTCCCCCTCTGTAGCATCCATTTGTTGCAGATAAACTGTGCCAGATTCTCCTATAAAAAGAGGATTGCCTATATTTAATTTTGTGCCTCCGAGGGATTTCAATTTCCCCATAAAAGAATCTTTTGACTTGTAATAGATGGCTATTCTTCCCCCACCGCCAGTACAAGAAAATTCCTGAGATGCTCCATTAGCAGTAATTTCTCCTGTTCCAGAAATATTTTCTGTTTTAATAACTATTGAACCTCCGGATCCGCCGCCACCTCCATATCCATAATTTAGTTTTATCCCTTCTCCTCCATTTGAAGAAATAGTTCCGTTAAGCGAAATATTCTTCACTTCTAATTTCAGCATTCCTCCTCCATATCCTCCGTATCCGGCATAGGTTCCTCCGCCAGAGCCATATTCATTTGGTAACCTAAAATCCCCGTACGATTCTCCTTTCTCGGCATACACACTGGCATCCTGATCTGGTTCATCTCCCCCGCCTCTTCCTCCGTAACCACCACCACTACCTAATTTCCCAGCTCCAGGCCCTTGGCTTGGTAAATACCCTTTTTTATCAGCGCTTAAAAAAGACTCTGCATAGATATTTAAATTATCCGCCAGCATTAAAACATTGCTCTGAATCTTTGCTTTATCTTTAATAGTAATATCGCCTCCTTTGATTCCAGTTGTTTTTCCTAGAAGATTGATAATATTTCCTTCTCCCCATACAACCAGATTATCAGTCGTGATTGAAACATCGTCTTCAAACAGTAAAACTCCCTTGGAAGATATTGATATATCATTAGAATCTATGCTGTTTCCCAAAAAGGAAATTCTACTATTGGCTCCTATCTCAAAATTCTTCAAAACTAAATTATTATCTATTACTGTCTGGGTTAATCCATCCAGATTATTATTCTTAATAATCAATTCTCCTCTGTTTTGGGTATTGTTTTTTAAAAATATAGTTCCGGCAGCTCCATCAAATTGACCGATGGTTTGATTTCCTCCATATGTCTGAATATCAGAAACACCTAGCGTATTGTAATAGATAGCTATTCTTCCTCCGCCGCCAGCCCCTCCAGTTGTACTTCCTCCATTAGCCGTTATCATTCCAGAACCGGTTATCTCATTAGCTGTAAGGTATATACTTCCTCCGCTTCCACCACCGGTTTTTCCATTAATACTCTGCCCATCTGCAGATATTAATCCGTCAATCATTATCTTTTCTTCTGCCTCTATAACAATAACTCCCCCGCCTGTTCCTCCGGCAAGTCCGCCCAATCCACCTCCTCCAGAACCAAGATTTGATGGCAGAATAATATCGCCATAAGTTAAACCACCATCTCCATAATATGAATCTTGTCCTTCTATGCTATTATCTCCAGCCCCTCTCCCTCCATAGCCACCGCCACTGCCAAAATATCCTGCTCCATCTCCTGACCCGCTCGGACAACCTTGACTATTGGCAGAAATTGAAGAACCGCTTTCAATTGTTAAATTTTTGACAATTAATTTCACTCCCAGATCATCATTACAATTCCCTTTAAGAGTTATTGTAGAATTGTCGGTTATTGTAAGGTTTTTGAAAATATATTCTCCTGGGTCCAAAAACGTGCTGAACCCGATAGTGACATTGATATCTTTTACATCCAAAAGTCCGTCATTATCTAAATCAGTGAAGTCATGATCACTGAATGTTCTTGGAGTCGGATCTTGTATCTCAAAATCCTGATTATTATCATTGGTGTCCTTGTATGCCAATTGCCCTATTTCATCCGGATCTATTATCCTTGCCATAGATTTTTCTTCAGGGCTGGGTTCTGTATTGTTTTCCTCTTTTACTAAAGAACTGTCCCATCCGACAGCATCAACTTTACAATTTTTAGCTGATGAAGAATCTAATTGGCTAGAAGGATCGCATGAGAAAACACCGATGGCCCCGTTTTGGCTTAATTGCTGGCTGGCATAATTATTTCCTGAAGAACTTTGGACTTGCCAATCAAAATTAAGGATATTTATCGGATCTGCATATATGCCTATTAAAAAATGTTGCCTACTGCTAATGCTTAAATTGTCTGCAAATTCCCAATTGCGAGAAGGGTCATTCCAATCATTTAATGCAGAGAAGTATGATAAGAAACATTTGGATAAATTAACCGCTTGCAAAGTTGGATTAAAAATCTCTACATATTCTGTTTTACCTAGCTTAACTTCAGAAATTATTATGCCGGAAGCTAAGCATTGGGTTTCTGTATTGCCCGGCTCTTCGTCAGGTTCCTGGTTCTCTGGGGGTATTACTATTGGATATTTTTGATTAATTAATTTTGGGGTGGAGGTCTGAATTTCAAAATCAGTCGCATTGTTGTTACTATCAGTATATGACTGACCGTCTTTTTTCCTCCCAATGCTTTGGTCTTTTTCATGGCTGGAATCAAAGTAATTACCCTCAACAAATGGATTTATGCTTTCTTGCCAAGCCACAGCGTCAATTATTTGTTTTTCTTTATCTAGCAGCGCAACACTGTTATTATCTGCCAGATAGGCGGATGATGAAGCATCTGCTTGTATTATCTGATTATATCCGTCTTTTGTACTCGCCCAGACAAGATATTGTTTTGACTTTATTATCTGATTTTCCCCAAAAAGAATAATTGACGATTCTGTGCCAGAAGATGTTTTTTTCTTTAATTGCCACCCTTGCAAATTAGCATCTTGATCATTAGGATTGAATAGTTCGATAAAATCATCTGAGGAATTCTCTCCTTTATTTTTTATCTCGCTTATCAATATTTTAGGAGATACTATTTGACTATTGGAAGACGGATTTGAAAAAGTAGGGCTGCTCGGAAAATTATACTGGCTCTTTGGATAATATACTGATTCCTGATTTAAAGAATTCTTCGGACTTGGAAAATGGGATGTTTCAAAATCTCTTTCGTTATTATCTGTATCTATGTATCCCTGCCCGAACATTTTTCTGACTATACTTATCCCGCTTTCTAGACCATTCTCTAGTACTTTTCCTTCCCCTTCTATGCTTGTTTCCGGAGCAGGGCTAGATAATTTTCCCCATCCCGCTTTATCAAAATCCTCTCCTGATTTTTGGGAAATAATCACTCCTCCCGTGCTTGTTATCTGATTAGAATAATATGCATCTGCGTCAAATTTTAACCCAGAAAAGAATAATTCTGATCCGGCAAAAAGAAAATATCCTTTTGCTGGAATGTTGTTTCTAGTCCAAGTAATTCTTTTCTGAGTTGGTTTGTCTTTTGAATCTACTATCCAAAGAGAGAAATTTTCATCATTTATATTCACAGCAAAATCATTTGGATTGAATATTTCCACAAATTCGCTTTTTGAGTTATCCATTCCAGAACATATTTCACTGATCACAAGCTTGAATTCTTTAGTATCTGCTTCTGGTTTTTCTATAACAGCTTCTTTGCTATCACCTGCTTCTGCATCTTGCCCTTCTGGCTGTTCTTTTTCTTTAGAACCAGCCAAGTTAGCAAATTGCTTTAAAAGAGTAGTCATGTCTTTCTTCAATTTGTTAAGCTCAGAAATTGTTGTTTTTGAATCAGCATTGGCTTCATTATATTTCTTCTCTAACTCAGCAATCTTTTGTGCCAATTCCTCTTCAAAGCTCATAGTTGAAGTACTTGATTCATTTTGAGGTTTCAATTCCTCTTCTTTGACTAAATTAGCTCCCAATAATTCAGCTATTGTCTGCAATTTGTCTTTGGCAGCAGAAAGAATTTTTCCCAGCCAACCCTCTTTTGGAAATTCAAGTTTTGGTACGGTTTCGGGAAAAGTTATTGTTAAATTCGGTGATCCAGAAAAACTATATTCGTGGATAACATCTTTCTGCCAATACCCGGATTTTTTTCTTTCCATAGATCCATTAATCTGAGCTATGAAAGGAGGAACTATTTTACTGTTCTCTATCTCCGAATCAGAAAACCAGGTGTAGTTTATCGCTCCGCTCCAAGGATCTCCTTTTGATTTTGGCGGAGTTAAATTATTCGGGGAATATATCCTAATAGTTACTAATCCCTGAGTTTCAGTAACTGGTTTGTAGATAATGATGTATTGGAATTTAGTTTTTAAAAGCGCTTCATCTATTGTCTGATATTCCGCTTCAAAATCCCCAAAGGAGATTTTGAGTTTCTGTTCTTTTATCACTTTTAAAAGATAATTTACCGCTTCATTGGCTGTTTCTTTTTCAAAACTACCAATAATCTCATGGAGCTCTGATCCAGATCCAATATTATATATCTGCCAACCAACCCTAGCTACTTCTTTTACAACTTCTTTTGGCGCTTGTTCCAAAAGATAGTTGAATGTTCTTTGCTGAGAGGCCTGTTTAAGAATTACGATAGCGGCCTGTTCCTTTCCAGATTTAGCTTGAACAATTGAATCTATCCACTGATCTGTTATAACAGCAGGAAGACGATTAAGGATAAAATTAGCATCATAATTGGATAACAATAGATCATCTTCTGCTAAAACATTAAAAACAGGGAAAACTGAAAACAAAAAAACTACTAAAAAGACGTTTTTTAAACGCCGGGTATTTTTCATATTATTTTTTTGTGATTTCTACTTTTGTTAAAAAATCTCTAAACGCTGTTTCGCACCTTTCTTTTTCTGCTGGAGGCAAAATGGTTTCAAAAATATATACACTATCATCTATTGGCAGAGAAACCATAATTGCTTCCCCTATCTCCTCTTCATCTAATACTATCTCCCATAGGGCATTCTTTTGGGAAATAGTTATCAGCTCGCTATGCTCTATCTCATTTCCCGTTTCTATATCTTCTATCGTGCTGGCTATTATATGAAACTGCTTTTCCCTGTAACTCTTTTCAAATCTCGCAGATATTCCGCATCCCTTGTAAGCAATGCTTGTTATTTCATCAACTTCTGAATCTGGGGAATACAGAGCAATAGCTCCTTCTTTGACACCTTTGCTATCAACTCCCAATCCTTCTATCTTTTTAACCAGCCATTCTGGAGGAATAGCCATTCTCAATCCGATATTACTATTCTCAACAAAATCCCCTTCTTCTGTTTCTATTAAAATATAGTTTTCTAGGGGTTCATAGAAAACCTCATTTAAAAGCGACACTTTATCCTGAGGAATGTCTTTTAGGATATAACTAAAAAGCCCTACAAGGACTACAAGGGCTAAACCAATTATTAATACGAATTCTTTTCTCATGAATCTTTTATTATATCCAATATATTATTTTTTTCAAAGAAGAAAACTGTGGAAAACAATGTTGACTGTAAGTAAACAAAGATAGTAAAATAATAATGACCTTCCTTTCTCTATGGCAGAGAGGGGAGTTGGCCGTGCGGGGGCGCACGACTAAACCACTTAGGAGGGGCTGCTTCGGCAGCTCCTCCAGGTGGCGGACCTATCCGCTCATGTTCTTTGCCCTTACGGGCGCCAACCGAGAACCGATCACATTCGTGGTCGGCTCTTTTGCTTTTAAAACATTGACAAATCATAGAAGTAGGTAGAAGATAACAACAAGTAAGACCCTACCCCTCCACTAGATGACCCTCTCACGGGCGAGAGGGAAAGAGGCGAGGGGTTGTTAGACCGCAAGGTTTGCTTGTGTCCTTGCGGAGAGGATGTGAGGCCGCGGAGGAGAACTAACGATACCACCGCGGTCTCCATCCTTGACACATGCTCTTTCCCGACCATTCTCTGGTCGGTTTCTTTGTTTTTTACTAGAAACTATGATATATAATAAACACCTACCCGTAAGGAGGGACACAGATGAAAAGGACCAGAAGCAGGCAGCGGCGGCCAAGAAGATGGAATTGGTGGCACATCTTACCAAGACCACGAACTTCCTGGCTTATCGTTTGTCAGCGTTCTGGGCGTTAGGCAAGCAGTACCTTTAAAGGAGGTGCAGGGATTAACAAGCTCGTACATACCGACCTCTCAAACAGAAAAGGGGCCAACCACCCCTTTTCCTCATTTCTTTTTCTTTTTTGAAGCTTGTTTAGTGAATTTAAATATCATTTTTCCATCATCAGCATCTATTAAAATATTCGCTCCGTCCTTCATATCGCTGGAAACAATCTTTAAAGCCAATGGATCAAGAATTAATTTCTGTATTGTTCTCTTCAAGGGCCTGGCTCCAAGATTCTGATCAAATCCCTTTTTAACCAACAGCGATTTTGCTTTTTCTGTTGTTCTGAATCCTATTCCGTTCTTCATCAAACGACTAGTCACTTTATTCAATTCCAAATCAACAATCTTTCTAATCTCTTCTTGGGAAAGATAGTTAAAGATGATAATCTCATCAATTCTATTAATGAATTCCGGCCTGAATCTTTCTTTCAATGTTTCCATTATCTTATCCTTCAAAGATTCTCTCTTCTCCTGGGCTTTGGTAACAAATCCCAAGGGAGCCATATTAGAAATATAGTCAGAGCCAACATTAGAAGTCATAATAATGATGGTATTTTTGAAAGATACTTTCCTTCCTTTTGCATCTGTTAATCTCCCATCATCAAGAATCTGTAATAGTATATTGAATACATCCGGATGAGCTTTCTCTATCTCGTCTAATAGAACAACACTATACGGTCTTCTTCTGATGAGTTCTGTAAGCTGGCCCCCTTCCTCGTATCCGACATATCCTGGAGGAGAACCAATCATCTTGGATACCGTGTGCCTTTCCATATATTCAGACATATCTAATCTGACCAAAGCATTTTCATCATTGAACAGAAATTCAGCCAAGGCCTTGGCGGTTTCTGTTTTCCCAACTCCAGTAGGTCCTAAAAACATGAAGGAACCAGTAGGTTTGTCTTCTTCTGATATTCCTGCCCTGCTTCTTCTGATAGCATTGGCAATGGCTTTTATCGCCTCATTTTGCCCTATCACGCGTTTCTGCACCGCCTCTTCCATGTTATACAGCTTCTTGGCTTCATCTTCTATCAAGCGCATTATCGGTATACCGGTCCATCTGGAAACAACTCTGGCTATATCTTCTTCATTAACTTCTTCTTTTAACAGCCGATGCTTCTTTCTGAATTTTGTAAGCTCTGATTCTGAAGAATTTTTTTGTTTTGAGAGCTCTGGAATCTTTGCGTATTTTATCTCCGCTACTTTTTCCAGATTTCCCTCTCTTTGAGCCATTTCTGCTTCAAAATTCAATTGTTCTAATTGTTTGCTTACCTCCCCTATCGTTTTTAAAAGATTTTTTTCTGTCTGCCATTTTAAATCAAGGTCTTTTAATTTTTCTTTCAGGTCTGCTAAACTTCTCTGGCAAGCAGTTAGTCGCTGTTTGCTTTTAGCGTCATTTTCTTTTTTCAGCGCTTCCTTTTCTATCTCATACCTCTGAATTTCTTTTTTCAGATCTTCTATCTGGATAGGCTCTGATTCAATTTCCAATCTTAAAGAAGAAGCGGCTTCATCCAAGAGATCTATTGCTTTATCAGGCAGGAATCTGTCTGTAATATATCTTGTTGCTAATTCTGCTGCGGCAATCAGGGCAGAGTCCTTGATTTTCACTCCATGATGCAGTTCATATTTTTCCTTAATACCCCTAAGGATAGAAATGGTGTCTTCTACGGAAGGTTCTGAAACATATACAGGCATAAATCTTCTTTCAAGAGCCGGATCTTTTTCTATATACTTCTGATATTCTTTTAAAGTAGTGGCCCCTATTGCCTTTAATTGTCCCCTAGACAGAGCCGGCTTTAAAAGATTAGAAGCGTCTATCGCTCCTTCTGCAGCTCCTGCTCCGATAACAGTATGCAATTCATCAATGAAAAGAATATAGTGGCCCTGCGCTTTTTCAATTTCTTTCACCAAAGATTTTAATCTTTGTTCAAATTCTCCCCTGAATTTTGTTCCGGCTATCAACAAACCTAAATCTAGAGAAATAATTTCTTTGGTTTTTAAGCTCTCAGGGATATCTCCCCTGACTATTCTCTGGGCCAATCCTTCTACAATAGCGGTTTTCCCAACTCCTGCCTCTCCTATCAAAACCGGATTGTTTTTGGTTCTTCTGGAAAGAACCTGGATTACTCTTCTGATTTCGTTTTCTCTGCCAATCACAGGATCCAATTTCCCCAATTTGGCAACCTTGGTTAGATTCCTAGTATATTTTTCTATTATCTGATATTTTGTTTCTGGATTTGGATCGGTAATTTTTTCTCCTCCTCTCAATTCTTCCAGCATCTTGAAAACATTTTCATATATCAGTCCTTTGGAAACATATTTATCTAAAATATTTCTTGCTTCTGATGGAACATCAAGCAAAGCAAGCAAGAAATGCTCAGTTGAAATGAATTCATCTTCCATTTTCATCGCCTCCTGTTTTGCTCTTTCTATCACTCTTGCCAGATCTTGAGTAAGGTAGAATTGAGCCGGATTGGCAAATTCCTGGTTGCGGGGAATGCGATTAATTGAAGAAGCAACCAATCTTTTTACTTCTTCAATATCAATACCTAATTTGCGCAATAGAGTTGCAACCAAAGTCCCTTCTTGGCTTACAAGAATGTATACCAGATGCAAAGCATCAACTTGCTGCTGGTTTAAGCGCCTGGCAAAATCCTGAGCTTTCATCACAGCTTCCTGCGCTTTATATGTAAATTCGCCTCCTGGATTTGAGAACATAGTTAATATTTATACCATTTTATCCTGTTTTGGTAAAGCCCTATGTCCTTTCAGCAAGAGTTATCTTAATCGTCTGCTGGACCCCGTTTCTTAAGACAAGACAGGAAATTACATCTCCTGGATTGTACTTCTGTATAATTTTTGACAAAGTATTTTGCAAAGTTATCTTTTCTCCGTTTATCTGAAGGATGATATCATCTTGTTTTAATCCTGATTTTTCTGCCGGACTTCCGGGAACAAATGGTGTTTTTGCTTTTTGGCCGGAAGAATCTCTCCCTATCCAGGCCCCGTAATCAACACTTAATTTGTTTGCTGTCTGAAGATCCGGAGTAATCAGAGTGTAATATACCCCAATATACGGATATACTATCTTTCCTGTTGTTTTGACTTGGTCAATAGCTTTTTTGGCTTGATTTATCGGAATAGCAAACCCGATATTTTCCGCGTAATCAGATTTAGCAACATTGATTCCGATTACTTCTCCGGCAAGATTCAAAAGCGGACCACCAGAATTGCCGGAATTAATAGCTGCATCTGTCTGGATAACATCTTCTAACACCTCGCTTTCGGTTCCGCTGGTAGCGGTAATAGTTCTGCCAAGTCCTGAAATTACTCCGGTAGAAACTGTATTCTGAAATTCTGCCAAAGCATTGCCTATCGCTACAACCATCTGGCCTACTTGCAAAGAATCGGAATCTCCTAATTTTACTGGATTAAATTTGGTTTGAGTTGCCTGGCTCGCCTGATCTATTTTAATCACTGCTAGATCATAGATTTGATCTACGGCTAGGATTTTAGCAGAATACCTTTTTCCGTCATTGGTCAAAACAGTATATTCGGCGTCTTCATCTGAAACAACATGTTTGTTGGTTAAAACCATTCCATCGCTGCTAATGATGAACCCTGTTCCTCCGCCTACTTCTTTTTTCTCTGTTCCTTTTTGCCTGTATTGAGGCACTTGAAAATTAAACCAGTCAGAACCAAAAGGATCAACATAGTAGGTTTCATATATCGGAACATCTTTGGTGATGATAACGCTTACAACAGAATCAAAATTATCTTTTACTAAATTAATAGTTTTTTGTTCTTCTGTTGTTTGGGGAATGTAGTTGTTCTGAACTATCGTTTTTTCTTCAACAACCGGCTCCTTGCCCAAAATACTATTAATGTTTCTGGTCCAGTAAATGCTGGAAATCAAAAACCCGCTGCCTGAACCAAGAACAATAGAAATTATTGCTATTAAAACAATAAATCTGGAAGAGTTTTTTGGTTTTCCGGAATTTTGAACTGGAAGTAATTCTGTTTGTGTTTCCATATTTTTAAAATTAATTCTCTAAATAAGACATTTTACCAGTTTGATAGTTTTTGAGAAGAGGGCTTGGTGGAAAAATCCGCCTTCATAAAAAGGCGGTTTAATCCAATCCAACCAATCTTTATTTTATCTGATTTTGTAAGCTGATATTTTTAGCCGTAATACTTCCATCAGTATTGGAAGTTCCGCTAACTCCAATTGTTTTCCCAATTTCCAAGTCATCTATACTCCCGCTAGTAGATTTTGCTATCTGAGTTAAATCAGAAAAAAGTATTATCTTAGATCCTCCATCTTGAGTCTTAATAGTGATACTTTCCGAATCCTTAGAAATTATTTCTCCCATTGTCATCCCTGCGCCATTTCTGTTATTCATCCTTTCGGTTGTACTGGTACCAAATCCTCCCGGCTTTATATCAAATATATTTCCAAGGGATCTTGATCTTATCTGATTCTTGCCATACACCATTCCTCCAAAAAACGCACCAATAATCAGAACCGCTGCAGAAAGTATAACGATAAGTAAAGTTTTATTCATATTTTTACATTTTAATTATTCGTACCTTAATGCTTCTATCGGATTAAGCCTTGATGCTCTTCTGGCCGGATAATATCCGAATATTATCCCTATTGCCGCAGAAACCCCAAAGGATAGAAAAACTGATCCCATAGAGACTTTTGTTGTTGTAACATCAAGTTTTGTAAGAATTGCGGCTATCCCCCAACCTAAGATTATCCCGCATATACCCCCTATCAGAGTAAGCATGGTTGCTTCAGCCAAGAATTGAAGATTGATGTCTTTTCTTTTAGCCCCAACTGCTTTCCTTAATCCAATCTCTCTGGTTCTTTCTGTAACTGTAGTCAACATCATGTTCATTATCCCAATGCCTCCGACAATCAAAGAAATTCCGGCAATAGACCCCAATAGTATTGTTAAGGTGTCAGCGATGGAAGAAGCGCTCTCAACTAAATCACTTTGATTCATGATCCTAAAATCGGCTAAAGTAGAATCGGAAATGTTGTGTTGATCCAAAAGAAGACTTGTAACTTCCTCTTGAGCCATAGTCATTAAGTTCTGATCAGAGACTTGGATACTGATTGTACTTAAATATTCGTTGCCAGATAGAAATTTTTGATTCGTAGTTAATGGAATATATATCATATCGTCTTGGTTGCTCATACCAGAACTTCCCTTTTCTTCAGTCACTCCAATAACTTTAAATGTGATTTTGTTAATCCTGATTGTCTGTCCTACTGCATTGGCGTCTTCTCCAAAAAGATCTTCTACAACGCTTGGCCCCAAAACAGCAACTTTAGATATGTTGTTTACATTTTGATCAGAAATGAAATCGCCTTCAGCCACTTCCACATTTCTAACGGTTGAATAGGCGAATGTTACTCCCATAACCTGTGTGTTGGTATTTGTTCCCTTAGCCGTTACCTGGTATCTCCCTGATTGGTCAGGTGCAACATATGAAATATAGTTAGTTTGTTGAGCAATAGCTTCTACATCTTCCATCGTGAGTGATTTAGCAGAGCCAAAGCTTGATCTGACTTGTGTCCCTAGGGATCTTTGAGTTCCAGGGTACACCAAAAGCAAATTAGATCCCATTGATTCAATATTTGATTGAATTGAACTTTGAGCTCCTTGGCCTATAGATATCATGGCAATAACTGAACCAATCCCAATCACAATGCCAAGAATCGTTAATCCTGATCTGGCCTTATTTCTCAAGAGAGCTGAACAGGTTTCTTGTATTAAATCATATATTTTCATGTTTTATCATTGATAACTCTTTTTTGCGGAACCCTTTCGTCTGAAATAATAGACCCGTCGCGAATGGTAATGATTCTGTCAGCATGCTCTGCAACATATCTTTCATGAGTAATTAAAACTATAGTGCATTTTTTCTCTCTATTTAATAACTGAAATGTGTCTAATACTATTTCTCCTGTCTTAGTATCAAGATTCCCTGTCGGCTCATCTGCTAAAATCAATGATGGGCTGTTCACTAGAGCCCTGGCTATCGCCACTCTTTGCATCTGTCCTCCTGACAGTTGATTGGAAAGATGAGAAAAATGTTCTTCTTCTAATCCGGCGTTTTTAAGAGAGGCTTTGGCTTGTTGTTCTCTTTTCTCCTGAGAAATGCCCGCATACATTAATGGAAGAATAACATTTCTTAACACGGTGGTTCTTGGCAAAAGATTAAACGATTGGAAAACAAAACCAATTTTGTTTCTCCTTATATCTGCTAATTCATCATCAGATAATTCTGAAACATCTTTATCATCAATGTAATATTTTCCTTTGGTTGGGCTATCAAGAGCTCCCAAAATATGCATCAGGGTTGATTTGCCAGATCCGGATGGACCCATGATTGCTACGAAATCTCCATCATTTATCTTAAAAGAAACGCCCCTAAGAGCTATTGTTTTCATCTCTCCATTTCCATATATTTTTGTTATATCCCTACATTCAATCATAGTATTTATCGTATTATCATGGTTGCTCCTCCTGGCATTACTCCACTAGGCCCTTCTCCGTTGGAAAAAATGGTATTCCCTGACGAAGAGTTGCTGTTCGTTTTGCTTGAACTAGTTGTTTTTGTAATAACAATATCTCCCTCATTTAAACCGCTCACAATTTCCGTATTATCATCATCAGATAATCCGATTTCCACCTGCTGTTGTTTAAAAGTAGTAGAGCTAGCATCCATAATTTCCACATATGAGATATCGTCGTTACTTTTAATAGCTGAGTTGGATACTAATAGTACATTCTGCTTAACTTCCAGAATGATCGTTGCCGATACTGTCATGCCCGGCTTTACGCTCTCGTTATCGGTATCAAAACTAATAGTGGCGCTATAGCTGACAACTCCTTGAGAAACTGTTCCTACAGAATCAATTTCTAACACCTGACCAGTAATACTTAAATCATCTATGGCATCAAAAGTAAGGACAGCTTTTTGGCCAACTTTAACATCAGCAGCGTCTACTTCATTTAAAGAAATGGCCGCTACTTTGTTATGAGTAATGATCGTAGCCATAGTTGATCCTGAATTAATAGAATCTCCTTTTTCTGCTGATATACTGGAAATAGTTCCAGAAAATGGGGCGTAAATATTATACTCAGACAAGTCATCTTGTGCATCAGATAGATCTTGTCTTGCTTCTTCCACTTTTTCTTTCTGGTCTTCTAAATCAAAATCTACTTCAATCACTGCTTCTTTGTATGATTGGATGCTATTTTTTGAAGACAGTAAACTGGAAACATGGTTATTAGCATTACTGGTATAAGTATTCAGACTTGATAAATGAGTAGTAGAGCCAGAAACAGGGGTTAATCCATTTTCCTTTAATTTTTCCTGATAAATAGTTATTAAATTAATGGTGTTTTTAATGGCATCTGAAATATCTCTGGCCGTTTCATATGTTTCCTCTATCAATGCTTCTATGTCTTCATCATCCGAGGATCTGCTAACAGCTTTATAGTCCTGGAAGTTTATATCATATAATGCCTTGGCCTCTTTATATTCATTGAAAGCATCTGTTCTGTAGACATCATATTGAGCTCCATATGATTCGACTATATCTCCATAGTAATCAACATTATCTTGATAGACGCTGAATGTTTTGGAATAGATAATATCATACAAACCAGTAATGATCGCTGGTAACTGAAGAAAAGCATTTGATACCGTATTGAATCCGTCTTCATATGCTTTATCTAGATTGTTCATGGCTTTTTCTTTGTCCCCCCTCAATGAACCGCTACTAGTAGTCAGGCCCTCCATCTTTTCAAGAGTAAAAAGTTCTTCTTCTAGGATATCTTGAGCAGCTTCAATGGTATCTCGAGCATCACTATCGTCAACCTTTACTACCAATGCACCTTTTCCAACCGATTGCCCATTGGAAATTCCAAGGTAAATTATCTCTCCAGAAACTTCTGATTTAATATCTGTCTGATTTAAAGATTCAACCTGGCCGGTCCCAGATACAGAAGAGATAACAGTCCCCTTTTCAACTGTCGCCGTGATGTAGCTGGTAGTAACAGCTTTTCCGGATAAAACCTTAACTCCCCAAAACACTATTAATCCGATTGCAACTATTATTGTTCCTGCGATAAGCTTATGCTTGATAATTTTCTTGAATATATTTTTAATCATATGTTTTGCCTAATATTTTTTAATGGAAGAACTTCTGGGACAGAGATAGCTCTGATCAGTTTTGCTTCAATCTGGCCTGAATCATTGGGGTTTCCGATTACTGTTACGAATTCTCCCACCTTTAAATCGCTTAATTTAATTGTTTCTCTTAAACGATTAATGGTTGTATCTTCTTTTATCAAGATTACTTTTTCAGTATTGCCCCTGTCTTTGATGACAAAATCATTTCCGTTAATCTTGATGATTTCTCCAACAGACCCGTGCCCTTCGATAAAAGTATCTCCTGGCAATCCTCTCCAATTACCGATAAATCCTGTTTTGGGACCTCCAAAATTAATTTGGTAGTTTTCTGCCCAACGGCAGGAAAATTTAGCTTTTTCCGAACCAATCTTTATCCCAACCCCGAGGATCAAAAGAATTATTACGAAAATCAAAAGCCCGATGATAATCCATTTCAAAGTATCGATTTTAATTTTGATGGTTGTCATTTCCTTTTTTGTTTCTTCTTCCATATTTTTATACTATTAATTTTTTATTGATCAAGCTATGTATCAAATATTTCAAAAGGAATTGTTTTTTGTGCAAAAACAGTCTTATCGCGAAAAGCGTTAAAATAATATTCAATGTAAATATGGCTATTCCGACAATCGGAACAGATTCTAATAGGGCTGATCCGAACTCTCTCCAAGAAGATAGAACCAAGAAAAAATCTGTCGGGATCATAGAAAGAAAACTCACTATTCCTGAATTCTTTACTTGGTTGAAAAACATCAATGAAGAAAATGGCGCAGCAAAACAAGAAATAACCAAAAGGGCCAAAAAAATAATAAGGGTCTTTTTTGTATGCTCGGATTCTTGTTCCTTTTTGATAGCTATGATTATCCTATCAAAAAGACCAACGGGTGGTTCTGTTGATTGATTCTGAACAGATTTATTTGCACCAGTTTTTTCCATAGGTCTATATAATCATTACGATTAAGACCTATTTTTTGGTGCATTATTGTTCTGAGATGATATCTTTTAACATTACTAATCCTCTTCTATGACGGCTTTTAATCGTATTTAACGACTCGCCTAGTATTTCAGATATTTCTCTGAAGTTAAAATGTTTATTGTAGTATAGGGATAGAACTCTGCGGTATTTAAAAGACAATCTCTTCATTGCTAAAGCGATAACATCTTTAGTATCAAGTCGTTCAGCCATTTTGTTCTGTAGCAAGGAATTGTCTGCCAAACTCTCCAGAAAAGCATTTTTTCCTTCTTCGTTTTCAAAAACGGAAAATGGAATAGCATTTTTCCTTTTAAGATAATCTAGGGCTGTATTTTTAGCAATGGCAAAAATCCAGGACTTGAATTTTTTTTCTTTATCAAATTTCTGAATATTTTTCCAAACCTTGATAAATGTTTCTTGGGTAATATCTTGGGCTATGGCCTGATCGTTTACATACCCATATATAAATCCATAGATAATCTTTAGATATTTTGCAATTAGAATCTCCAAGGATTGTTCATTTCCTTGAAGATAGCTGATTATCAATTGTCTATCATCTTGATCTTGCATAATATATGGTTAGCAATGATATTATCATAATTACTTTAAGAAATCTAGGAAGTGCGGAAGAAATATTAAAATCCCGACAAATATTGAAGCAACCACAACTATTAAAACCGCCCCAGCGGATAAATCTTTTATTGTCCTAATTTGAGAACTAAATTCCGGTTTTACTACATCTACAACCTTTTCAACCTGGGAATTCAATAATTCGAAACCCAAAGTCATTCCTATACAAGCCATGACAATAGAAAATTCTATTGCATTCAAAGAAAAGATAAAAGCAAGAATAATGGTAACTATTCCATATATTGCTTCAAATCTAAATGTCTGCTCTTTTTTAAAGGCCTTTTTGATCCCAAAAAGGGCAATTCTAATACTTTGCCTTAATTTAGAAAAAGAAAACAATGATTCCATTGTTATTGTTTAATATATTGAATTCTATCAGAGTTTCTTGATTTAAAAAAGATGAGGGGGACCTGAAGTGCATGCGGGCACCGGTCCCCCGGAGAGCCTGATCTCTCCAATGTACAGCTTGTTACGGCGGCCCCGTCTTCATGAGACCACCTCCTTTCTTGTAGCTCTCACGAGCTACGACTTGTTCTCCTCACGGTCGAGGTACTGCAGAATGGCCTCGACGACGAGGTAGCTGACGGACCGATCCTTTTTCGCGCCGATCTTCATCAGCCGCTCGACAGGTTGCCGCGCAACCTTCGACTGCGGGATGTAGATCAATAGCTTGTCGGGCGGCTTCTTGGGGCCCGGCTTGGATTTGTTTCCTTGTCCTCTGGGCATGATACCATCCTCCTCTCCCCCATGTATCCATACCATAGCATACTATATTGTATTCGTCAATCTCAGGGGAGGAAAGAAATCTTCTCTTCCTCCTTAATATGCCTAGCCCATATCATTAAAAGCACATAGGTGCTTAAAACGATAAATATGTTTGGAAAGAAATTTATTGATAAAAAGAATATTTTGGAGAAAATATTAGAGATAAATATAAGATACGACAAGAGAATCTGAATTATCACAAAAAATATTGTTCCTAAGGGGAAAAATATAAAACTCAATATTAAGGCAATAAATCCAAAAGAGATAACAAAAGGAATTATCGGAGAGATTAACAAATTGGAAAGAAAAGCTAAAAAGGAGGTTGAGCCGAAATAATACAACAAAACAGGTAAAGAAAATATTTGCGCAGCAAATGTTATCCCTAATATCTGACTGATTTCTTTATTCTTTAATATTTTCTTTATCCTTTCTGTAAAATAATTGGAAAAGAATATCATTCCGCAAGTAGCTGTGAATGATAACCAAAATCCAGGATCAAAAAACAAAAACGGGTTTATCAAAAGCATTAATACTCCGGCAAACAAAAGAAATCTGAAAGAATCCGGAAGCCGGCCGAATAATTGAGCAAGAATTATACTGGCCCCCATAATGGCTGCTCTGATTGCTGGAGCGTAGAACCCAATGAAGAAAATATACAGAAAAATTATTAAAAGAGTAATAATTCCTGATTTTTTTCTTGAAATCCCAGAAAATATCAGAAAACCCATCAAAAGATTCATGATTATTGTTATATGTGTTCCGGAAATGGAAATAATGTGACGCAGTCCGCTATTATTCAAGCTCTCTTTTAAATCCTGAGGCAAGCTATAATTATCTCCTAAAATCATTGCAGATAGAATTGAACTGAAAGGAATAGACATTTTCTCATCTATTATCTCTCTCATTCTGTTCTTCTGTTTTGTAAAAAAGGAAAAAACAGAAGATTTAATTATCTTTAAATCATCTGTTTCAATCGTTGCCGTTATCCCCTGCTTTTGATAGTAATCATTTGGTTTTTCCAGGATTCCCTTGAATTCTACCAAATCATATCTGGAATAATCTTTTGGGTTATCAAAGTATACAATAATATCATTCTTGATTTTTCTGTTTTCAATATATTCTGTTTTAATTTTTGCCCTCCCATATGTTCCTAAAACAATCGGATCTTCTAATATTTTCCCTGTAACTTTAACTTCTTGGTTGGAATATATGATATTTTTTTGAAGAACCATGCCACATCTTACAAAACCCAAAACAAGTAAAAGGAAAAGGAGAATTATCCATTTTTCTTTTTTAACGGAAAAATGGGCCAAAGAAAACAAAAATCCTATTACCAGAATAATAGGAAAGGGAATGAATATTCTGCAAACTATTCCCAGAAATACAGAAATTAAACTAAAAAGAAAAATCTGTTCCGGCCTCATATTATTTTCTGACTTGGCATACATCAAAAAACGGGGCAATTGCTTCTTTTATATCTATCAAATATTCCATGGAATACGGATTCAATTTCTGAAATTCCGGATCCAGATTATTCTCTGCTCTGAATTGCTGCAAGAAATACCTTTTAGCCGGTTTAATCCATTGAGTAATGGAAAGAATATCCTCTTTTTCTAAAAGCAGAGGAATAACAGTAGTCCTAAATTCATAATCTGTTCTTTCTTCTTTTAAGATACCTATACTTTCCTCTATCCTTTGTAAATCAATCCCTTTGCCTGCCAGGGCTTCATATTTTTCTCTTGGAGCTTTGACATCCATGGCAATATAGTCAATCAAATTCCTGGAAATCAGATTATCAAGAATCTCCGGATCAGAGCCATTTGTATCTAGTTTTACAGCAAATCCCATTTCCTTGATTCTTTTGGCAAGCTGCATAAGATCTTTGTGTATCGTTGGCTCTCCCCCGCAAATAACAACACCATCAAGCATTCCTTTTCTTTTGTTCAGGAAAGAAAATATCTCTTCCTCATTAAAAGAAGAAATTTTCTCTGGCAAAACTAGATCCGGGTTGTAGCAGAATGGGCAACGAAAATTGCACCCGCTGAGAAATATTGTAGCTGCTAATTTCCCCGGGAAATCTATCAATGTTAATTTTTGCAATCCTCCATATATCATGTCTTGTTAAGCTCACTGGCTTTTATTTTAAATTCTTTTCTATCCTTAAATTCCTGTTGTTTCCCTTCGTTCCATTGCATTACCGGTCTTAAATACCCAACAACTCTTGAATATACTTCGCATGGTTGTTCAACAGTACATTGAGGACAGAGGAAATGTTCTCCGCTTAAATATCCATGAATAGGACAAATCGAGAATGTCGGAGTAATAGTAATGTATGGAAGTTTAAAATTCTCAAATGTTTTCTTTACCAATGCCTTTACTAAATTAGCATCTCCGACTCTTTCTCCTAAAAACATATGTAATACTGTTCCTCCCGTATATTGGCATTGAAGATCATCTTGAAGCTTTAACGCTTCAAATGCATCATCGGTAAAATTAACAGGCAATTGAGTGCTATTGGTATAATACGGGGTTTTTTTAATTCCAGCTGTGATTATTTCAGGAAATACTTCTTTGTCTTTCTGGGCTAATCTGTATCCGGTAGATTCTGCCGGCGTTGCTTCTAGATTATATATATGCTCGGTTTCCTCTTGGTATACCACCAATTTACCCCTCATATAGTTCATTATATCCAGAGCTGTTTTTCTTCCCCTTTGAGTAGTAATATCTTCCCCAATAAAATTAAGCATTGCTTCATTCATGCCAATCAGTCCTATTGTGGCAAAATGATTGGCAAAATATTCTCCTTTGGCTTTCTTTACTCCTGAAAGATAGAATCTGGAATATGGATAAAGCCCTTTTTCAATGAATTTCTCTATTGTTTTTCTTTTAATTTCCAAACTTTCTTTGGCTAAATCCATTGCCTTGCCTAATTTATCCAAAAACTCTTTTTTGGTCTTAGAGGTATAGCCGATTCTTGGCATATTAATTGTCACAACCCCGATTGAACCAGTTAGAGCTCCTGCCCCGAACAATCCTCCGCCTCCCCTGTTATATAATTCCTTGAGATTTAATCTTAAGCGGCAGCACATTGACCTGACATCATCCGGTTTCATTTCTGAATTGATATAATTGGCAAAATAGTTAATGCCGTATTTGGCAGAGGCCTCAAACAATCCATCAAAAGTTGGATCGTCCCAAGGAAAGTCCTTTGTAATGTTAATTGTCGGTATCGGGAAATGAAATGGCCTCCCATTTTTATCCCCTTCAAGCATTACTTCGTAGAAGGCCTTATCAAAAATCTTCACTTCTTCCGCAAACTCTTTGTATGTTTCCTTTTGCGGCTTGCCTCCGCAGATTACTGGCTGATCTGCATATATAGAAGCAGGTTTTAAATCCAAAGTAATATTTGAAAACGGACATTGAAACCCTACTCTTGTGGGAACAGCCATGTTATACAAGAATTCCTGAAATGCTTGTTTCACCTGCTGATAATTGAGATTATCGTATCTGATAAACGGAGCTAAAAGAGTATCAAAATTAGAAAAAGCGACAGCTCCTGCGCATTCTCCCTGAAGAGTGTATAAAAAATTCACGACTTGGCCAAGAATCGCCCTGAAATGTTTTGCCGGCCTTGATTCTACTTTACCAGCTACTCCGCCGAACCCTTTGACCAAAAGATCGTATAAATCCCAGCCCATGCAATAACAAGCTAATGTATCCAGATTATGCAAATGAAAATCTCCTGATTCATTCGCTTGCTGGATTTCTTTAGGGTATACTTTTTTCAACCAATACCTTTTTACAATATATGAAACTCCGTAATGATTTAACCCTTGCAAGGAAAATGTCATGTTGGCATTTTCCTTTACTTCCCAATCAAGTTTTTCAAGATAATGATCAACCCTATCTACTGCTTCTTCTGCTGTGAGGACTGCTTCTCTGATAGCTCTTCTTTGTTCGCGGTAAATGATGTAGGCCTTAGCCGTTTCCACCAATTCTTCCAGGATTAAAACCTCCTCTATCACATCTTGTATCTGTTCTACATTAGGAATCTCTCCGTTTTTAAATCTTCTGTTTAAAATATCTACTACTCTGTTGGAAACCCTCTTTGAAATTTCTCCATCTCCCTGGTTAGTCGCTGTTATTGCTTTGAATATTGCTTGAGTTATTCTGTCTTGGTCGAAGTCAATAATTGTACCATCTCTTTTTTGAACTTGACTGATCTTTGCTTTCACGGTTTCTATATTTTCTTTTATCATTTTTCCAGCAGGTTAATTTTAATCCTCTATTATACCTGAAATACCAGCACCCTCGTCAATGGGCCGAAATCGCTGATATATATTGATTAAAATAGAACTACTTTTGGATGCCAGTAGCGATTACTGTAATCTCCACTTCATCATCTGAAAATCTTTTTTCGTCTTGAATCGCTCCAAATATTATTTTCGCTCCGCTTGCTGCGTTTTGAGTGATAATTTTCCCTGCTTCTTCAACATCATTTAAAGTTAAATTCTTTCCTCCGGTAATATTGAAAAGAATTCCATGAGCACCTTTTGAAGTTGTAAGGTCCAACAACGGAGAATTGATTGCTTTATGAGCCGCTTCTTTAACTTTGTTTTCTCCTTTTGCTTTTCCTACGCCGAATAGAGCAAATCCGGAATTTTTCATGATTGATTTCAGATCAGCAAAATTAACATTAATCAAGCCGGGCCTGACAATTAAATCGGAAATCCCCTGGACTGCTTGTCTTAATATTTCATCTGCTTTCCAGAAAGCGTCATTCAAGCTTGTTTTTTCATCAATATTGTTTAACAGCTTGTTATTGGAGATAACAAACAAAGTATCCACTTTATCTTGTAGTTTTTCTAAAGCAACTTTGGCGATCTTTTTCCTTTGCTCTCCTTCAAAAGTAAACGGCAAGGTGACTACTGCTATAGTTAAAGCTCCCAAGCTTTTAGCTAGATTGGCGATAATGGGGACCGCCCCAGATCCTGTTCCTCCGCCTAAGCCGCAGGTAACGAATATTATGTCTCCTTGCTGCAAAACCTCTTTTATCTCATTTAAAGAATCTATGGCTGCTTTTTCTCCTATGCTAGGGTCCATTCCAGCTCCAAATCCTTGAGTCAAACCAAGACCAATATGGACTTTTTTATCAGCTTTGATTTTTTTTAGATCTTGAAAATCAGAGTTGATGGCAATCAACTCTATCCCCTGGATATTACATCTGGCCATTCTGGAAACAGCATTTCCTCCAGAACCCCCTATCCCTACAACTTTTATCCTAGCCTGGTTTTTCATGGCAGAAATATTTTAAATAGTTTTTTAAATGAAGGGAAAATTTCTTTTTGGGGCTCAGTTTCATCTGATCTTAATCCCCTCAATACTAATCCATAAAGAGTTGCCAAGGACGGACTTTTCTCTATTCCGATAAATCCTCTCGGCACAACTACTCTTGCCGGAAGATTAAGTTCTTTTTTAGCAAATTCTACGATCCCAGGCAAGTTAGCTCCTCCTCCCACAATTACAACTCCGGCAGGAAGATTTCCTTTTTTAGGAGCTATTTTAATTTCTTTTTTAATTAAATCAAATATCTCTGAAATCCTTGCTTTTCCCGCTTTTGACATCTTATTGATAGGAAATGAGAATATTTCCCCAGGAGCAATTTCTATCTTTTCCTTTTTAGCGGAATTCTTGAAAATATATGAGCCGAACTGAATTTTGATTTTCTCTGCCACATCAATATCTGTTTGCAATGCTATCGCTATATCATTAGAAACATGAGAAGAACCGATAGGGAGAATTGCTAAATGAGCAAGCATTTCTTCTTCAAAAACAGCTATCCCCGTGCTTTCTGAGCCGATATCAATTAAAACAACTCCTACTTCTTTTTGCTGGGGAGTTAATACCGCTTCAGCTGAAGCTAAGGGAGTCGGTACCGTGTCGTTTATCTCCAAATCAGCTTCTAAAAATGATTGTACGAGATTTTTTACATACGGAGAAAAGGCGCAAATAGCTAAAATCTTTGCTTCCAATTTAATTCCTTTAAGATCTAAAGGATTTTTGATTCCAGCTTCATTGTCTATGGAATACTCAATAGGAAACTCATCTATTATTTCCTGATTAGAAGTAATTGGAACCAATGACTTGGCCTCTTCTAAAACCCTGCCTATATCTTCCTGAGAAACCCTTTGATCGGCCCTGGAAATAGCTACAGCTCCTTTGGAATATTTTACAGCAATATGATATCCTCCGATATTAATGAAAACATCTTTAATATGAGTATTGCTCTGTTTTTCCAAAAGATGCTTTAATTGAACTATTTCTGTTGTTGTCTTTTCCGGATTGATAACCATTCCTTTTCTCAATCCGCTTGATGGAATACTTTGATATGCCAAAACATCTAGTTCTTCTGAATCTGATTTTTTAGAAACTACGATCCCTTTAATTTCTTTTGAGCCGACGTCAATAGCATTTATCAAAGTATTTTTTGGCATATATTTTAAAAAAGTTTTTTAATATATTTGTTTTCTAATTTGATTATCTCTTCTGTTTGCTTTTTTGTTTTATGATCCTTCCCTAAAAGATGAAGAATTCCATGGATAAAGGTTCTGGCTAATTCTTCTTTGTAATTCTCTGATATTTTTTTAATGTAATCGGAGCAGATAAATATTTCTCCTAGAATTTTATCTGAAATACCTGCAAAAGATAAAACATCGGTACAGCTATTCTTTTTTCTCCAAGAAAGATTTAAGGATTTCATCTTTCTTGAATCCACAAAAACCAAAGAAATATCCCCTTTTGCTTTTTCTCCTTTCAAAACAACCTTGTATATTTTTTCAAAGAGTTTTTTATCTATTCTGGTTTTAGTTAGATTGGCAATTTCAAGCATTGTTGAGGAATACAAAACTTAACAAGATTATATTATCCTATCAAAAGTTTAGATGTAAAGCAAACATATGGCTTTGCTAAACCAAAAACCCCCTTCGGGGTTTTGATATTTTGGTATTTAGATTATGAAATTCTCCCCATTTTTTCTTCTTTCTCGTGAATAATTCTTAATTCATTTCTTCTTAAAGCCTGTTTGATTTTAGAAGCTCTGCTCAAGGGTCTTTTTCTGTAGATAGAACCCTTGGCTTGTCTCATTATCCCGCTCTGTCTTAAATGTCTAAAGAATCTCCCAACCAATTGTTTGGAATTCTCTCTGTCTTTTTTTTCTATTAAAAGACCTGTTTTGTTTTTTTCTTTTCCTTCCATAGTATAGTTTAAATCTTTTTCTGACCTTTAATCTTCTGCTTTATCTTCTCTGCTGCTTTATCAAAAGATACGCTTGTTTGCGTTCCATTGCTCATATCTCTGATTATCACCGATTTGTTTAATACTTCCTCTTCTCCAATGATAACAGCGAATTTCACATTTAACTTATTAGCAATTTTTAACTGATTAGTCAATGAATCTTTTGATAATTGAGCTTCGGCCAAAATATTCATTTTCCTTAAGTCATCTATCAACTTCAATGTCTGAGTTTTTGCTTTATCCCCTAATTGAGCAATGAATATCTGCGGAACTTGCTGTTGGATTTTGAATCCCGATTCTTTCATCAAAGAAACAACTCTCTCTATCCCCATAGCTCCTCCGCAAGCCGGGATATCCTTTTTTCCTATCAGCTTTAATAGGTCATCGTATCTTCCGCCTCCAACCAAAGCATTCTGCCTTCCCTCAGGGCCAGACTGGGAGATTATTTCAAACACTGTTTTTGTGTAGTAATCCAGTCCCCTTACCAAATACGGATTCAAAATGTATGGAATTTCTAAATCATCCAGATGTTCCAAAACTCTTTTGAAATGATCTTTGCATTCATCGCAGAGATGATCAAGAATCTGTGGAGCCTCAGTAATTACCCTTTGGCACCTCTCTTCTTTACAATCTAGAACCCTTAAGGGATTTATTTTCAATCTTTTCTTGCAAGTAGGGCAAAGATTCCTTTCCTGGGATTTTAAATATCTGGTCAATACCTTTTTATAGTAAGGCCGGCATTGGGAATCCCCTATGCTGTTTATCTGCACGGCTAAATCTTTAATCTTTAAGTCCTTTAAGATATTATAGAAAAGCCAGATTGTCTCAATATCCGTAATCGGTCTTTTTGAACCAAAGGTCTCAAAATTCAATTGATGGAATTGCCTGTATCTTCCTGCCTGGGGTTTTTCGTATCTGAATACCGGGCCTAGGGTATATAACTTCACTGGATGTGGCCAGGCAATCATCCCATTCTCAAAGTATGCTCTAGCAAAACTTGGAGTAAATTCCGGTCTTAAAACCAGTATTTCATCTCCTTTGGTCTTTAAAACATACATCTGCTTTTCCACTATATCTGTTGTTTCTCCTGTCCCTTTTGCAAATAGTTGATAATCTTCAAGAATCGGAGTTTCTATTTTCAAGAAAGAATAGAAGCCGGCATATTTTCTGGCTACTTCCTCTATGGCATCAAAATATACCTGTTCTTCTGGCAGAATATCTCTCATCCCTGTAGGAGATTGGAATTTAAAACTGGGTTGCTTCATATTATTGAGCTATTTGGAAAAGATTTCTGGCGAAAACTCCACCTATAGAAAATCTTAAAGCCACTTTTCCTATTATTGTATTTCTTTTAACGGCTCCGAATATTCTAGAATCATATGAATATTGTCTATTGTCTCCCATGACAAAATATTCATCTTCTCCAAGAACAGTAGGACCGGAATTAGATGTCACGGTACTGGTTGGCAAATACATATCTTCATTCAAAGTAATTGTCTTGCTTTCTGTTTTGATGGCAATTTCTCCTGACTGGATTGTGACTGTTTCTCCAGGCAAACCAATTATTCTTTTTATGAATCTCTGGGATGAATTCATCGGACTATCAAATATGACAACGTCTCCTCTGTCTGGGTCATCAAATCTGTAACTTATCTCATTGATAATCAAGTAATCAAAGTCTTCAAAGTTGGGCTCCATGCTTGCTCCCCTGACGATAAAGGGTTGGAAAACAAATTGCCTGATTGGTATTACAATCAGCAAGGCTATTGCTCCAATTTTTACTAATTCCCAAACTATCTGAAGAAATTTATTCATATTGTCTTTGTTATTATACATCCTTTTGGATATTTAGCAAACAAAAGAAGTGGGCTGCTGGTCCGTCGAACAGCAGCCCGTCCAAACTCGCGAACTGCTCCTATCCCCGCTCCGGATCCAGTTTGAGATGCTTGGGCCCCATGAAGTAGGGATCGTCGATCTTCGCTCCGGGGAGATTCTCGTGAAGATGAAGATGCCACCACCACTGGATGGCTCTTCGGATCCTGTGAATAGGCCTTGGCCCGAAGTTGCCAGACAGCTCGGTGAAACATCCTGAGAGCTCTTCGAGAAGATCGTGAACTAGCCTCAATCTTTCGCTCTCCCCGTCATCTCCCTCAGGAACAAGTTCTTGATAGGACTTCCCTATCCTCTGATACAGCTCAAGGCAGCTGATCAGATCTTCGGGCTTGATATCCCGAGGCAGCCCCAAGTGCTTCAGCGGATCCAGAACTTCAGGATGGAGCAGGAGAATCGAATACAACTGAAGAACGCTCTTTTCTTCCATAACTTTCACCCACCCTTTCTCGCAAGTTTGCGAATTGGCAAGAACCATTCTTGCCTACTAAAAGAAATGTTATAACAATTGCATTTTGTAGTCAATCCATGTTTTGATATAATAGAAACATAAAGAAATTAAAAAATACCGTTTCGCGGTATTCTTTAATGGCACTTGGGTACAGCTTGGATATAGCCGTGACAGGGCCAAGGCCCTCCAAGCGCCAATTACAATATAGCAGATTATGGAATTTAGTCAATAATATGAATCAAAACACCTTTTTAATCGTTGGCCTGGGCAATCCAGGCAAGACATATGCCTGGTCCAGGCATAATATAGGATTCTTGCTTGTTGATCATCTGCAGAAAGAATTTGGTTTTTCTAATTGGAGTAAAAAAGAAAAACTCCAGGGAGAAATATCCGAAGGAATTATGTTTGATAAAAAGATAATCCTATTGAAACCTCAGACCTTCATGAATAATTCCGGCCAATCGGTTAAAAAGACCATTTCTTTCTATCAAATACCGCTAAAGAATTTCTTTGTGATAAATGACGATTTGGATCTTGTTTTTTCTTCTTTAAAGATAGCTCAGGATAAGGGTTCTGCCGGTCACAAAGGAGTAGAATCAATTATTCAAAATCTTAAAACAAAAGATTTTCTGAGATTAAGAATTGGCATCAAGCCAAAAAGAAAAGTAAGCAATCCTGAAAAATTCGTCTTGGATAAATTTAATTTAATTGAAAAAAGAAAAATAGAAAAGATAAAAGAAGAATTTCTTTCAATTATAGAAACTATTTTAAGAGACGGCATTCAAAAAGCTATGAATGACTTTAATTAAATGCACATCCTCTATCCTAATCTACCCAACTCATTAAAAAATATCCCGAATCCTCCTAATTGCCTCTATTTTAGAGGCGATTTATCTTTAATCAATTCGGATAATATTGTTGCAATAATAGGGTCAAGAGATTGCACTGCCGCTGGAAAAGCGGCAACAATAGAATTAACTAAAATATTAGCGGAAACAGGATATGTAATAGTAAGCGGGCTGGCTCTGGGCATAGATACCATAGCCCATCAGACAACAATAGATAATGAGGGAAAGACAATTGCTGTTTTGGGATCAGGAATTGATGATAATAGTTTCTATCCAAAGAAAAATCTTCAATTAGTAAAAAGGATTATTGATAACAATGGCTTAATTCTTTCTGAATATGCTCCAAAAACAAAACCTGACAGGCAACACTTTTTAAAAAGAAACAGAATTATCGTGGCGTTATCAAAGGCAATAATCGTAACTGATGTGAAAGATAGGTCTGGAACGATGATGACTGCCAGATTAGGATTAAAATACAAAAGACCTGTATTTTTGTCTTCAAGCGCCAGGAATAAACAGCTGTTAGATAACGGGGCGATAGATATAAAAAATAATAGTGATATTATTAATCTATTGACCAAAGATCTTAAAAGTGTAAATTAAATCCCGACATGCCGACAAAGAAAAATAAAACATTAGTAATAGTAGAATCCCCTACCAAGTCTAAAACTATCCAGAAATTTATTGGAAGCGGATTTTCTGTTCTTTCTTCTTTCGGACATATTAGGGATTTGCCCAAATCAAAATTAGGGATAGATACAGAAAAAAACTTTGAGGCTCAGTACGTAATTCCTCCCAAAGCAAGAAAGCCTTTAAAGGCTTTAAAGGATGAATTGAAAAAATCAACCGAAGTAATTCTAGCAACCGACGAGGATAGAGAAGGAGAAGCTATAGCATTCCATTTAAAAGAAGCTTTGGATTTAAAGGATTACCAAAGAATAGTATTTCATGAGATTACAAATGAAGCTATTAAGAATGCTTTGAAAAATCCAAGAAAGATAGACATGAATTTGGTATATTCTCAATTTGGAAGAAGAATTCTAGACAGGTTGGTAGGATATAAACTATCTCCCTTGTTATGGAAAAAAATAGCCAGAGGACTATCTGCCGGAAGAGTTCAGTCAGCTGCAGTCAGATTAATAGTCCAGAGAGAGAAAGATATTAAAGATTTTAAATCACAGGAATATTGGACAATACAAGCAAACTTGGAAGCGGAGAAATCAGAATTTTTAGCTAGTCTGAATAAAAAAGATGAAAAGGTTTTAGACAAGTTTGCCATAAAAACCAAAATAGAGGCAGATAATATAACAAAAGAATTAAAAAATTCTCAGTTTATCGTCTCAGATATCCAAAGAAAAGAAACTGTCAGAAATCCTCTGTATCCATTTACTACTAGCTCTCTTCAACAAACAGCATTTGCCTTATTCAGATTCCCTGCAAAGAAAACAATGTTTCTTGCCCAAGGACTGTATGAAACAGGTCTGATTACCTATCACAGAACCGATTCCTTGAATATTTCAGGCTTTGCATTAAATCAGGCAAAGGAACTGATAGAAAAGGAGTTCGGGGAGAAATACCACAACTTCCGCCAATACAAAACAAAATCAAAATTAGCCCAGGAGGCCCATGAATCAATCAGGCCAACTGATGTTTTCGCTGTTCCCGAATCATTGAAAGAAAAACTCCAGAGAGATCAATTAAGACTATATGATTTGATCTGGAAAAGATTCCTGGCTACTCAAATGAAACCAGCTGTTTTTGATTCTATCGCTGTAAATATCAAGGCCAACAATTATGGATTTGTAGCTAACGGCCAGACCTTGAAATTTGATGGGTTCTTAAAAATCTATCCGATGAAATTTGAAGAAAAATCATTGCCGAATTTAAAAGAAAACCAAATTCTTAATCTGATAGAATTGTTGCCAAAGCAACATTTCACAGAGCCGCCAAGCAGGTATACTGAAGCTACTTTAATCAAGGCCCTGGAGGAAAATGGCATAGGCAGACCTTCAACCTATGCTCCCATTATTTCTACAATCCAGGATCGCAACTATGTAGAAAAAGATGAGGCCAAAAAGCTGATGCCAACTGAGATAGGAATAATGGTAGACGATCTTTTAGTAAAACATTTCCCAGAAATAGTGGATCTCAAATTCACAGCAGGAATGGAAAAAGAATTAGATGAAATAGCAGAAGGACAAAAAGAATGGACTAAAGTAATCCGTGAATTCTATGATCCTTTTTCCAAAAATCTTGAGAAAAAAAACGAAGAAATTGCTAAAAAAGAAACTCTACATGAAAAACTTGATGAGAAATGTCCTGATTGCGGATCTGATTTGGTTTTGAAAATGGGAAGATATGGGAAATTCATCGCCTGTTCTAATTTCCCTAAATGTAAATACACCAGGAATATTAAAGATGAAAAAAGGGATTTGGATATCAAATGCCCTAAGTGCAAGACAGGAGATATTGTAGAAAAAAGAACTAAAAGGAGAAAAATCTTCTATGGTTGCAGCAATTATCCTAATTGCGATTTTGCCAGCTGGGATAAGCCGATAAAAGAAGCTTGTAAAGAATGCGGCTGGCCAATGGCAGAAACAAAAAGAAAACAAAAGTATTGCAGTAATCCAAATTGCTCAACTGTCAAAAAGGATTGAAAATGTACTGCTAATTTGTTAATGTTTAAAAGAAGCCCAGGTGGCGGAACTGGCAGACGCGCACGACTCAAAATCGTGTGAGATTTATCTCATGAGGGTTCGACTCCCTCCCCGGGCACCACGTAGGAAAAAAGATTATATTCAACCCTTCCATAGGCCATGAATATTACAATATATTCTGGCTTGTATTTTTTCTCCAGCAACACAGAATAATGTTTTTGGTTGATTGTTGGGTTTTAAAAATTCTTTATATCTCTTCTCATCAATAATCAATTCTACCCATTGGATATAATGGGATTCTTCCATCGGATGAGGAACTGAGCCAATTTTAACTAAAATACCTTTGTCTGTCTTTTCTATAATAGGAACGTGTTTTTCTGCTCCCGTATCATTTATTTTTTCCGCTTGTAGTTCCATTGGCTGCCCGCAACAAACCAATGTTCCTCCCCCAACAAATAATACCTCCACTATATTTCCGCAAATACCACATTTATATATTTGGTTTCTTTCCATTTATTTATTTCTTAATTTTCCTATAAACAAAATATGAGTAGATGATGATGAATATGCTGCTTAAGGTAATCGGCCCTATTGTTAGCCATATGGCAATTCTGTCAAAGAATAGTCCGATTAAAGAGATTACAGCAGATAATTTAAATAGCTTTCCTCCCAATTTGTGAGTTTTATCCCAAACTTCTTCATTGCTCAGAGTCCAGGCGGTTTTGATACCGATAAACCAATTCTGTTTGGCCTTTTCCATGAGAACGCCGCAATAGAAGAATAATATCGCAAATGCGGGGACTAAGCTCCTAATCATGCTAAATTTGATTCCAAGATTCCAGAATATGCTTAAAAGGTAGATATAGAAAAGAAATGCTACCATTCCGAGCATAAAACCATGGTAGTATTCCTCAAATTTCTTAACGTTCTTTTTTAACGGATCTAGTTTCGGAATGAATACCATCCCAAAAAGCATAATCAAGGATAATACTGGCATGATAAACAAAGCTAAGGCTTTTGACATATATCCATCAACTTGCCCTAAGCCATTCCAATGAGATGCCATTCTATCTGGCATCTGCGGATACAAGAAGTATCCGACCAGAAAACTGGCCAAAATTATTAATAAAGATAAAATTAGGTATATTTTTTTATTCATATTATTACTTAATAATAATCCACAGTTTGTATAAAATCAAAAGCGTAATATAATGATTAAATAATTAATTTATTTTTTCAAATGAAAAAGAAGAAATCTCAAAAGAAAACTGCAGTTAAATTTAATGCAACTAGGAAGGAAATCTCAGAAAAAACAATCACTTTAATATTAGGAGCTGTTGGTTTTATTGCCGCTCTCGCCTGGAATGATACGATAAAAATGATTTTTGATAAATTTATACAGCCAGGGGATGCAATATTAGGAAAAATCCTTTACGCTTTATTAATTACTGTTATCTTTGTACTTCTTTCAATAAATCTTTCCAGGGTAATATCAAAGAAGAAATAGATAGAATTGAGGAAAACGTCCTACTGGACGTTTTTTTGTTTCAAATAACATTTTATTATCTTATTTACTATCACTGCTGTTATCATCCCTAACCCCGCACCAACTAGAATGTCAGACGGCCAATGAATTCCCCCCAAAACCCTTGATAGGCCGATTAAAAGACTAATAGATAACCCGACTACCCCAATCTTTTTGTCCCACAGGAAAATAGACATTGAAACCGCAAAAAAGAATATTGCATGACCTGAAGGAAAAGATCCACTGGCAGAATGATGTAATAATTGATTTACGTTAAAATTAACAAACGGCCTGTCTGGATAAAAGAAAAATCTTATCGCTTCCGCTATCACTATCCTTGCCAAAAATCCGGAAATACAAATTTCAATAATTGTATGTATATTCTTTTTAAAATTCCTTAAAAGGATCAACGCGACTATTAAAAGATATACATATCCTGAATATTCCGAACAAAAAATTACAAATTTATCTAGGATGTTTGATTTGCCTGACAAATTATTAAATGCCCTAAAAATTATTAAATCCGGATTCATACAATATCTTTTAATATTTGGGAATTAGTTTTTATTCTTCTATTGGGATTGATTTTCACTCCAGCGCAAATAGTTGTATTGTCTCCTATCACGACATTATCTCCCAGAAATGACCCTAAAATCTTCTTATTAGTATCAATCAGTTTATCCTGCATCATTACTTTGACAGTTCCAGATTTCGCACGATTAAGGAATTTTACATTATTCCCTATTCTGCAATTGCAGCCAAGAATTGAATCTTTAATGGTTGTATTTCCCTTTATTATTGTCCCTGGACTAATGATAGAATGGGAAATTTCAGAGTTAGGACCAATCTTACAATTATTTTCTATTACAGTTCCTGGATGAATAATACAGCTATCTAAAATGCAATTTTCTCCAATATATGCTGGACCATTGATAATTGTATTTGAATTGATAATTGTTTTCTCTTGTATCGACACTGTTCCATCCAATTTAGCTCCTTTCTCTATCTTCCCTCTATTCTCTTTCTTAATCTTTTCTAGTTTTTTATCCGCAAGAGGTAAAAAATCCCAAATATATGGAATTGGCATCCATTCTTTGGCAATAGAAACATTTAATTTCTGATCATTGGCAAATTGTTTAATATAGTCGGTAAACTCATATTCTCCCCTGGCAGATTTGCTAATCGCGTATTTAAAAATACCTTTAGGAAGATAATACATTGCAATATTCGCTAAATTAGATTGCGGTCTTTCTGGCTTTTCTGAAAGATTAATCATTATTCCATTTTTCTGTGTGATAACTCCAAAACTTTTAGGATTTTTTACAATTTGAGCTCCTATCGCAGGAAATTTCTTTAATATTACTTTAATATCTTTTCTAGAATACAAATCATCTCCCATTAAAAGAAGAAACTTGTCATCTAGATATTTTAAAGCAGCTGCGACAGCGCTACCAGTTCCTGTTTGTTTTTTCTGCAATACATATCTAATCTTCATCCCTTTATATCTAGACCCCACTCTTCTTTGAATCATTTCTCTTTTGTATCCCAAAACTAAAATTACCTCGCTTGCTATACCTTCAAGCTGATCCAGGGCATATTCAATCATTGTTTGGCCCATTAATTGAAAAAATGGTTTGGGCCTAGTTAAAGAAATGGGATGAATTCTAATCCCTTTCCCCGCTGCTATTATTACTGCTTGCATATTAATTTATTATCTGTTGATATAATAACAAAAAAATGATGGTTTTGAAACCATTGACCATATATTTTTACCTGTTAAACTGAAACCATGGATAAAATAAGAAAAACCGCTCCTGATGTGTATGAGATAATACAAAAGGAAATTAAACGCCAAGAAGAAACCTTAGATTTAATCCCTTCAGAAAACTATGCCTCAAAAGCAGTTTTGGAAGCTGCTGCAACCGTATTTACGAATAAATATGCAGAAGGATATCCAGGACAAAGATACTATCCTGGATGCAAAGTAGTTGATGAATTGGAAATTCTTTGCCAGAAAAAGGCAAAGGAGGTTTTTTCTTTAAAAGATGACTGGGATGTTAATGTTCAACCATTATCGGGAGGACCAGCTAATTTCACGGTATATTTTGGGCTATTGCAACCGCAGGATAAGATACTGTCTATGCAATTATCCCATGGAGGGCATTTAAGCCATGGGCATAAGGTGAACATATCCTCAAAGATATACCAAATAGTCCATTATGGCGTAAATGATAACGGATATATTGACTATGATAATTTAAGAGAAATTGCTTTAAGAGAAAGACCTAAACTGATAATTTCCGGAGCTACTGCCTATCCAAGAATTATTGATTTTAAGAAATTTGGAGAAATTGCCAAAGAAGTTGGCTCATATCATTTGGCAGATATATCCCATATTGCAGGATTAATTTCTGCAGGGTTGCATCCCTCTCCTTTTGAATATAGCGATGTTGTTATGACAACAACGCATAAAACATTAAGAGGACCTAGGTCTGCTGTAATATTTTTTAAAAAAGAGCTGGCTACTCAGATAAACAAAGCTGTATTTCCTGGAATTCAAGGAGGAGGACATCATCATATAATTTGCGCTAAAGCTGTTGCTTTCGAGGAAGCATTAAAACCAGAATTTAAAGATTATCAAAATCAGATTATTAAAAATGCTAATGCCTTAGCAGAAGAATTAAAAAAGAAAGGTTTTAAGCTTTTAACTGATGGAACAGATAATCATCTTTTGCTTATCAATTTAAGAAATGTAATTGATGCTTCAGAAGCAGAAAATCTTTTAGAACAAGCAAATATTTTAGCTAATAGGAATACAATTCCAGGAGATGAATCTCCTTTCAAGCCAACTGGCTTGAGACTAGGAACTCCTGCAGCTACTACTAGAAGAATGAAAGAAAACGAAATGCAAATAATTGCAGATTGGTTTTATAGATTATTAATCTCAAAAGACAACCCCGAAAAAGTTAAAAAAGAAGTAATCAAACTTTGTAAGAAGTTTCTTATTCCACGGTAACCGACTTAGCCAAATTTCTTGGCTTGTCTACATCATTCCCCCTCAACACAGCCACATGATACGCAAAAAGCTGTAAAGGAATTACAGAAACTAAAGGAGTTAACATTTCTAAAGTTTTTGGGATAAACAAAACATCATCTGCAATGTTATCTAATTCATCATTCCCCTCTGTAGTAATAGCAATTACTAATCCTTTTCTTGCTTTAATTTCTTGAATGCCAGAGAAATTCTTTTCATAGACACTATCCTTGGGGACAATACAAACTGAAGGGAAATTCTCATCAATCATGGCAATTGGGCCATGCTTCATTTCTCCTGCCTGATATCCTTCTGCATGGATATATGAAATTTCCTTTAATTTTAATGCTCCCTCTAAGGCAATAGGATAATTGTATTTCCTTCCTAAATAGAAGAAATCTTCATGTTTATAGTACTTCTTAGCTAGTTCTTTTATCCTATCTTCTTGTTTAAATATGCCCCCTATCAAGGATGGGATCTCGTTAAGCTCCTGGATGATTCTTTTGCCCATTACAGGAGACATGCCTCTTTGTCTACCCAAGAATACAGATAGTAGGGCAAACACGGCTAACTCGGAGATAAAGGCCTTAGTTGAGGCCACTCCTATCTCTGGTCCCGCATGGTTATATATCCCGGCGTCCACTTCTCTAGCTATACTGGAACCTACCACGTTAATAATGCCCAGGGTTAAAGCTCCTTGTCTTTTTGCCTCTTTCACAGCAAAAAGAGTATCTGCAGTTTCTCCAGATTGAGAAACTGCAATTACTACTGAATTCTTATCAATAATTGATTTTTTGTATCTAAATTCAGATGCATTCTCTAACATAACAGGCATTTGAGCATATTCTTCTAACATGTACTTGCCAACAAATCCTGCCAGATATGCTGTCCCCATAGCAATAATTGTAATCCTCTCAACATTTCTTAATTTTTCTTCTATATCTTCTAATCCTCCAAATTTGATAGCTCCTTCTTCTGGAAGGATTCTTCCTCTTAAAGCATTCCTAACTGCATCCCCTTCTTCTATTATTTCTTTAAACATGAAATGAGGATATCCCTTTTTCTCTGCTTCCTCTAGGTCCCATTCCAAAAGAGAAATCTTTTTTTCTATTCTATTATTTTCTAAATCAATGATTTTAAAATCATTGGCAGTAATTACTCCCAATTCATTGTCTTCTAAATATATTACCTTTTTTGTATTCCCTAATATGGCTGGCGCATCAGAAGCGATAAAGTTTTCTCCTTCGCCGATACCAACCAATAATGGACTGGATTTTTTAGCAAAAACTATTTTCCCAGGATCTTTTATAGAAACTACCGCAATAGCATAGGCCCCAACCATTTCTTTTAATGCTCGTCTTAAAGCATCTTCTAAATTTCCATCAAAGAATTCCTCTATTAAATGGGCGATAACTTCTGTATCTGTTTCAGATACAAATTTATGTCCTTTCTCTATTAATTTCTCTTTAAGAGAAACGTAGTTTTCAAGTATTCCATTATGAACCACAAATATCTCTTTTTTACAATCGAAATGAGGATGAGCATTAACCTCTGATGGTTCTCCATGAGTCGCCCATCTACTATTATGAGTTAGAAAACCATCTGCAATAAAATTAGCATGTGGAGAAACTTCTATATCAAACAAGTATTTGTTCTGTGATTTGATTTTCTTGATCTCTTGCGCTGGCTGAAATACAATATTTCCCTCAGAAAACATTTTGAGCTCTTTTTCTATCTTCTTATCGGGATAATTCTTTATAATATAATCTATCAACTCTTTGAATTTTTTGCCAGTGAGAAAATCATTGTTTGCGTTTCCCAGCAACTTTTTTATTTTCCCGTGCGGAATTTTCAAAGGATTTATATATCTTTCGTATATTTCTTTCTTGGTAAAGGGTAGATATTTAAAAGAAAAATTTAATTGATCTAACTCCATCTGTTTTACAATTGCCTTACATCTTTTTAGCTTTTCTTGTGAAGAAACCCTCACAATATCTAGGAATTTTTTAGTACCATCGAAATTATTAATAGAGATATTAAAAACATCTGACCAATTTTTATTTTTTCTTGTTGTTTTCGTGAAAGAGCATAAAATATTAAAACGCGGCAATAGCATCTGGACAGTTTTTACTAATCGTTGATTTGTCATTCTGAGGGTTATTTGTTTAGATTGCAAACTAACGCACCCCTCTGCATCGAATAATCCTCTTAGAAATGCTGCTATTTCTTTGTTGGGTAGTTTCCCGATTTCTCCAAAAAAATCATCACTTCTGTCGATAATATTAACTTTAAGCCAACGAGATAAATATTGACTGTTAACTTCTAATAGGTATGCAGCAGTATCTTTCTGAGATACCACCCTTCCCCTTACATTGAATACCTTATTTATAAGGCCTTGATAATGTTGTAATAATTGCTTATTTAAATCTTTAAACCTTATTGTCTTGGGTTGAACCGTGCCATCTCCCAGAAGATATCCTAAAATCTGCATTAATTTCTCCGAGCTTTGAGCTGGAAGTTTTATAAACTTTCCATGGATCGTGTCTACAGGAACAAATTCTTTTTTATCAAAAAAGACGTTTAGGTGAAATAAAATCTTTTTGAGGTAATCTTCTCGGATATTTCGATCATTATTGATGATATGACGTAAATATTTATCGCTAATTTTTATCTTACGGCCTAGTTCGGACAAGGTTAACGATTTCTCTTTTATGGCAGACCTAATCATGTCCACAGCTCTATCGCTAAGCTCATAATATCTTTTGGCAAAACACTTTTGGAAATTTATCTTTTTACCAGTTATCTCTATTTGTTTGGGAAAAATTAATAAATCTCCCTTCCTTATATCTTTAACAACTTTATTCTGAATAATTCCATCAGAGAAAATAAGCATCTTGTGAGCAGCAGTCGCATTTAAAAAGCCTGACTTTGTTTTGATATTATAAATATAATCTGGCGATTCGTGCTTAAAAACCTTGACCTTCCCAGGCACAAATTTTAATGTCTTTGGATTTAAGCATAAAATTTTATCTTTATCTGTAATTTTTGAAATCTCTAGAATTCTGCCATCAGCCAACTGAATTAAAACGTTTGGTGGCAAACAATGCCCAATACCACAACTTCCTAAAATCTTTTGACCATCTAATTTATCAGTTAAATCCTTTACTCTTCCTTTTACTTTAACCAAGGATGCTTGTTTCTCTAATACAACAACACCGGCAGAATCATATCCGCGGTATTCAAGGCGCTTAAGCCCATCAATAATGATGGGCAATGCTTCTTTTTTACCAATATATCCTACAATTCCGCACATGAAGTTAAGGTTTAATTTTATTTCTCCGAGACTCTACAATAGCGGAAACTAAACCAACGATAAAATATAGGGGTATGAATATAACCATTAGGAAAATTATTGACAGACCTTCCATTTCTTCGGTTAAAGATCCCCATGCCGACAAAACCAGATATGTTAAGGCGGGGTATAGAATCGCTCCGAGAAATGTAAATCCTTTATCCTTCTTTTTTAATAGATCTATAATATGCCCTCCCAGCAATAAGGGCATCCCTACGGCAACGTAAAGGGTAAAAAGGAAGCATGGTAAAATGACAAAGCCGTTGTTAGATTCAAATTTTGGTTCAAAAATTAATTCTGGAAAAGACATTGTTATCAAAAACAGTATTATATTAATTATAAAAATAATATTTTTTGCTAATTTTCGTTTATCTCTCTGTCCAATATCTAATTTCATGTTACTAGATTAATTAATTTGTTTTTAACAAAGATTGTCTTTCCAATCTCTTTTTCTTCCAGATGTTTCTGGATCTTTTCTGATTGTAAAGCAAGATTCTTGACTTCTTCTTCATTAGAGTCAAGATTAACAGAAATTGTATCTCTTAATTTTCCATTCACTTGCACTATTATTTCTATCTTTTCATCGATGATAAGATTCTTGTTGTATTCTGGCCAAGATTCATTGAATATGGAAACCTCTGGCTTATACAATTCTTCCGATATATGGGGGGCAAATACTGATAATATCTTAAGGAATTTTCTGAAATCTTCAAAAGATATCTGATCAATATTATTAATGAATTCCATCATTGCAGCAATAGCAGTATTGAATTTCTGCTCTTGTATATCTTCTGTTACTTTCTTTATCGTCTTATGCAACAACTTTCCTGTTTTAAAAGACGATTTATCAGAAATGTTTTTAGATGCAGCATATACCTTCTCTAAAAATCTTTTAGCTCCCAGAATGCTTTTTGTATCCCAGTTGATTGGCTGATCAAATGGGCCCATGAACATTTCATGGATTCTGAAAGCATCAGCCCCATATTCTTCAATAATATCATCTGGGTTTATCACATTACCCCTTGATTTTGACATCTTTTGTCCATCTGGAGCTAGAATCAGACCAATGGTTCTTAATTTAAGAAATGGCTCGTCAAAAGAAATGATCTTTTCTTCTTTTAATACTTTGATCCAGAATCTGGAATACAAGAGATGCAAAACTGCATGCTCTGCTCCTCCAATGTAGAAATCAACAGGCAACCATTTCTTTTCTTTTTTCCTATCAATAATTTCCTTTTCATTATCAGGATCAGCATAGCGGATAAAATACCAACAAGAGCCTGCCCATTGAGGCATGGTATTTGTTTCTCTTTTTGCCTCTCCCCCGCATTTAGGACATTTGGTTTTTATCCAATATGCCACATTGATTAAGGGAGATTCCCCTGTCCCAGTAGGTTCAAATTTATCAACCTCTGGCAATGTTAAAGGTAAATCTTTTTCTTCCAAAGCAATCCAGCCAGGATTTAATATTTCTCCTTTGCTGAATTCATTTTTCTTGTATTTGCCTGATTCAATTTCTTCTTTGCAATGAGGACAAAATACCAAAGGTATTGGTTCTCCCCAATATCTCTGGCGGGAGAATACCCAATCCCTTAATTTATAGTTAACAGTAAAATCGGCAAAACCTTTTTTCTTCAACCAAGAAACTATTTCTTTCTGGGCTTTAGAAGAATTTATTCCATCAAACTTTCCGGAATTCATCAAATCTCCTTCTCCGATATATACCCTCTCAAGGTTTTCTTGGGATTGAATTACTTGTATAATCTCCAGTCCATATTTTTTAGCAAAATCCCAGTCCCTTTGATCGTGAGCAGGAACTGCTATTATTGCTCCGTAGCCGTAATATGGAAGGACATAGTCAGCTATATATATCGGTATTTCTTTTCCTGTTGCAGGATTAACAGCATAGGAACCGATAAATACTCCTGTTTTTTCTTTATCTTCCAATTGCCTATCTATATCTAATTTCTTTTTTGTCTCTTCTTGATATTTTTTAACTTCTAGCTTTTCTTTACTAATAATACTATCTAATATCGGATGCTCTGGAGCCAAAACAAGGAATGTGGCTCCAAAAATAGTGTCGGGCCTAGTTGTAAAAACTTTGATCTTCACATCAGAATCTTTAACCTGAAAATTAATATCAGCTCCTTCTGATTTCCCTATCCAATTTCTCTGCATTTCTTTAATCTTCTCCGGCCAATCTAATCCCTCTAATCCATCTAATAGCTCCTGGCTATATGCAGTAATCTTCAATACCCATTGTCTGATATTCTTTTTGGTAACTTCTGTCCCGCATCTCTCGCATTTTCCATTCACTACTTCTTCATTAGCTAACCCTGTCTTGCAAGACGGACACCAATTGATTGGCAAAACCGCTTGATATGCTAAACCCTTCTTAAAAAGCAAAAGGAATATCCATTGAGTCCATTTGTAATAACTCGGATTTGATGTATTTACTTCCCTGGACCAATCATATGAAAGACCAATCAGATCCATTTGTTTTTTAAACTTATGGATGTTTTCTTTAGTAGATATTTCCGGATGAATGCCTGTTTTGATGGCATAGTTTTCTGCCGGAAGACCAAATGCATCCCATCCCATGGGATGCAAAACATTATATCCTTTCATCTTCATGAATCTGGCGATGATATCTGTTCCGATATATCCTCTTGGATGACCAACATGCAATCCGGCTCCGGAAGGATATGGAAACATATCTAGAATATATGCTTTTGGTTTTTTTGATTTCTCATCAACCAAAAAAATCCCTTTTTTATCCCAGTTTTCTTGCCACTTCTTTTCAATTGTCTTGAAATCGTAAGAAGCCATAATATTTAATTCTATATCAATTACCTTTCTATTACAAAAAGGGCAAGCGGTCCAGAAGCATTGCCCTGGACCGCTGAACCGCACTAAAGGTGACGGGAGGAATCGAACCCCACCCCCGGGATTTATCCCAGTGCTCTACCAATTGAGCTACGTCACCGGAGTGCAAAGCGTACTATTGCCGAGGGTAGGATTTGAACCTACACGAGGGATCATCCTCACACAATCGTGAAGACTTGTGCGTGTCTGCCCTTTTCCACCACCCCGGCTGATATCTATAATCCTACTTATAGAAATAATCTTGTCAATAGTATATCCCAAAACAAAAACAGGGAAGACCTGTTTATAATAGTTAGGTTGTATGCCCTCTCGCTGGCTAGCCCAAAGGCCGGCCAGCGAGAGGGGCGAACTGACGAACGAGCGCATTCCCGACTCTCTCAAGGATCGGGAACGCTTTCCTTTTCTCAGGACACCATTTCATTAGAATCACCTCCTTATGGTGTCAGGTAATTATATGATATCACAATTATAGTATTTTGTCCAATCCGAATAGGTTTATCGCATTATCATTCGTCTTGTTAATAAGTTCTGTCAGATCTACCTTTTTAATCTCTGCTACCCTTTTTGCCACATACTCCACCCCTATCGGATCATTTCTATCTGTAGCATATCCGGACGGAGTAAGATACGGACAATCTGTTTCTAAAAGAATTCTATCTATCGGGATTTCTTTGATAATTTCATCTAGATTCAATTTAAAGATAATTCCATTAAATCCTAAATAGTATCCCATTCGTATATATTCTTTAGCTTGATTTAAATCCCCGGTAAAGCAATGTATTACTCCTCTCAGCTTTTTATCCTTTAAGAACTCTATCAAATCATCATGAGCCATTCGGCAATGAAAAATGATAGGAAGATTTAATTCTTCTGCTAATTCAACTTGTTTTATCAAAACTTCTTTTTGTTTTGCCTTGAATTCTGCTAATTTGGTTTTAGTTTTGGGACGGTAATAGTAATCAAGTCCTGTTTCTCCAATTGCCACCACTTTTCTATCCCTAGCTAATTCTTTGTATTTGTTATAATCAAAACTGGATTCTTCATTAATACCCTCTTCTTCATCTTTCACTCTTAAAATGCTCTTATCTACGTGAATCGGATGCAAACCAACAGAAGCATATACTTCTTGATATTGATTAGCCAGATCAACAGCTATTTCAGACGTATTAAAATTGCTTCCAACATTAATGATAGAAATACCTCTATCCAGGCATTTCTTGATTACTTCGTCCCTATCATTGTCAAAAACCCTGAAATTAACATGGGCATGAGTATCAAATATCATATTCTAGGAAATATTGGTTCTTTCCTGGATCCTCTTATCTGCTCTACTATCTTTTCTGCAGTTTCTGGCAAAAATGGCTTTAATAGTTCTGAAAGGTTAGAAAGAATCAATATTAAGTTTTTTATCGTTTTTTCTTTTTCTTTTGGATTTTCCCAAATCTTTTCTTTTTCAATGAATTTATCGCAAAATCCTATCAAATCCCATAAACAGGATAAAGCTTCGCTTAATTTTATTTCTTGGACAAAGGAATCATATTTCTCTTTTGTTTCTTTTAAAACATCCGCTAGTTCTTTATCAGATATTTTTTCCTTTAAATCAACTTTAATATTATTTTTCAAAGCTATTATGCTGACTCTGGCAGAAAAATTGCCTAATCCTGAAGCTAAATCTCCATTATATCTCTTCAAAAACTTATCAATGGAAAAATCTCCATCCTTGGTAGTTGGAATCTCCCTTAAGATATAGTATCTGACTGCATCAACTCCATAGTTCTTGACCAATTCAAAAGGATCAACTACATTTCCCAAGCTTTTAGACATTTTCTGCCCATCTGAAGTGATAAAGCCATGGACAAGAATTGCTTTTGGCATTGAAAGCCCTAGGGCCAAAAGCATTGCTGGCCAGTGTATAGCATGAAATCTTAATATATCTTTTCCAATGCACTGAATATCTGCAGGCCAAAACTTTCCAAATGTTTTTACATCAGAAGAATAGCCGATAGCAGAAATATAGTTGCTTAAAGCATCTGCCCAAACATACATAATTTGAGTTTCATCATTGGGAACAGGTATACCCCATGAAAGATTCTTTATTGATCTGGAAAAACTGATATCTTCCAATCCTTGTTTGATGAAACTTAAAACTTCATTTTTTCTTTCTTCTGGATAAATCTTAATTTTCTCCCTCTCAATAATATCTTCTAATTGCTTCTGATATTTAGATAATCTGAAGAAATAATTCTCTTCCTTAACCAATTGCGGTTCTGTTTTATGGATTATACATTTCCCGCCTTCCAGGTCCTTAGAAGTGATAAAGGCTTCGCAGCCAACACAATAATATCCTTCATACTCCCTCTTATATATATCCCCGTTATCTACCAGCTTCTGCCAGATTCTTTCTACTACAGGAATATGCCTTTTTTTATCAGTTGTTCTGATAAAATCATCATTGGAAATATTTAAGATTTTAGTTAGAGATAAGAACTTTTCAGATATTTGAGAACTGAAAATTTCCGGAGATATTTGATTCTTTTCCGCCTCCTTTTGCACCTTGATCCCGTGTTCATCTGTTCCTGTCAGAAAAAATACTTCTCTGCCTAGCAATCTGTAATATCTAGCCAAAACATCTGCCTGAGCCAATTCAAGCGCAAAACCAATGTGCGGAGGCGCATTGGTATAGGCGATACTAGTTGTAATGTAAAATTTATCTTTCATATTCCTTTTTAAATACTATAACAAATTCTCCTTTTGTCGATGTTTTCAATAATTGTTCAATTATTTCTTTGGCTTTCCCTCTGTAAACGGTTTCAAATTGTTTTGTTAATTCCCTCATTACCACCAAATATGCATTTGGCGCAAGCCCATTGATTTTTTCCAATGTTTTTACGATTCTGTATGGTGTTTCAAAAAATATGACAGGAAGTTTTTGTTCTAATAGTTCATTGAAGAATTTCTGCCCTTTCTTCGGAACAAAACCCAGAAACAAAAACCTTTGCATTGAAATACCAGCAATGGAAGCAGCTGCGCTTACTGAGGATGGTCCGGGGATAGGAATAATGGAAATGTTCTCCAATTTTTTATACAACGCCTCTATCAATTCATTGCCAGGATCTGAAATTCCGGGAGTTCCAGCTTCGCTTATCAAAGCAATGTTTTTCCCTTCTTTTAGGGTAAAAACTAATCTATCCAAAACCCTGGATAATGAATGCTGTTCGTATTTGATTATCTTTGTATCTATCTGATATTTCTTTAAAAGATTTCTGGCTTTCATTACATTCTCTGCCAAAACCAAATCAACCTCTTTTAATATCCTTACAGCTCTAAAAGTTATATCTTCCAAATTGCCTATTGGGGTGGCAATTATATATAGTTTAACCATCAGCTTGAGTAGTATCGTCTACAACCGGAATATTCTGAACTATTGATGTATTCCTGGTCCAAATTCCCTTGATTACTTCAAATAGCATAGCCATGAGAGGAATGGCCAATATTGATCCCAAGATTCCCCATACTCTTGAACCAATTAAGACCGCCATTAAAACAAGGGCTGGGGAAAGCTTTAAAAACTTCTTGCTTAAGATAGGTATCAATATATGATTTTCTATCTGCTGAACTAAAACAAAGATTAATATGAATAGCAATGCTTTTGGCACAGACAGGATAAGGACAAACATAGCTATGGCAGCCCCGGCAACCAATGGACCTATTGTTGGTATCAAATCAGATAATCCAGCAATCAGTCCGAAAAAGAATGCGTATTTTATCCCCAAGCAATAGCAGGTAATTGTAGTAATAACTCCTACAAAAACCATTCCCAAGACTCTGGTTCCAAACCAAACAGAAACCTTTCTTTGGCTAACTGACCATACATCTAGGGCTTTTTGTCTATATTTATCCGGAATCATCACTGCCAAAAATTTCACTATTGCTCTTTCTTCTAAAGACAAAAAGAAAGAGATGGAAAAGATAGCTATTGTGGTGATTATCCCTCCAAAGATAGAGCCTAAAGCTGAAAAGAAGCTTGAGGATGTTTTGGCTAACATATTTTCTAGGGCCTGGGTAAAGCTCTGGAAATTAGCCAAAGCGCTCAACTGCAGTCCTTTCAGGTACGGAGAAGCGGTTTCAAAATATTCCGGGAACTTCATGGCAAAATCCCTAAGTTCTGAAAATAGCATGGGGGTAGTCAGATATACAAATAATCCCAATAAGAAGAATATCCCGAAGTATACGATAAAGGTTGATAATGCTCTGGGAAGCTTTTTCTTTTCCAGAAAATTAATTGCAGGGTTGAATAGAATGGATATTATTACTGCAAAGATAAAATAAACAACAAGATCCTTTATTATAAAAAGAAAATATATAATAACGGCAGCAATAATAAATCTAACTATTGTTGACCATGATATATCCAGAATTTTTTGTTGATTGTCCATTCTAAAAATCTTTTAATAATTGTTTGAATTTAACTTGATTGGAAATCGGGCCAACCATTGCCAGATTCAATCTATCAGGACGGAAAATATCTTTCGCTACTTTAAGAATATCAGATTTTTCAATCTTATCAATCTCTTTAAAGATTTCGTTGGGAGTTTTAATCTTTTCTCCTGATAATTCCTGACTGCTGTAAAAAGCTGCCAAGCTCTCAGAAGATTCCAATCCTAATACAGTTTGCCCTTTGATGTAGTCCTTGGCTTTCTTCAATTCCTCGGAAGTAATACCTTCCTTTCTGACTTTTTTATATTCATTTAATATCGCCTTTACTGCCTCATATGAGTTTTTATTCTCCACCCCAGCTCTGGTTACCAGAAACCCGGAATCAGTGTTCTCTTCCGTAGATGTACCTACATAGTAGGCCAAACCTCTCTTTTCCCTGATTTCAATGAATAACCTTGAGCTCATCATCCCTCCTAAGGTTTCTGATAACAGGGCTAGAGGATATTTTCTCTCATCATGCACATTAAATGTTTTTACTCCTAATAATAGATGAGTTTGATCTGTTTTTTTGGAATGAATCTTTAAGGCCGGGGATTTTTGTTTTTCTATCAGCTTGGGCTTAATATTTGGTTTTCCAGTATTTATCTTTCCAAAATATTTCTTAATCAAGGACAATCCCTTTTTTGAATCAAAATTCCCGGCCAGACAAATCAAAGTATTATTAGCAACATAGTTATTCTTCCAATAACTAACCAAATCTTTATGTTCAATATCATTCACTGATTTTTTATCCCCAGCTATGGGCCAGCCAGCAGGCTGGCCAGGATAGAGCAATTCTTGCCAGAGATTGGCTACAAAACTCATGGGGTTGTCCCTATACATATTAATCTCTTCTATTATTATGCCTTTTTCTTTTTTTACTTCATGAGAAGGAATAATCGGTTTTAAATACAGCTGAGAAACCCAATCAATGGCTAATTCTAGATGCTGATTAGCTACTTTAGCGTAATAGCTGGTATTCTCCTCGCTGGTAAAACCATTGAATGCTCCCCCCAATTTATCTATTGCTTCAGATAATTCTGTCTGATCTTTCATTTTCTCTGTTCCTTTAAAAACCATGTGTTCAAGAAAATGAGAAATACCGTTCAATTCTTTTTTTTCATTTTTACTTCCTGTTTTTGCGGAAACAAAAACAGCTACTGCCTGAGTGCCTGTATATGGAACTAACAAAATCTTCAATCCATTCTGTAACTTATATAGTTTGTGCATAAATACATTAAATTAATACTTTGTTATAGCTCAAATTAAAGAAAATTAAAATGGCTATTGACAAGATTTTAAATATGATTAAACTTCAAATCAGCACATTGATATACGAATTCAAGGATGGCGATAGGGCTAGTTGTTAGATCTTATATTGAGATTTAACAGATGGCCCTATCATTCTGTAACCGATGGGTATATGCGAGGATAGTCCCTCGACCCGAAAGGACCTGGGATGATTCACTCAAAAACCCGTCGAGAACTCGACGGAGGTAACCCCCAAAGGAAAGTACAGGATACCATCCCTATAGATCTGGAACGCCTAGACGGGTCCGCGTGAAGTGCAACCTGTGCGGGTGACAGGGACCGTTCGGGATAGCAGGGAAACCTGATGCCAGATCTAGAGTTCACGCGCTGGTAGCTATACTTCCCAGCGAATAGCAGTACCCCGACGTTGATAGGCTCCGTCGGGGTTTCCACTTTTACAACTCAACAATCTCTTTAGCCGTAGTGATGTTTTCCGGCAACCTCCCCTTAAAATTCATCTGTCCCCCATCAAGATTCATAGAGGTTACGTATAGCCCGGGGAAAGCAGAAGAACTGATTATCCTGCTGATATAGTAATTGATTTCTTGCTTGTATTGTTCTGAAAAATCCTGGGGCATTGCTAATCTTCCAATCTCTGCTTTCTTAACGATAATATTAGCCTGCCCTTCTGATACAGTTGGAGTGAAATTAACATAGAAAGGAATTTCTTTTCTAACGAATTTAAGCTTAGATAATACCTTTTGTATATCAATATCTCCAAATCCTATTGCTTGGGCAAATCCTTCCAGATTATCAATCATCAATAATCCAGAGCTTTCTGCTGTTCCATCTTGATTGATTTTCACTTGAACGTTTTTAACAGGAAAATATTTCCAATTCTGGCTATTCATATTGATTCTAGCTGTAAGCTCTTCCTGGGTGAAAGATGCTTCTATCGCCTGAGATCCAAAACAAATTATGCTTGATTGAATATCTGGAGCAGAATCAACAACTATTATCTTTACTTTATTTTTAACCCCTGCAGAATCATAGTCAGCTTGAGTGTATTTAATTCCAAGATCTCTTGGCTTGGTTGAACCCATCAAATCTGAAAGGATGGGGATAAAGCCAAGATAACCAAGGATAACAATGGCTATTACTACTACGATAAAAAGAAGGAAAAATATTCCTCTGAGTATTTTCATATACTATATTTTAATTTTTTCTTTGAAATAATTAACTAATTCAGAAATTTGGATTCTTTCTTGCCCCATTGTATCCCTGTCTCTCACAGTAACATCGTTTTTCTCCGAAGAATCGAAATCTATTGTTACACAAAATGGCGTTCCTATTTCATCTTGCCTTCTGTATCTTCTTCCTATAGCTCCTGCCTCATCATATTGGCAGATAAATTCTTTGGATAATATTTCAAATATTTCTTCTGATTTCTTAATTAATTCTGGCTTATTCTTCAGCAATGGCAGAACTGCAATCTTAACAGGAGACAACCCGGGATGGAATTTCAAAACTGTTTCTATCTCTTTGGTTGATTCGGTAGTTGTGGTTCTCCCTCCTTCTACCTCTTGGTAAGCATCGCATAGAAAAGCCAGCAAGCTTCTTTCTACACCAACAGATGTCTCAACAATATATGGAATGTATTTTTCTTTTGTTTCCGGATCAGTATATGACAGATCAGCTCCGCTGTATTTGGAATGACGGGATAAATCCCAATCCCCCCTGTTATGAATTCCTTCAATTTCCTGCCAGCCAAAAGGAAAATTATATAATATGTCTATTTGTCTTTTGGCATAATGGGCCCTATCTTCTTCCGGCACTTCATGTATCTTAAGGTTCTTCATATTCAGTCCTAATCCCTTATACCATTTCAATCTTTCTTCTTTCCAATACTCAAACCATTTGTCCGCGTCCTTTGGATTGCAGAAATATTGCATTTCCATTTGTTCAAATTCTCTCATTCTGAAAATGAAATTCTTCGTAGTTATTTCATTTCTAAATGATTTTCCAATCTGAGCAATGCCAAAAGGAAGTTTCATTCTCATTGAATCCAAAACATTTTTAAAATTAACGTATATTCCCTGGCATGTCTCAGCTCTAAGGTATGAGACAGCGCTTTCATCTTCAACAGAACCAATAAATGTTTTCATCATCAGATTAAATTGTTTCGGATCTGTCAGCTCTCCTTTGCATTCCGGGCATTTTTTCTCTTTTAATTCACTTAATCTGAACCTTCTATGGCATTCTTTGCATTCCACCAATTCATCTGCAAATCCTACGCTTAAATGGCCTGAGGCCTCCCAAACCTTAGGAGACATGAGTATTGCCGCATCCAATCCGACAACAGAAGAATGCAATTGAGCCATATCTTTCCACCAGGCCTCTTTAATATTTCTTTTCAATTCAACACCTAAGGGTCCGAAATCATAGCTGGAACCGAAACCTCCGTATATATCAGAGGATGGAAAGATAAAACCTCTTCTTTTGCTTAATGATATTATTTTCTCCATTAAATCCATATGTTTATTGAATAGTTCCATTCTGGCCTAAATAGTTGGTTTCCAAATTAGGAATAGTCAGATTAATTGTATCTCCGGTAACGTCATCTTGCGCCGTAATAGTCACATTGGTCAAGATAGGGACAGATGTTCCTTTCTGGTTTATTGTTGGCGTAAATTTAATTTGGAATCCTGCCATCTTTGGAGAAGCAACTCCTTCTCCTTGGGCCAAGGAAGAAATATTCCACATTAATTCCCTTGTCTGCGAATCAAAGGTAATCTCTTGAGGATTCACTTGGCCAGTTAAAGAAACATACGATGGTAAAACTGCCTTGATCTTAATGTCTTTTAAAGCACTGTAATAGTTCTTCAATCTCCAGAAAGCAGTAAGAGTTGATTCTTGATTAACCTTTAGAGGCAACGGCCCTTCGCTGCCGAATAATTCATCATCAATATGCAATTCCTGAACAAGATCTAATTTAGAATTGATCTTGGTATAGAAGGTCTTTTTGGTTTGGCCAAGCCGTACCTCATTTTCAATTTGAGGTTCTTTGGAAGAACTGATTTTATCCGAGCTCAGATTAATCCAAAACTCCACTTGCCCCTCTTCTCCGGCATCCAAGTATTTCAAAGAAGATATTTTTCTTGAATCCCACATGATAGAATTATCGCCTACTGTAAATTGTCCGTCAGGAGCTTTCAAAGAAGTATAATCAAGCAGATCGCTTTTAAGTCTTACGGTCAAGAATAAATCTTGCATTGCTTTATCTCCGATGTTTCTGAAGATAATCTGATAATGCAGATTGTCTCCCTGATTAGCGGAATATTCCTGAACTCCGTTTATCATCTGATCCAGATATATAGAGGGTTCTGTTAAAGAAATATCTTTTGTGGCCTTTTTTAATATCACATATTCTCCATTAACCCATATGCCAAACTCCGCTAAAAAGGTTTTTGAATCTCCCACTTCTCCGGAAAGAGCCCCGCTTATCTTTATCCTCCCTCCTTGAGCACTATTTAATGTCTTTATTCTCCATTCATTCTGAGATAGTCCTTTGGGAGTGCTGGAAGTAAAAACAAATCCTGAAGGATATGCCGCTTTTATCGTAATATCATTTAAAGCAAAACTTAAGCTGGAAAAATAGTTTAAAGAGAAATCTAATGGTTTAGACGATTCCACTTCTGAAGAAATATCAAAATCAAAAGTAATAGGAACATTAGAAATTGTGGTTAAATGAGTTGTTTTAGAAACATATTTGGCAGTGAGATTCTTTGGTTGGTAAGTAAGCATTGCAGTGGCCTCTTTTCCCTCTCCTGTCTGTCCAAAAAGTTTCCCTTTGAATTTAAAGGTTTTTTCCGCCCCTGGATAAATAGCCAGGCCTAATTCTTCTCCCTCAATGGTTTTTCTCAATATCCCTCCGTCTTCAGGAATGGAATATTGGGGGAATTCAAAAGTCAAAACAGGACTATCTAGTCTGATATCTCCGTTGTTCTTTAATTTAACTATATATTCCATATCCTGCCCCACTGCTACTGAATCAAGAGCTAAAATCTCCAATTTAAGAGTTTCCTTGGAATATGAATTTCTGTTCCAAAACCAAATTCCCAAGATTATTAGGATAACGCACAGAATAGCAATAATCAGATATATTCTATTTTTTGATTTTCTCATTTTATTATTTAATTTTAGGAGTATTTTGATTGATAACTGATGAATCTAATGGCTCTGGTTTGTCTATTATTGGTTCTTTGCCAGCTACCATTCTAACTGTATTCCAAATAGCTCTTCCCATGCCTGGTTTAACTACCCTGGGCCCGGGCTTTAAGATATCCATTACTTTCTCTTTTTTCCTTAATTCTTCTGCCATACTAGGCAAGATTCCTCTGGCCCTTTCAGATTTTGCATCTTTATGCCCTAGTCTAATATTCCTATTGGCTTCTTCCCTAGTTAGTCTATCTCTGCCACCAAAAACTGCCCCAATAGCTTCTTTTATCTTTTCGTCATCTACCCTTGTTATTCTTCCATCCGGACCGATAATATAATTTCTCCCTTTTACATATTGTCTTAACGCATCTTCCTGGCGAATATATGTTTTTGTGTCTCCCCAGACATTTTTAACAGCATGTCTAGCCGGTTGCGACTGTTCTGCTCTTTTGGGTCTGGCCCCAAAGATAATTTGTCTAAGAACTCCTTTGTTTTCCATAATATTATATTTTAATCTAAAAAGGCGTATTTATCTATTTCTCTATTCCCAACCAAACATTATCCTCTCCAATCTTTCCTTCTTGCTGAAATGCAAATGTTTTGGCAGATATCTGGTTAAAATACTTAATTTCTTTGCTTCTTGTCTGGGCAAGGATTTCTGTCTCGTTTTTGATAAAGATTAATTTTAAAGTTTCGCTAACTACAACATTAAGAATTACATTGTCTTTTGGAGTACAATTTGATTTCTTCCTGCTGTCTTGGATAAACCTTACAATATCTCTTAATGTTCCTTCTTCTTTCAATTCATCTGATATTATTGTATTCAAAGATATCCTAATCCCCAAAGCTTCTCCAATAATCCAATTATTTTCTTGAACGATTTCTTTAACTTCTGAAATGTTTTTTACATTCAATTCTTCAGATAATATGTTTAAGCATTCCCTATCAAGCTTTCTGTCTTTAACAAACACCTTCATCTCTCCTAAAGGTTGTCTTACCTTTATCCCGGCCTGATTTCTAAGATTTAGACCAAGACTGGCTATTTCTCTAATTATTGCCATTTCTTTTTCCAAATCAGCATTTATCATTTTCTTTTCAATCTTTGGCCAATCCTGTAAATGCACGCTGTCTATCATATCCAATTCCTGATATATTCTTTCACTTAAAAATGGAACAAATGGAGCGCAAATCTTAGCTGTTTGGATTAATACGAAAGATAACATGGAACAGGATGCTTTTAATTCCTTTCCGCTTGTTGGCTGTTGGAATCTTTGCCTGGATCTTCTGACATACCATAAAGACAAATCATTGATAACAAAATCTTGAATCAATCTCCCAGCAGTAGATATATCGTATGTATCCAGATTAAGGATGGCTTGTTGAATAACGCTGTTTAATCTGGATAATATCCATTTATCCAAGATATTGGAAACAATTGGTTTTGGAGAAATTGATTCTGATGAATATGTTTTTAAGAATACAGCACAATTCCAAAAAGTCATAAGGAATTGCTTTAATGCCTGATCTAAATCATTCTCATTGAATAGCTTAGGATCTCCTGGCTGATTAACCGTAAAACAATACCAGCGCAGAGCATCTGCCCCATATTTTTCTATCATCTGCCAGGGATCCACAATATTTCCTAAGCTCTTAGACATCTTCTGCCCTTTTTGATCCAAAACATGCCCCAAAGCAATCACATTTCTATATGGTGATTCATTCCCTAACAGTGTAGAAATAGCTAAAAGGGTATAGAACCAACCTCTGGTTTGATCTATTCCTTCTGAAATGTAATCAGCTGGGAATTGTTCCTTTTTATCTATCAACTTTCTATTCTCAAAAGGATAATGATATTGAGAAAACGGCATAGAACCGGAATCAAACCAGCAATCAATAACTTCGGATATCCTTTTCATCTTCTTGCCACATTTTGGGCAATTAAATTCTATCTGATCAATATATGGTCTGTGCAAATCTATTTCTCCATTTTCATCATACGGAAAATCCTTAAATTCATATTTTTTAATTTCAGACGGTTTAAGATCAAACTCTTCCCTGTAATCCGCACTTTCTTTCACTCCCAGGCCCTTAAATGATGATTCCATTAAATATATACAAGCGATATGGGATACGAGTAAAATATTCTTTCCCTGATATTTTTTTTCTGCTTCCCGAAAAAACTCTAGAAGCCTTATCCTAACTTGCCTGTATGTTTCTCCCCCGGGAAAGGATTTATTAAATCTCTTTAGGGCTCTTTTGGGTGGGGAGTTTATTTCCTCCTGGGTGAAGAAATTAATCACATCTTTGCGAAGTTTTTCGTTAAATTCTCCTGAGTCGGTTTCTCTCAAACGAGCGTCATATTGTATTTCTAATCCTAATTCCTTGGCAATAATCTCTGCTGTTTGTTTTGTTCTCAAAATATCAGAAGAAACAATAATATCTATTTTTTCTCTTTTTAGATTTTTAGCAATAACCTTTACTTCTTTAATTCCTTTTTCAGTCAAAGGGAGCTCCTTCATCTCTGGGAAAGAGGAGTGTAAATCTTCTACAATATTTTGAGAATGCCCATGCCTTACGACAAAATATTTATTATCGCTGAATTTCTGTTCAGCTAAATCTTCTCTTGAACCAATAATTTCTTTATGCCCGCATTCGCATTTCCATATTGGTAATGGTGTTCCCCAATATCTTTCTCTGGAAATTGCCCAGTCCTTTATATCTTCCAACCACTCCCCGAAACGACCTGTTTTTACATGGCCAGGAATCCAGTTAATATTCTCGTTATTCTTCTGGAGTTTTTCTTTTAAAGCGCTCATTTTAATAAACCAACTCTCTTTTGCATAATACAGCAAAGGAGTTTTACATCTCCAGCAGAATGGATACTCATGCTCATATTCCTGAATTAAAAATATCTTACTCTTCCCTTGCAGATATTTAGTGATCAATGGATCTGCTTCTTTTACAAACATTCCGGCCCAATTAGTAATCTCTGGCTTGAATTTTCCTTCCAAATCTACGGTTAAAATGATAGGGAATTTGTCATCATTCTTTGAATTCCATTCCTGTATCAAATTCATATCATCTTCTCCGAATGCCGGAGCAATATGAACCAATCCTGTTCCGTCTTCCGTGCTGACAAAATCAGCAGACAGTATTTTATATATGTTTTTTTGTTTCCCGAAATCAAAATCATTCCCAAATAACGGCTCGTATTCTAAACCCTTTAATTCCTTTCCTGAAAATGTTTCTAAAATCTCAAATTTATCCTTGATGAATTCTTTTCTTGACTCAGCCAGAATATATTTCTCATTATTTAAAGAAATCAATATATATTTAATCTTCTCATTTATGGCTATGGCAACATTAGCTGGAAGCGTCCATGGAGTTGTCGTCCAAACAAGCAAATTCAAATCAGGATATTTTGAAAATATTTTATGGTTGTTTTTCTTTAATCTAAATTTGATAAAAATCGAGGGTTCTTTTATCGTCTGATATCCCTGGGCAACTTCATGAGAAGAAAGAGCTGTTCCGCAACGAGGACAATATGGCACCACCTTATGCCCCTGATATAGTAAGCCCTTATCGGCTATTTGTTTGATAATCCACCATACGCTTTCCATATATAAAGGATCGTATGTAATGTACGGATTATCCATATCCAGCCAATATCCGATCTTTTGGGTCAGATCTTTCCAATCATCAACATATTGCCAGACCGATTCTTTGCATTTCTTATTGAATTTATCTATTCCGTACTGTTCTATCTCCTTTTTAGAGCGAAGCCCCAATTTCTTTTCCGTTTCTATCTCAACTGGCAAACCATGGGTGTCCCATCCAGCTTTTCTTTGAACCACAAAACCCTGCATGGTTTTGTATCTGCAGATTAAATCCTTAAAGGCCCTGGCAACAATATGATGAATCCCGGGCCTTCCGTTAGCAGTGGGTGGGCCTTCATAGAAAACAAAATTCTTGCCCTTTTTTTCTAAAGACTTTTGGAATGTATTGTTTTCTTTCCAATACTCTGCTATCTGTTTTTCCGATTCAAAGAAATTCATTGCCATATTATTACATTTTCTTCAAAGCAGTAATTCCCATTAAATCCAATGCTTCTTTTAAAACAATCTGAGTTGCCTTGGCTAGATTCAAACGAGCTCTATTTAATTTCTTGTCTTGCCCTATCAATCTGCAGTCCTGGTAGAATTTGTGGAAAACACCTGCTAACTCTAAAGTATATTGAGATAATTTCTGAACCTGATAAGTTTTTGCCACATCTTCTATTATTTCAGGGAAAACAGGTAATATTTTTAATAGCTCAATCTCTGGCTGTTCCTTCAACAAAGCAGAATCATATCTTCTGCCAACCATTCCTGCCTTTTTTAATACACTGCAAATCCTAGCATAGGCATACTGAATGTAAAAGACCGGATTAGCTTCAGATTTCTGTTTGGCTAAATCTATATCAAAGTTAAGGTGAGTATCTGCTCCTCTTGAAAGGAAGAAGTATCTTGCTGCGTCTTTGCCTACTATATCTAATAGTTCATCCATGGTGATATATGTACCAGTCCTCTTAGACATTTTTACAATTTCATTTCCCTTGTATATTGTCACAAATTGCAAAAGGATAATTTCCAATTGATTGGCAAATCCGATAGCACTGACTCCTGCTTTTAATCCAGCCACATCTCCATAGTGGTCTGCTCCCCAGATATTAATTACTTTATCAAATTTCCTTTCTTTGAATTTATTAAAATGATAGGCAATATCTGCAGCCAGATATGTAGATTGCCCGTCTTTTTTAATTAAAACCCTGTCTCTTTCATCTCCAAAAGAAGTGCTTCTGAACCAAAACGCCTTATCCTTTAAATATGTATATCCTTTATCAGTTAAAAGATTAATAATCTTTTTAACTTTATCCGATTTATGCAAATCATCTTCAAAAAACCATTTATCATATTTGATTCCTATCCTATCTGTAGTTTTTTTAATGTATTGGTCAATAATTATCTTGGCTGCATTCTTCCCGGCTTTTTCCGGATCTTTCTCTCTATTCTTTTTGCTCAATTCATTAATATATTCTCCTTTGTATTCTGCCAATTCATTCTTTAAAACAGAATGTCCCAGGGCTATTATCTGATTTCCGCAATTATTGACATAGTATTCCTTTTTAACAAAAAATCCTGCTTTCTTTAAAATGTTAGCCAAACAATCGCCAAAAGGGCCTCCTCTGGCATTACCTACTGTTAACGGTCCCGTAGGATTGGCGGAAATGAACTCTACTTGAATCTTTTCCCCTTTGCCGAAAGAAGAATCTCCGTATTTATCCTTCTCTGTTAAAATCTCTTTCAACTCTTCAAAATATGTTTCTTTTAAAAGATAGAGGTTGATAAAACCATTGACTGATTCTATTTTTTCAAATAATTTCTGGCTCTGGTTAAACTGCAAGAATGTTTCAACCAAAGTATTGGACAAGGCAACTGGATTTATCTTGAATTGAGAAGAAAGCAAAAAAGCCAGATTGGTAGAAAAATCCCCGTGTTCTTTTATCTCCGGCCTTACAATTATTATCTTTGTATAATCAAAATCTGGAAAAATGCCGTCTTTTTGGCCTTTTCTCAAAGCTCCTACCACAAATTGATAGACTTTTTCTTTTATCATAGTCGTTATTCATTTTAATTGCTTTGGCTGTTTTTGTCTATTTTGTATGCTAATATTAAGCTATGGCAACATTATCAGACAACAAACAGGCTTTTTTTGATTACGAAATCCTGGAAAAATTCGAGGCCGGCTTAATGTTGTACGGCTTTGAAGTAAAGTCAATTAAATTAGGCAGAGCCAGCTTGCGCTCTTCCTTTATCTCATTTAAACAGGGCGAACCGTATCTTAATAATGCGAATATCCCCAATTATCAGGCGTTGAATACTCCCAAAAGCTATGATCCGGCCAGATTAAGAAAGATTCTTTTGAATAAGAAAGAAATCCTCCAATTATATAATGCAACCCAGGAGAAAGGATTGACACTAATACCCTTGAGGTTGTATACTAAGGGGGATAAAATAAAGGTAGAAGTAGCTTTGGCCAAAGGGAAAAAGAAATTTGATAAAAGAGAAAGTATAAAGAAGAAGGATACGAAAAGAGAGATAGCCAGGGCTATCAAACGAAGGGGGTGATCGGTTTCGACAGCGTACCTTGTCAAAATATGCAGAACCAGCTTTCTGGGTGCTGGCTAAACAATCAGAAACGCAACTAAGTGCCAACTTTTTTGCAACCCCCGCTTACGCTTTGGCGTAAGCGTGTCTGATTAGCTTTGTCTAATTAGACCATCCGCCTACTGATTCCTGATAGGTAGATACGGGTGCCATACTTCAGGATAGATAGCTTCTGCTCCCCTAGCAGACGCTATTGAAAATTCAAGGGAAGAAATATGGCTTTTTGCCAGCTTTAAAGCTATGTTTCTATACAAACTGGATATTTCTGTAGATGTATTTTGGTAAATACGTTGGATCCGGGTTCAATTCCCGGCACCTCCACTTAAGATAATTAAATAGAATAATATTTTTAAAAGAGTAATAATCAACAATCAAATAAGGGCTGACCAGATGAGACTAGTAGACGAACAAGGCCAGCAATTGGGAGTTTTTTCTAAAGAAGAAGCTCTGCGAATGGCCGAAGAAAGGGACTTAGATCTAATCTTGATTACCGAAAAAACGACTCCAGTGATTTGCAAGCTAATTGATTACGGAAAATACTTGTATCAGTTGAAGAAAGGCGAAAAGAAAACAAAAACTAGCCAAGTCAAAGGAATTAGGTTAAACTTCAATATCTCTCTGCACGATATGGAAACGAAAGCAAAACAATCCAAGAAATTCTTGGATGATGGAGACAGGGTGAGGGTAGAGATGATTTTGAGGGGAAGGCAGAAAGCCTTCAATGAGTTAGCGACAGAGAAAGTAAATAAGTTTGTTGAAATACTATCTTCCTACACTTCAATAGAAACAGATCAAGGATTGAAAAAAGATCCGAGAGGACTATCATTAATTATTAAAAAAGGCAAAAATGAAATCAAAAACGAGACACTCCCTGACCAAAAGGTTCAAAATGACTAAGAATGGAAAGATTCTTCGCAGGGCTACCGGTCAGGATCATTTCAGAGCAAAAAAAACAGGGGACCAAATCAGAAAGAAGAGAAAATGGGTCGAGTTAAATCCTTCGGAAGCAAAAGTAGTGAGGAAATCCTTAAGATTTTTACCAATTAAACAGACCAAATAGCATGACAAGAGTAAAAAGAGGCGTAAACGCTAATAAAAAGAGAAGGAGTCTCCTATCTCAAACAAAGGGCTACAAATGGGGAAGAAATAATAAATTTGCAGCCGCCAAAGAAGCATATATGAAAGCTAAGACATATGCTTACAGAGATAGAAGAGCTAAAAAAAGAGTAAGGAGAAATCTTTGGCAAATTCAAATCAATGCTGCTTGCAGATTAAATGGAACCACTTACAGCAAATTCATCAATGCTCTTACCAAAAGTAAGGTGGCGATAGATAGAAAGATATTAGCCCAAGTAATCAATGAAAAGCCAGAAGCGTTTCAAGAGATATTAAAAACTGTAGGGATGAAGTAGATGTTAGTTTTAATTTAAAAACAACCATAGTGGGTTGTTTTTAAGTCTTTTTATTGACTAAGTTTTAATTCTTCAAATCGAACCTCGGACGAACACCTTTGTCATAATCCATGGTAAGCACACAGGGAGTTTTCTTGCCAGAGCATCCCCTCCCTGTCCATCCAGTGAATACCGATTCTTTGTCTGGTTTAGCATAGATCTTTACAATAGTTCCCTGAGGAGCGTCATACCACGCATCAGCACAATTTTCATCGCAAGTAAATACTTTTTTAGTACCAACAATTCCATAAAAAGAACCGTTACCTAACCCATCCTTCAAAACACTAAGGGTAACTTCTTGTACGATATCGAACCTCGGACGAACACCTTTGTCATAATCCATGGTAAGCACACAGGGAGTTTTCTTGCCAGAGCATCCCCTCCCTGTCCATCCAGTGAATACCGATTCTTTGTCTGGTTTAGCATAGATCTTTACAATAGTTCCCTGAGGAGCGTCATACCACGCATCAGCACAATTTTCATCGCAAGTAAATACTTTTTTAGTACCAACAATTCCATAAAAAGAACCGTTACCTAACCCATCCTTCAAAACACTAAGGGTAACTTCTTGTACGATATCGAACCTCGAACGAACACCTTTAGCGCTATCAACTTTAAGAGAACATGGAGATTTTTTTCCAGAGCATCCTCTGCCCGTCCATCCAACGAAGGCCGATTCTTTGTCTGGAATTGCATAAATAGTTATCACTGTTCCCTTTGGAGCAGAATAATACTGAATACTGAAACAATTTTCATCGCAAGTAAATACTTTTTTTCCTTTGACAATACCGTAAAAAGTTCCATTCCCAGAACCATCCTTCATTACAGATATCTGGAATGTTGGAACAATAGTAGCATTTCCTAGACTACACTTCCCATCTTTACATATACTCGTGAAAATAAAAAATAAGCATATTGCTAACACGATAACGCATATACCAAGAAACATTAATCTATTTTTAAGTTTCGGCATAAGTAATTTGGGCATAAGTTTATCGTAAATAATTTTTAATTTTATCACCCTTTTTGTCTTTACACAAGGCACTATTTTAAATTTATCATAGAAATATACCCATTAGCTCTTTTTAAAACCCTCTTGGCATTTATATGCTTCATTGCATCTAAGGCCTGTCTGTAAGAGAGCCAGATGTAATCAAGATGTTCCGGAGAAATAGTTACGTTTTTAGTTTTAGATTCTGCAAGATAGAACGCAACTGTTTTAAAAATAGTTTTACCTTCTTTTTGAAAATAGTATTTAATTGATTTCCTGAATTCGGGAAATATTTTTAAACCAACTAGTCCTGTTTCTTCTTTTATCTCTCTAATGATAGTATCCTGTTCTGATTCCCCTTTCTCAATGTGCCCTTTGGGAAAATCCCAATAGCTCTTATGCTTGCTAGCTAGACCAGGATACAAAAGAAGCAGATATTCGATCTGCTTTCCTTTATGAATTACTACTGCTCCTGCTGATTTTTCTCTAGGCATGATTATTCTTCAATAATGATAATGGCTGACACAGGACAAGAACTTTGAGCTGTTTTTACATTCTCCTCATTTTCTTTTTCCCATCCTTCTTTCACAAAAGACTTACCATTCCTTAACTCAAAGGCTTTCGGAGCAAATGCTTCGCAACTGCCGCAGCCAATACACAGATCCTGATCCACTTTTATCTCTTTAATCTTCATGATTTTGTTTTTTCTTTTAATCTTACCAATAATTTCTCAATATTCAAGCAGTTAACTATATCTTTCTTCTCGGCCCATCCTCTCCTAGCTTGAGTTACTCCAAATCCTATATTATCCAATTGCTCCATTTCATGGGCATCAGAGTTGATTATCATGCCAATCCCCAGATCTTTTGCTTTTCTAATATTAACATCTTTTAAATCCAACCTATCTGGGCAGGAATTGATTTCCAGAATGGTTTTAGTTTCTTTAGCTGTGGCCAGAACCTTATTCAAATCTATACTATACTCATCTCTTCTTTTGATAATCCTTCCCGTAGGATGAGAGATGATGCTGATATATGGATTCTGCATTGCTTTAATTAATCTCTGGGTATTCTCCGACTCTTTCATCTTAAAGCCGGAATGAATTCCTCCAATGGCATAATCTAGTTTAGACAATACCTTGTCTGATATATCCAATGTTCCATCTTTTAATATATTCACTTCTGCTCCTTTAAGCAGTCTGAATTTGATTCTTTTCTTAACCAATGATTTGTTAATTCTATCTATCTCCCTAATCTGCAAAAGTATGTCTTTTTCTTCCAGGCCGTTCTCTATCCTCAAAGATCTGGTGTGGTCTGATATTCCTAAATACTGATATCCTCTTTTAATTCCTTCTTTGGCTAATTCTTCCAAAGAATTTTTACCTCCATTCCAGGCAGAATGACAATGTAAATCCCCTTTAATGTCTTTTTCTTGTATTAATTTTGGAAGCCTATGTTTCAATCCTGCTTCTATTTCTTCCTTGTCTTCCCTTAATTCCGGACTAACCCAATCCAATCCAAGAATTTCATATATCTTTTCCTCATTTGACCCGCCAATCATTTTTGAACCTTTAAATAGTCCGTATTCATTTAATTTCATCTTTTTATCTATCGCTATTTTTCTCAAAGCAATATTATGTTCTTTTGAGCCGGTAAAATATTGCAAAGCAGATCCAAAAGATTTTTCCGGAACTATTCTTAAATCAGCATCAATTCCGTTCTTAAATCTGACTGATGATTTTGTGCTTCCTTTAGCCCAAACTTTTGCAACTCCGGAAAGATTAACAAAAGCATCCATTATCTTTTCATGGTTATTGCCGATAGCCAGAAAATCTATATCTCCAATAGTTTCTTTTCCTCTTCTTAATGATCCTGCTATTTCTATCTTCTTAACTAATTTTAACTTAGCAAGAGCTTGTTTTACATTCTCAGCTATAGCAATGGCATCGGAAAAGAGAAATCTTCCTTTGTTTCTCTTTAAGAATTCAATCCCTTGAAGGATATTTCCTTCTGTTTTATGGCCAAAACCGAATAGTTTAGCTATTTCATGATTCTTGGCAGCTTTCTCTAAATCTTTAACATTTTTAATCCCTAATTTGTCATACAACACCTTTATCTTTCTTGGACCCATGCCTTCAATAGAATCTAAAACTCCTATATCTATCGGCATTTTTTTCTTGAGATATTGGTAAAAAGAAATTTTTCCTGTCTTGATATATTCTTCCATCCTTTGAGCTATGCCTCTTCCAATTCCAGGCATTGCTTCAAATCCTTTTATTCCTTTATCTTGATATATCTTTTCTATATCCTCCTCCAGCGTCTCTAAAACGATAGCGGCTTTTTCATAGGCAGCAGGTTTAAAAGGAACGCCATCCATTTCTAAAAGGAAAGCTATCTCGTAAAAGATATTAGCTAGGTCTTGGTTATACATATTATTCTTTTCAGTATAGTATCAAACTTAAAAGGGGCCAATGGCCCCTTTTAATTAAACTCCGTAAGTTATTCTTCTGATTCTGAATGTTTGTATTGTCCTGGCCTTTATCTGAATCTCATCTCCTGATCTGTGGCCGATAAGGGCACGGCCAATAGGAGATTCATTGCTGATCTTTTTTAAATCAGGATTTGCCTCCAATGATCCTACTATTATCACCTCCTCTCTTTGTCCATTGTGTTCCATTTCTACCCTGCATCCAACCCTGACTATCTGGCAATGATCTTTCGGGTTGTAATCCATTATCTCGCAATTGCTCAAAACGGTTTCTAATTCCTTTACTCTAGATCTTAATTGACCCAAACTCTCCTGAAAAGAAATGTATTCTTCATCAGGCTCGCTAGATGCGGTAGAGGGCATTTCTTCTCTGATTTTTTCTTCCAATTCTTTCCTTAAATTTTCCAATTCGTGTTCAAATTTTTCATGCCCTTCTTTTGTAAGATATACCTTGCCTTGATCCATAATTTCTCAGTTTACCCCCTTAAAACATGGTGTCAAGGCCTCACTTTGCCCCGATCAGAGAAATAATTGTAATTTCCGGAGGAGCATTAAGGCGCATCGGAAGAAAGGTTGTTCCAACCCCTCTATTTATATACAAATACCTTCGGTCCTCTTTAAATAGTCCGCTTTTGTATGTCCTATTTCCTTTCTTTAAAAACAAAATATTCCTAACAAAAGGAATATTTAATTGTCCTCCGTGGGTGTGGCCCACTAACGTCAAACTGTTTTCAATCAAAACTTCTCCAAATATTTCCGGAGAATGCGCAAGAATGATTGTCGGAAGGTTTAGATCAATGTTTTTGGAAGCTTCTGAAAGATTATCAAGATCAAGATGCGGGTCATCTACCCCAACAAGATTTATCCCTTCTTTTAAGAGAACTGATTCGTTGTGCAAGAAGTATATTTCCGATTCATTTAATATTTTTTCAATGGACGGGAATTTCTTGCTTAAATACTCATGATTTCCAAAAACTCCGAATATTTCCATGTCTTTGATTGCCGATATTTTCACAAGGAATTCTTTTAAATCATCTAACTTCTTTAAATCCCAGTTTACTATATCTCCTGTGATAAACAGATAATCTGGTTTTAATCTGATCAATTCTTCGGAAATCTTTCTTGGTATGGTTGTAAAACCTTTGAAATGAATATCTGAGACCTGAACTATCTTTAACTGACTGGCTTCCAAAGAAAGATTGTTTAACTCAATCTCTATGGATTCTGTCTGGATGGAATACGGTTCTAACAGAGCCCATGAGAAAAACACCAACAGAATAATTGATATTGGAATTATTATTAGATATTTTTTCATTTTCTGAAAAAGAAATTAGAAATTTCCAAAAATAGACCGGCTATCAAAACTATCAAAGGAATGTAATGCCAGAACATAACTTTTTGGGAAAGTTTTTCTTGCAATTTCTTGAAAAGAAAAAAGGAGAGAACGCCTTCTATCCCGATAGTTACAGCTCCGGTCATTCCAATAATATTAATGTAGTTTTTTAACCCAGCAAAGTATAGCAAGAATGGAACAATTGAGGCAATGGCCCAGGCAATATGCTTAGGCCATTTGTAATCATAGTGAAAGCTCTTTTTAACAGTAAGGCCTAAAAGGATAAAGGAGCTAAAGCAAGTAATAGCTCCTAAAAGATATCCGATCTGAGCTATCCCTCCTCCCAATTTGGTGTTTAAGCAAGAAAATGCTTCGCTGCCTGTATCGTTCCCGCAAAAACCCACAACCGCACCAGAGAATATAAGATATAATGCGGCAGCCCATATCAATCCAATGACTATTGCCTTATTCAATGACTTTTTTTTCTTTTCCAATAGTTCCTTCATCTCCGGAATAATAGAAGAACCCCATAAGGCAAACAAAACTATTCCATATGGCAGAAATACGGCTTTAGTGTTGATAAGGGATAGATTATTGACTTCAACCAATGGCAACAACCTCACCGCAAAAGCAATAATGATTATGGCAAATAAGATAACAACAAAAAATTCTACGACTGATATTCCTTTTATCCCTGTATAAATCAATGCTGAGGCAAGAATGAAATATATAAATGTATAGAGCAGGATGTTTCCTCCAAAATAGGGGGATAAAAGATTATAAAAGAATTGTCCTCCGACAATAAGATAAGCCAATTGAGCTCCATACATTCCAATACACATTGAAACCATTGAGAATTTTGCCGCCCTAGGACCAATATATTGTTTAACATACCCGGGAAAGCGTTTTTTTCCTGGCGTATTAAGACAAACCTTGGCATACATTAAATGGGAAATAATAGCTATTCCCAAGATAACCAGCATGTATATTGCAAAAAGAATAAAACCAGCCCTGGATGCCACGAAAGGTAAACCAAAAATTCCTACTCCGATAATAGTAGCAATTAAAATCGCCAAAGCTTTCAAAAACGGTGTCATTTAAGAATTAATCTAAATATTTTTCTTCAATGTTTCTCAAGACCCTTAAAACTACAAAACAAGCTAACGTTGCGAAAAAGGCCATGGCATATAATCTAAACCCAACAGCTACTCCTATTGCTGAAGCAGTCCAAGCGCTTACTGCTGTTGTTAATCCTTCTATGTGACCCTTTTTTGTCAATATCAATCCGCTTCCCAAAAACCCTATTCCTATTGCAACCGCATTGATCGGCTGAAAAGACATTGCGGGGAACAAATCAATGCTATAAACACAAATCATGGCAAACAACGCAGATCCTATGCAGATAAGGGTATAGGTCCTAAAGCCAGCGTCTTTTTTCCACCTTTCTCTTTCTAATCCAATTACCGCTCCTAAAAGAGCAGCTAATATAATTTGCAAAATAGCTTCTATGTGAAGATATTCTAATATTATGTGCATTTTGTATCGCTAAATTTTAAAAACCCTGTAGCCCGGTCTGACTTTTTTGCTGACTTTTAAACCGATTTCGTCTTTCGCCTTAGCTTTCTTTATGCCCCTATGCTCTATCTGCATTGATTTAACTTCTTGCTTAAAATCAATATCTCCCCCGACTATCTGTATTTTATCCTTTGCAGATAATCCAGAATTAAGCTTTATTACGGCAACCCCAATATGATCAAAGAAATGGACCACTCTCCCTATTAATTTCCCTTCCGATTCTTTAATCTTTATGGATTTTACGATTTTCTTCTGGCGAGTTGCTTTCTTAATCTTCTTCTTGATAATTCTCTTTTTTGCAATCTTTTTCTTGGCAACTTTTTTCTTAGCAGGTTTTTTAGCTACTTTTTTGGTTTTTTTCTTCTTTTTTGTAACCATAGAGATAACAAAAGTTATTTATGACCTTTAGATCATTTTATCACAAAACCAATGCTATTTTGCTACTAGTTGTCCACAAGCAGCTTTTATATCCTGTCCAAACCTATATCTCTCGGTAAATTGTATTTTGTTTTTGATTAAAATATCCTTAAAAATCTTTTTGTTTTTTTCTGAAGATGGTTTAAATTCGGTACCTGTAGGATTATATTCTATTAAATTAAGGAAATATAATGGTTTTTTCATCAAATCTGCCAATTCTTGGGCGCATTCTTTGGTATCGTTAATCCCATCTATTAAAAGATATTCAAACATTACCTTTCTATTGGTTTTTTGGATATATGAATCAACAGATTTAAATAGTTTTTCTAACCCGATATTAGCCGGCATTAAATATGATCTCAGCTTATCATTTGGGGCATGTAAAGAAATCGCCAAGTTGATTTGCATATTCTCATCACTAAACCTTTCGATCATTTCTGGTATGCCTATGGTAGATACAGAAATATGCCTGATTCCTATATTGAATCCATCTTTATCATTTAATATTTTAATTGCCTTTATAACTTCATCGTAGTTAAGGAATGGTTCTCCCATTCCCATAAATACTATATTATCTATATTCTTTCCCATTCTGGCAAAAAATATTATCTGATTGACTATTTCAGAAAAAGAAAGGTTTCTTTTAAGTCCCATTGTCCCGGTAGCGCAGAAAAGGCAACCCATTGGGCAACCTACCTGGGAAGATACACAAATAGTATTCCTTCCTCTCGTATTTTCCATTAATACTGTTTCTATGGCTAAATCATCATAAAGGATAATTTTTGCCTTTATCGTATCTTTATCTTTTAAAACTTCCCCTGATCTGATAGTCAAAGGACATTCTTTATTTAATTCTTCCCTTAATTCTATGGGAAAAACAGTAGCTTCTTGCCAATCAGAAATTAAATCCTTGAAAACAGCTTTATATGCCTGTTTTAATCTGTAGGGTTTCTGATCAGATAACTCTTGTTGCAGTTTTTCTAAACTGATCATGCTATAAGCGAAATACCGATTACTATTAGGATAAAATGGGGAGGTGAAAATGGGGTGGATCAGTCTTTAACGTCACCACCCCCTGTGTCTACTCTACTTCTCCTTGCCCCTGTTGGGTCCATCGTGTACTCCTGTCTCAACCAGATACTCGTCGAGGGATCGGGCCAGTAGATCAGCGACCGTAGTTCCCTGTAATCTGGCGATCTGCTCAAGAGCCGAGAGGTGGCAAGGGAAGAGATAGGTGATATATCTTCTTCGCTGCCGCCTCAACCACCAACACCTTTTTCCCGTTCTTGCTCTCACCAATTCTGAATCACCCCCTTTCCCTGGTTAGGGAGAAGTTTTTTGTACTAGTTTTAATATAACACGAGCAATAAAAATATCAACCAAAAATCGCTGCGAGGCGGTGGTTTTTTGTGTGCTCGGCTGGAGTCGAACCAGCAGTCCCCGGCTCCGGAGGCCAGTGTTTTATCCATTAAACTACGAGCACTTCTTACAAACTATTAATATATTACTTCCTTTCTTGGATCTGTCTAATATTTTTGATTCTAATATCTCTAATCCTGAAAAATTAACAAGTTTTCTTAATTCTTTTAATGAAAAGGTGTGAATGTATCTTTGAGCTAAAATATTTCCATTAGAATCCTTCCACGGATAGAAAATGTCTTTGAAGCCCAATTTAGATTTCCCGATTAGTTTGAGGAAAAAATATTTAAATAATAGTTTGTTTACCTTTTTGGCGTTTTTTAAATTCCAGACCGTCAAAATCAGGGTTCCTCCCGGCTTAAGAATTCTTTTGATTTCTTTGATAAAATCCTGGCGGAATTTCAATGACGGAATATGATGCAAGACAGAAAGGCAGAAAACCTTATCAAAAGAATCATCCAAGAAAGGAAAAGACAATTGGTTTTCAATCAAAATAAATGATTTATACGGATATCTATCCTTGGCAATTTTTAATTCTCCTTTTGAAATATCTGCTCCAATATATGAGGAATCAGAAACCAATTCGCTGAATCTTCCATTCCCACAGCCTAGATCTAAAATCTTTTCATTTTCTTTAATATATTGTTTCAAATATTTGAAATCTAAGGGGATATAGTTTCTTTTTCCATCAAAAGAAGTAGCTATCCTATTGTAATCATCCCTGTTTTTGTTTAATAAGAAGGTAGCGTATGATGAATCCATGTCTTTAGAAAGAGAAAAACAAATTATTTCAAACCTTTTAGATTCTAAAAAGAAATCTCGTTTTATATTAGACAGCCTGAAAAGACAATCAACCAAGGGAACGAAAGTCTTCATCCCGTCTAATAATCTGCTACTCAAAGCTTATCACGAACTTGTTTCTTCTGGAAGGATGAGAAAATCCGAGGAAATAGAAAAGATTTTGAGAGTAAAAGAGGTCAGATCGTTATCCGGGATAGTTGTTGTTTCTGTTTTAACCAAGCCCTATCCTTGCCCTGGAAGGTGCATTTTCTGCCCGACACAGAAAAATGTCCCCAAGAGCTATATAAGAGAAGAACCAGCTGTAAGCAGGGCCATTTCCTTAGATTACCACCCATACAAACAGGTACAGGCAAGAATTGATGTTTTAGAGCAAAACGGTCACCCTACGGATAAAATAGATTTAAGAATAATCGGAGCTACTTGGTCATATTATCCCAAAAATTATCAATCTTGGTTTATCAGGCAATGTTTCAAAGCAGCAAATGAATATAAGAGCAGAAAATCTAAATCTACAACCTTGGAATCTTTACAAAAAGAAAATGAGAAAGCCAAACATAGAATAATAGGGATAATGATAGAAACCAGGCCTGACTATATCAACAAAGAAGAAATAAGAAGATTGAGAAGTTTTGGGATAACTATGGTGGAGCTTGGAATTCAAAACACATATAACGATGTTTTAAAAGCAAACAACAGAGGCCATGAAGTAAAAGATATCATAAAAGCAACTAAATTGTTGAAGGACGCTGGACTTAAAATCTGCTACCAAATGATGCCGAATCTTTTAGGATCTTCTCCTAAAAAGGATATAGAAATGTTTAAAGAAATATTTAAAAATGAAGATTTCCAACCTGATTATTTAAAAATATATCCTTGCGCCCTCTTAAAAGAAGCCAAGCTTTTTAAATATTATCAAAAGGGGGTATATAAGCCCTATACATTAAAACAATTGCTTCATGTTTTATCAGAAATTAAAAAGATTGTTCCATATTATTGCCGTATTCAAAGGATAATCAGGGATATCCCTTCCAATTATGTTATCGAAGGTGGAGCTAAAATATCCAGTATCAGGCAGAATCTTTCTGCAATCCAAAAACAAGAGGGTTGGAAATGCAAATGTATAAGATGCAGAGAAATTAAATCCGGAATAATCAAGGGAAAACCAATACTCTTTAAAGAAGTATATCCTGCCTCTGAAGGCAAAGAGATATTTCTAAGTTTTGAAAATAAAGATAGAACAAAACTTTTCAGCTTATTAAGATTAAGAATTAATTCTGATAAAAAATCGGCTATTATCAGAGAGGTTCACACCTATGGACAACTCACGGCCATAGGAGATAAAGGGATATCGGTCCAACACAAAGGACTTGGGAAACAATTAATCTCTATTGCAGAAAAAATAGCCAAGGAGAATTTTGGCTTAAAGCATATTTCCGTAATTTCCGGGATAGGGGTCAGAGATTATTACAGAAAACAAGGATATAGCTTAAAAGATACCTATATGGTTAAGAGATTATAGCTATTACGCAACCAATCAGAGACAAAAAGGATATTGCGGGCAAAGCAGGAATGGCCTGTTTTTCTTTTTGGGAATAAAACAACCAAACACTCAAAGCCATCCCTATTAAAGCAAAAATAGCTACAATGATGCTCTTTTGTATCCCAAATGGAATGAAAGAAGTGGCCAGCATCAAAGGAATTGCCAAATCCCCTCCTCCCAAGATAACAAATCTTTTTCTTGTTTCGCTATTGGGAACCATTTCTTTGAATTCTTTTGTTTTGGAGGGAATAACTAAACCGATTATTGTCTGAGTTTCAATCATCGCTTCTGTCATTTTAACCATATGCCTTGTCATATACACGGCAATAAAATCGTAAATGGTTAGGATTGCTAATAGGGCTGCTACCAACTCCGGCCTTCGCAATTCCAATCCAATCATTCCCCCTGTTCCTGCTAATCCCAAAATCATCAAAAGATCATGGTTCCATATGAGTGGTTTTCTGTGCCATTTAAAGAATAATACTATGACTAAAATAATAGTTATTATATTCCCCCATAACGGAGGGATAAAAAATAAAGTAAAGATAACCGGTAATATTGTAAGAGCTCCATATATATTGGCTACAAAAAATACAATTTTATAAAAATTCTTTCTTAGGTTTTTTTTCTTTCTTAAGAAAAAATTCAAAATAATAACTGCTATTGTTCCTAATGCGAACAGCGATAAGAATTCAATAAAAGTTGATTCTGGCAGAATTTCTTTGTTATCTCCTAAAAATATATAAAACCGATACGAGGCAAAAATGCCTAAAGCAAATATTAGAATAGAAAAAATTACTTCCCAAAAAAGAAATGTTGTTTTTTTGCTATCTGGCCTTTGTTCCATAAATTAATTCCTGGAAAATCTGGTTAATCCAGAACATGGAATTATATCTATTCCTTTTTTATCCAACTGATCCAAAAACAGATTAATGCCTAAAGAGTCGGAGGACATGTGCCCTGCTATTATCACATTAATCAAGGCATTTTCTGCTTCCTGTTTGTTTTCCTCAGAAATATGCATTCCCACTACCGTCCCTATGCCTACCTGAGACATTTTTTCATATATTTTTGGGGAGCCCTCTGTCCCTCCAGTAATCTCTGATAATACTATCTTGCCACATCTATTTTCCGGATTGCCTACAAAGATCTTAGGGCCTGCTCCATTTTTAGCCGCTTCTTTGTATTCAGGCAGATCCATTAACAAGTCTAATAAATCAGAGATTCTTTCTGGTTTGACCGAATTAATTTTTTGGGTTAGAAAATCTGCTGCCAAATTATCGCAGGGAGTATGAATGCAAATCAGGTTTAAATTCAATATCTTCGCCGCATCAACGGTCCTGGAATAATTCACTTTATTCAAACCCCTGGCCACTTCTGATATTTTTGTTCTAGTCAATTTCTCTGCTATGTTTATCGGCACTCCGAACTGATGCAGAATATCGCATTGCATATCCATAACTTCATGAAGATTAACTAAAGCCATTCCTAAGGGGTGATGGGAAATGACTAAGTCAATATTACCCATTTGTTGAGCCATAACTAACTCGCAGGGCTCGATATCTATCCCTATTAAAATCCTTTTGATTTCTCTATCATCACTGATATTTAAAATCCTGCTGTCTGAATACGGATTAGTCAGAGATTCTTTATCAAAAATCTCCTTGTCTTTTTCCTTTAACTCATCAAATTTCTTTTGCTTAAAAACCAGATCCTTTTTAATCTCCTCTTGCCCTCTTAAATCTGCTTCCCTGCCCATTTTGATGGCTAAATCAAATATTTCTTTTGTTTTCATGTATTTTATTTAATTCTTGCCTGACTATTTCCCTATCATCCCAGGGAATCTTCTGACCGTTAGCCAGACACATTAATGGCTCGCTACCTTTCCCTGTAATCAAAACTATATCCTCATTTTTAGCTATTTGCAAGGCCCTTTTAATAGCTTCTTTCCTGTCTAAAATCCTCTCCAGTTTTTCTTTTGAATCAATCCCTTTTTCTATTTGATCTAGAATTGATTCGGGATTTTCATCATACGGATCTTCGTTTGTAAGAATTATCCTATCACAATTCTGATTTGAGATTCTTCCCATTTCCGGCCTTTTCCATTTATCTCTTCCTCCTCCGCAAGACCCTAGAACGCATATTACGTTACCTCTTTTCAACGGCTTAATTGCCCTATGAATCGCTTCCAGAGCGTCTGGGGTATGAGCGAAATCAACAAATACAAGGGGTTCTTTAGAAACTGCTTCCATCCTTCCAGATACTCCCTCGATGTTTTTTAAGACCTTGATGATTAGATCTAAATCAATTCCCTGGGACAGGCAGACGGAAATAGCGGCTAACGTGTTTAAGACGTTAAATTCTCCAAGGAAATTTATTACAATTTCTTTGTTATTTAAAAAGAATTTGGTCTGGGGGTAAATAGTATTGATATTCTTGGCAATCAATTTCTCATCTGCTTCTATTAAAGAATCCTTCAATCCATAGCCCCATTTTTTATCAGCTTTAAAGTGCAAAAAGTATTTTGCATTTTCATCGTCAAGATTAACAACTGATATCTTATCAACTCCTTTTTTCTTTTTAGTTTTAGAAAGCGATTGAAAAAGCTTTCCTTTTGCTGTTTTGTAATTCTCAAAAGATCCGTGTGATTCTATGTGTTCCGGTTTTAAGTTAGTGATAACTGCCACATCATAATCAATGAATTTATGCCTATGTTGCTTTATCCCCTCTGATGTTGTTTCCAAAACAACATACTTACATCGATTCTTTTTTGCCTGATGCAAGAATTTCTGTATGGCAAAACGCCCGGGCATTGTCATTTTTAGCCTATTCTGCCAGATTCTATCATTTATCTGGAATCTTAAGGATGATAAAGATGCTGTTTTGTATCCTGCAGCTATCAAAATCTTAGAAACCATGTCTACCGTGGTAGACTTACCATTAGTTCCGGTTATCCCTATGATTATCATCTTTCTGGAAGGAAAAAGATAGAAAAGAGCGGAAAAAAACGCCCAGCAGTAGTGATAGGTTTTTAAAACAAACCTAGGGGTAATTTTTTTAACTATTGCCTTTATCATTTCCCTAATATCCTTAATGCCTGTTTAATTCTTTCCTCCAAACCAAGATTGCTGTCTACTCCTTTTAATGCTTGTTTGGCATTAACAGATGAAAAACCAAGATTCATTAAAGCACTAGCAGCTTCATCAATGCTATCATCAGTATTAATCTTCCTGATTTCTCCGCTGATTTCTAGGATAATCTTTTGTATTTTTTTGGTTCCAATCCCTTTAATATTTTTAAAATATCCGTAATCCTGGGATTCTACAGCCTTCTTCAATTGCTCAAAGCTCCCAAGAGGAGCAATCAGCATTGCTGCTTTTGGTCCAATCCCTGATATTTTTTCTAACATCTCAAATACTTTCAATTGTTCTTTATCTAGAAATCCGTATAACTCCGGGTTTTCGTTTCTCAAAAAAAACTTGCAGAAAAGTTTTACATTATCCCCAATTTTGATGCTATTTAAATCCTTTAGGGATAGGAATATTTTAAAACCGACTCCCTGGTTTTCTATTGTTGCCCAGGTATCTGTTTTTTCCAAAATATTACCTGAAATGTAGTTTATCATGTTTTTTCTCATTCTAATCTTAAATTTGGGATTGTTCAATAACATAAAAAACTTGCAAAAAATCTCTGTTCGTGTTAAATTCAAACATTCGTAATAAACAAGAATATGGCAATAACCCACGCAGCAAAAAAGGCCTTGCGCCAGAATGATAGAAGAAAAAAGAATAATTTAAAGTATAAGAACAATCTCAAATCAGTTGATAAAGAGATTAAGAAACTTATCATTGCCGGCAAAACAGACGAGGCTAAAAAACTTTATCCAAAATTATATAAAGCAGCTGATAAGGCTGCTAAGGCAGGCGTGATAAAGAGAAATAGAGCCGCAAGAATAAAATCTCGCAGAACAAAACTCTCAAATATCAAGAAGTAGCATTTCTATTGCTTCTTCTTGATCTAATTTTCCAGATTTAACAGAGATATCCATTTGGAATATCTTTTTATATATTTTCTCTAATTGAGACAGACTGAAATTCTTTATTAGCCAAAGACTCTTTTGAATTACAAAAGGATTAATTCCCTTTAACTCTTTTTTTAATTGAAACTGATTAAAATCCGGGTGTTTTTCTAAGGTATTCTTAATGATAAGCATATTTCTGAATTGAAAAGCTATCATTGAAAAAACATAGGGGGCAGAATCTCCTTTCTCAAGGTGAGAGTGTATCATTCTTAAAGCCCCTTTCTTGTCCTTCTTGGCAATTGCGTCAATTGTTTTGAAAATATCGTTTTCTATCTCCGGCTTAATCAAATCTTCTACGTCTTTCTTGCTAATGAATTTTTCCTTTACCTTAAAAGCCATCAATTTTTCTAACTCATGTCTTAATCTCCAAAGATCCTTGTTAACGGAATTGTTTAAAAGCGTAAGCGCCGTTGGTTCTATCTTAAAACCATTATCTTTTAATTTCCTGTTAACAAATGATTTGATTTTAACTGCATCCATCTCGTCAAACTCATATATATGCCCTTGTTTCTTAATCAATTTATATAATGTATCAATCTTAGAAATACTATCTTCTTCAAAAAATATAATCAAACCATTGTTTTTCTCTAGAAAATCCTTTTTCTCTAAAAATGTTTCTTTAAATGATTTATCTGAAAAAGCGGATTTAAGGACTACGACTCTTTTTTTAAAAAACATTGATTCGTTGGAAATCTCTGATTTAACAGAATAGAAATCGCAATTCTCCTCTGAAAAATCAAAAACAACGAAATCTTCAGAAAAGAATTGTTTTCTTTCTTTTAATATTTCCTCCAACTTTTCTTTGGAGAAAATATTATTCTTACCATGGATTAGGATAATGTTCATCATTTTCTTAAATTTGGCATTTAGGGCAAAAATGAGCGGATCTGCCTCCTATTTTTTTTCTTTGTATGGCTGACTTGCAACGAGAGCATTTTTCTCCCTCTCTGCCATAGACCTTGCTTAATTTATCAAATCCTCCCAAAGAACCGTCTGTCCTTCTGTAATCAGAGACGCTATCTCCGCCAACTTCAATTGATCTTTTCAGAATCATTTTAATAGCAAGATAGAGTTTTTGCAATTCTTGCTTGCTTAAACTATCAGCGGACCTGAAAGGATTGACTTTAGATTCAAACAAAATCTCATCAGAATATATGTTCCCTATCCCGGAAATTATCTCCTGATTCATCAACGCCTGTTTTATCTTCCCTTTTTGACCGGTAATGATTCTAGAAAATTGGGACAAGGAGAATCCTTTTTCCAAAGGGTCAGGGCCAAGATTCAATTCTTTTTTGAATTTTTCAAAATCTTTGTCATCTAAGAGTTCTATCCTTGCAAACTTTCTTAAATCAGAAAAGGCCAATTCCTTTTTGCCGTCTAGGTAGAAAATGATGTGGATATATTTATTTGCCGAATCTTGCAAAAATCCTTTCTCTTTAGAAATAATCTCTTTGTCATTCTTAGACCATTTTCCTAGAAGAAAATGACCGGTCATTTTTTGATGTACAAACATTATTTTACTCCCCGAAAGATGAAAAACTATTATCTTTCCCATTCTGGATATGCCTGTGATCTTTCTCCCGATGAGCAGTTTTTTAAACTGAGCCGACCTCTTCGGTTTTTTAATCAATTTCGGAGCATCTATCCAAACATCAAGAAAAGTCCTTTTAAGGACTTTTTCCTTTAATTCTCTGACAATAGTTTCTACTTCTGGTAATTCGGGCATATTTTTGCCCAGATTATTTTTTAGCCAATACTAATCTGATTTTTTCTACTATCTCTTCTGGTGTGAAATGGGCCTTAATCAAGAAATCAATGGCTCCCAGCTTTAGGCCTCTTTCCACTTCATCTTTCTGTCCAAGGTTAGAAAGGATGACAACAGGGATATTCATTGTTTTAGGATTCTCTTTGACCTTCTCTAGAGTTCCAAAACCATCAATACCAGGAAGGATTAGATCAAGTAAGATCAGTTCCGGCATGAATTCCTCTGATTTCTTAATGCCCTCCTCTCCATCTATTGCCTCGGCAATATCATATCCTTCTTTTACTAATTTTCGGGAGATTAGTTCTCTAAGGAATTTGTCATCTTCTACGATAAGTATTTTTGAAGCCATATTTTTATTTAAATTAGATTAATTAGCTGGACCGATTAGATTCATAGCCTTTTGCACTACTTCATTAGGGTCAAATTCTGTTTTGATTAGCCAATCTACGGCCCCTAGCGCCTTGGCTTTATCCAATTCTACCGGTTGGCCAGAATTAGAAATTACCATGATTTTAGTATTAGCAATCACTGGATCCTGTCTTACAATTTTGAGAACTTCAAACCCACTCATTTTTGGCATGATGATGTCTAATAGAACCAAATCTGGATTTACTTCTCTTATTGATTGAACTCCTTTTTCTCCATCTTCGGCGATAAAAACATCAAATCCCAAACCTAAGAATTTTTTCCTTAATAATTCTGATAATAGTTCTTCGTCTTCTATTATTAGTATCTTCTTTGCCATATATTTATTATATCACTCAGTCAGCAGCAGGCAAGACAATGAAAAATGTTGTTCCTTCTCCTTCCTTTGACTTAAAGGATATTTTTCCATTATGCGCCTCAATGATATTTTTAGCGATGAAAAGGCCTAAACCAGTACCGTCTGTTTCCATTTTTACCACGTTAGACCCTCTGAAGAATTTGGAGAATACTCTATCTTGTTGTTTTTCCGGGATACCGACTCCCGTATCTGAAATGGACAAATTAATTTTATCCTTTTCTTTAGTCATTTTAATAGTGATCTTCCCTTTGGCCTCTGTGTAATTGATAGCGTTATCTAGCAGGTTCTTTATCGCCAAAGCCATTTTTTCCTCATCCGCTTTAATGGTTTTTTTAAGACCGCTATCCTCTATCTCAATAGTAAGATTGATTTTCCTCTTCTCAACTATATCTTGAGAAGACGCACAGATTTGTCTGACCAAATCTTCCATATCTACTGTTTTTGGTTGATAGAGATATTTCCCTTCTTCAATCTTGGAAACATTCAACAGATCATTAACGAGTTTAATCATTCTTTCGTTTGTTTGAAATGTTTTGCCTAAAAGGTCCTTTTGATCCTTAGAAATTTTCCCCACGTCTCCGCCCAAAAGCATACCCAATCCCCATTTGATTATTGACAATGGGGTGCGGAGCTGATGAGCAGCCACCGTCACAAATTGACTTTTAAGGTCCTCGATAAATCTTTCTCTGGTTACGTCATGTAGAATGACGAGAAAAGATATCTTTTTCTTCCCTGCGGTAATGAATACAGAGGTTACTTCTAAAATCAAATCTGGAGAAATGATCAACTCCTGGCGAAACATTTCTTTCATTTCACTGCCAAGAATCGCAAAAAGAGATTTTAGATTTTTCTCTTTTTTTAATTCAGGAAAATTCTTGCCGATGAATTTCTCTCCCTTAATATCCAAGAACTTCTCGGCTTCGGAGTTAATCAGATTCAACTCTTGATTCAAATTGAACACCAAAAGGCCATCAACGAAATTTGTAAAGATAGTTTCTGTTTTTACCTTTTCCTCTTCTACTCTTGCCCTAGCTTCTTCCGTATCTTCAAGCATATTAAGAAGAGCTACTCTGGAGTCCTCTATGTCTTTTGTTCTAACCCTGATTTTTTCTTCCATATCTGATTTGAGATTTCTCACATCAGATATGTTGTAGAAACAGATAAATGTATTAGCGCTGCTATCTATATTTGTCTTATATATCTGCACATATATTCTTTTATTCTCAGCATTGTAAAATGCAAACTCTTTATTATCAATATTCTGGTTCTTTAAGAATTCCTCGAAAGATCCTTTTTCTATAAGCAAATCGCTAAGGGATTTATGATAATTCCCTTCTTTATATATATTAAAAAGTTTAAAGAATTCGTCATTCCCTTCTTTGATTATTCCTTCTGCATTAATCTCACAAACAGCTATCGGCAAGAATCCCCATAGTTTTTCTATTTTTGACTGTAAAAACAATAACTCTTGTTGTTTGTTATGTACTTCTGTTTCTAATCCTTCTGTGTTGGCAAATATTTTTTTAAAGAATGCCATTATTGTTTATCCTTGTCTCTTAATTTTTCGTTTTCTTTCTTAAGTTCCAGCATCTTCAATTCTCTGCCTACTGTCAGACGATGGAATCTCTCAAGTTCTTCTATTCTTTCCTGTAATTCTTTAGTTCTTTCCTTGACCTTTTCATCCAATGACTGAGCTAACTCCTGCAACTCATTTGTTCTGGCCCTAACCTTGATCTCAAGGATATTCTTCTCTTCTTGAATGGCTTCTCTGGCAGTCCTTAATTTATCAATCATGAGATTGAACTCGTCAGCCAAATCTCCTATTTCATCTCTTGCTTTAATTATCGCCTTAACATCCAGATTTCCCTTTCCTACTTCCTGAACGACATCTAATAATTGTTTTAAAGGTTTCAAAATTCTTCCAGTGAATAGCACTGTAAACAAAATGGCCATTACTATTACAAAAAGAAACGAGGATGCGGCAATGAGCCATGTTGAATTAATGCTGACCTCTATGCTTGAAAAGAATTCCGGAGAAAGAAACGGTCTTATCTGAACCATTATGCCTTCATAGGCATTGTATATGATGTAAGCGAAAACAATATTAGAAAAAATGGCTATTAACAAAACACCCCAAAAAACTTTCCAAAAGATGCTTGTCTTCTTAGAATTAACTTTAGCCATATTTTACTATCATATCACAAAAGTAACTTTCTTTTTAACTAATTGCTGGGGAAAATGTCTGGCAATCTATTAATGAGTGTGAAAAATTCAAACTCTTTCAAGACTTCTTCTGTTTTCCCCCTGTCAAAATGGTCTAGATGGCAATCCTCTAGAACAAAATCTATCGGCGCGTCTTTTCTAATTTCGGCTAATGCTTTTGAGAAGAACGCTTCTTCTTTACAGACCCTTAATTTTTCTTTTATCTTGTCAGAAATATTTTTAGAGCTTTCCGTATTATTTTCTATTGCCTGATATATATTTTCTATGGTCAAAAATTCTTTTATCAAACTAGCGGCCGTCTTTTCTCCTATACCAGCTACTCCCGGAATATTATCTGACGGATCTCCTCTTAAGGCCTTAAAATCAACAATCCTTTCCGGACCTAAACCGTATCTTTCCATAACAGAATTTCTATCATACAAAATGGCATCTTTAACTCCCTTTCTCAAAGTAAACACTTTGGTGTTATCATCTATCAACTGAAGGGTGTCTAAGTCGCCTGTAACGATAATGGTCTCTATGGGAGGAAATATCTGTTGCTTCTGAGCCATTGTGGCAATGGTTCCTATCGTATCGTCTGCTTCAAAACCAGCCACCTCATATATTTTAATCCCCATGGCCTTTAGAATCTTTTTAACCTCAGGCAGCTGATTATATAGTTCATCTGGAGCTTTTGGTCTTTTTGCCTTATACCCATCATATATTCCATCCCTGAATGTCGGAGCAGGCAAATCAAATGTAGCGGCAATATATGCTGGTTTAAAATCCTTTATCGCTCTAAAAAACACCAATAGAAAACCGTATACGGCATTCACTAATTTCCCACTTTTAGTAGTCAAGGGTGGTAAGGCGTGATATGCCCTATGAACAAGAGCGTTCCCATCTATCACCATCAATCTTTTATTCTCTTCCATATGTATCTAATTTTAACATTTTTAATTGATTAAAAATATCATTGGGTATTTCTATCACTATTTTTCTCGTATTCTCATCTATAAATGAAAAGGTAAATGTAATGGATCTTTTAGGAACAGCCTTTTTAATCAAATCAACCCATTCAATTAAAACTATATTTTTAGGATTAGACAGCACATTTTTGAATTCAAGAAGTTTTAATTCCGAAATCTTGCTAATGCGATATACATCAAAATGATATAGTTTTCTGAATTTCCCTGTTTGAATGGAAAAATTCTTCATTATTACAAAAGTAGGGCTTAAAATCTTTTCTTTAACATCTAATCCCTTGGCAAATCCTTGGATGAAAGTAGTCTTCCCGCCCCCCAGCTCTCCTTTCAGTCCTACCACTAATGCTTTTTTAAAAAAGGACTTTTTAGACAAAGCTCTGGCAATTATCTTACCGATTTCTTGAGTTTGTAAAGATGATTTGGATATAATTTTAATTTTTTTTGACATAATCTGGCGGGTTGACTTTTTGATGATAAACATGTAGTTTAACAATAGGCGTATGGCAGAAATACCAGAAATTAAACATATATTGGATAACAGCTCTCGCATACTCTTGGTCTGTGATAAGACCAAGAATAGTTTTGATTTCCTGGTTGCCACTGCTTCCCTTTTTTATACTCTAAAGAAAATCGGGAAGATTGTAAATTGCCATCCTCAAGAGATAGCTGCTCATTTTCCAATCTTAGCTTCTCCTGTCAAGGACTTAAAGAACTTTATCCTCACTATTAATAATGATGCGGGGATCATTTCTGATATATATTATCAAAAAAGCCCCAGGGAGTTGAAACTCTTTTTGACTATTACTGATGGAGATATTAAAACTGATGATATACATTTTTCTCATCTGGACGAGGATCATGAGTTTGAACCAGATTTGGTAATAACTCTCGGGATAAAATCATTGGAATCCTTAGATGATTTTTATGAAACAAATTTTAAATTCTTTTCCCAGAAGCCGATTTTAAATCTGGATAACCATCCGAAAAATCAGGAATATGGAAAAATCAATATTGTTGAAGAAAATTCTTCTTTCTCCGGATTGGTGATAAAACTGATCAAATCGATCAACCAAAGCATCATTGACCAGGACATGGCAACTAATCTTTTTTGGGGGATATTGAATTATCATAAAGGAAGGGGCATTACTGTGGATTCTTTAAGGTCTTTGATCTATCTGAAGAATAAAGGAGCTGAGGTTAGAAAAATCCCTTCTCTTTTAAATGCCAATTTTGATCAAAAGGAGAAAGAGATAATAGAACTGGTTTTATCCAACATCAATCTGAATAAAACATTAGGCATGCCCATTATTGTAATTCCAAAGAATAAGATAAGGGAAAAATCTGATGTATTATCTGCTGTCAATTTTTTACGCACGGAAGAATTCTTTCTTCCCTCTTTTGTCCTGTTATGGAAGACAGAAAATGCTGTTGGCGGTATAATGTATTCAGCAGACAATTCAAAAACAAAAAGGGTGGCTGAATACTTTAATGGAGGCGTGAAACAAGACAGAGTCATCTTTTCCGTTCCGTTTGTTGATCTGCAAACAGCTCAGAATCAATTATTAAAAGCTTTAAGATAACATGACAAAAATTACTGATCTAGTGGAAATTCCCGAGGATATAGCTAATATTGCTAAGGAGAAAATCATCAATGTTGAGGCCTTCGAGAAAGTTTCTGCAGAATACTTTCAACAAGACGTAAGCATTTTAATTAATATAATATTGGCTGGATCAATAAATCTTAATGCTTCCGATATCCATCTGGAGCCGACAGAAAATGATGTGAAAATGAGGATCAGGTTAGATGGAATGCTCCAGGATACTTTAAATATTCCTTTGGATGTATATCAAATGATCCTATCAAGACTTAAGCTTTTGGCCGGATTAAAGTTGAATATATATGACAAACCACAAGATGGAAGTTTTTCAATAGTCATTTCCACCAGCAGAGGAATAAAGGAAATTGAGATAAGAACGTCTTCCCTGCCTGCTGACTATGGAGAAACAGTAGTAATGAGAATCTTAAATCCTGAAAGCTTGAAAAGTATAACTGATTTAGGATTAAGACAGGATCTTCTAGAAGTTTTCCAGAATGAGATTAAAAAACCAAATGGAATGATAATCGTTACAGGACCCACTGGTTCTGGTAAAACTACAACCCTTTATGCTTTCTTAAGCTATATTAGAAAACCGGAGATTAAGATAGTAACAATAGAAGATCCTATCGAATACCGACTTGATGGTATTTCTCAAACAGAAGTTCACACCCAGAGAGGATATACTTTTGCCAGTGGCTTGAGAGCTATTGTCAGACAAGATCCCGATGTAATCCTGGTTGGTGAAATCAGAGATCTGGAAACAGCGGAAATAGCAATACAATCCGCTCTTACCGGACACCTAGTTCTATCTACTCTGCATACCAATGACGCTGCAGGCGCCATCCCAAGATTGACTTCTCTGGGGGCTAGAGTGATAAACATAGCCCCGGCCATTAATATAGCTGTAGCTCAAAGATTAGTGAGAAGAGTTTGTCCATTCTGCGGCATGGAAGAAAAACCAACCGAGGAAGAACTGGAAAAGATAAAGGAAGCTATTAAGAACTTGCCCGAACCATTGAGGAAAACCGTGGAAAAGAAGAAAATAATGGTAAAGAAGCCAAAAAAATGCAAATCCTGCAATTTTACCGGCTATAAAGGAAGAGTCGCTCTATTTGAAGCAATACGTATGGACAATGATTTGAAAGATTTAGTATTAAAAAACCCCTCAGTTCCAGAAATCACCAAAATGGCTAAAGGAAAGGGGTTCGTTTCTATGTATCAGGACGGAATTATTAAAGTATTGGACGGCTTAACAACAATAGAAGAGGTGGAAAGAGTAGCAATGGAGTAAAAATTTAAGATCCCTGATTGGAATTTCTGTGCGCTGAGCGCTAGACCAGGATTTTCCTGAGGAGAGGTCGTGCCGAAACTCAACCATCCTTTTCTAAGGAAAATCCCTTTACAATCAGGGACTTCCTATATAATAACAGATATTACTATGCATGTCAAGCAGTTGCAGACAAGAGATGATTTTTTAGACAATACCCTACGCCCAAAGGCCTGGGATGATTATATCGGCCAAGAAAGGATAAAATCCAATCTAAAAATCATTTTAGGAGCTGCTAAGAAAAGAAATGAGCCCCCAGAGCATTTATTATTCTATGGAAGCGCTGGTTTGGGTAAAACAACCTTAGCTTATCTAATATCCCAGGAGATAGATAAGGATATTAAAGTAACTTCCGGACCGGCCATAGAAAGGCCGGGAGATCTGGCAGCTATTCTTACAAATCTTGAGCAGGGAGATGTTCTATTCATTGACGAAATCCATAGGTTAAACAGGATATGCGAAGAGATACTATATCCATCTCTTGAAGATTTCCATCTTAATCTGATAATAGGTAAAGGCCCTATGGCCAGAACTCTTAATTTGAAGCTGCCTAAGTTCACTTTAATAGGAGCAACAACAAGAATAGCAGGGCTAAGCTCTCCTTTGCGCAGCAGGTTTGGAGCAATTTTCCAATTGAATTTCTACAATGAAGAGGAAATAGGAAAGATAATTAAAAACTCTGCTTCTGTTCTGGGAATTGATATTGAAGATGACGCTGTAAAAACAATTTCCAGCCGTTCCAGATTTACTCCAAGAATTGCCAATAGGTTATTAAAAAGATCCAGGGATTTTGCCCAAATGGAGAATAAAAAGAAGATAGATAAAAATACTGCCCTGGAAACATTAGAGTCCTTAGGCATTGACGAATTCGGATTAGAGCAGGCTGATCGTCAAATACTTGAAACAATAATACAAAAATTCAATGGTGGACCAGTAGGGCTGCAAGCTCTGGCAGCTACTGCATTTGAAGAGGAAGCTAATCTTTTGGAAATATACGAACCGTATCTTCTAAAGCTTGGCTTTTTGAAAAGAACTCCCAGGGGCAGGGTTGTCAGCGAAACTGCCTATCATTATTTAAAGAAAAAACCTAAATTATTATAATGCTCTCTCTGATTTTTGTTCTAGCAATGGAACCTTCTGTTTTGATAAATGAAGTTGCTTGGATGGGAGATTCAAACAACTGGAGAAATGAATGGATCGAATTATACAACCAGGGCCAATCCCCTGTTAACCTGAATAATTGGGTTTTAATGATAGATGATACAAAAACTATTTTATCAGGAATTATTGATCCTGATTCTTCTTTTGTAATTTCAAAGAATAGAGAAATGGAATATAACAATATATTGAAGGGAAATTTAAGAAACACAGGAAATCACTTGACTCTTTTAGATTCTTCTAATAACATCGTTGACGAGCAGGATTTTTCTTCGGGGTGGCCGGCTGGAGATAATGAAACTAAAAGAACAATGGAAAGGAACGATGATGGCTGGCAAACAAGTTCTGGGATCAACGGAACCCCTGGCAAGAAAAATTCTTTGTTGGAAAAAAGAGAGGTTGTATTGTCTGATGTAGAAATACAGGAAAGCAAGGAAAGGAATCCATCAAATTTCTTGAGGATATTTCTTTGGGGAATTGCAACATCTTCTTTTATCAGCGTATTTAGTTTATACTTGAATTTGAAGTCAAAAAAATATAGTATCAAGAATTAAAATAAACATATGTCTGGACATAGCCATTGGTCAGGGATAAAGCACAAAAAGGGATTGGAGGATAAAAAACGATCAAAGATATTTTCTAAGCTTAATCGTATGATTTCTATTGCCGCAAAAACAGGGACGGATCCTGAGATAAATTCAAAACTGAAGGTAGCCATAGAACAGGCAAAATCGTTTAATATGCCTAGCGATACGATAGAAAGAGCCGTTAAGAAAGCGGCTGGAGGGCAGGATGAATCAAAATTGGAAGAATTTCTGTACGAAGCCATCGGTCCAGGGAAAATCGCTATTATTATCGAAGGCATTACAGATAACAAGAATAGGTCAATGCTTGAGATAAAACAAATATTGAACCAGAGAAACGGAAAATTCGCTCAAGAAGGATCTCTAAGATGGCAATTTCAGCAAAAAGGAGTTGTAAGAATTTCTTTGGAAGACAATCCTGAAGCGAATAAAGATAATCTAGAACTTGAAGCAATAGAGTTCGGGGCAGAGAATGTTATCTGGAGAGATGATATTTTAGAAATCCAAGCTAAACCAAACGATACGGAAGGGATAAAAAATTCTTTCGAGAAAAAGGGTGTAAAGATTATTTCTTCTGGTTTAGAATGGATTCCAAACGAAGAGATATCTATTGATGATAATGACAAGGCAGCTGCCGAGAAATTATTCGAGGCGTTAGACGACAGCGAAGATGTTCAAAATTTCTATTCTAATCTTAAAGAATAAATATGATAATTCTGGGAATAGATCCTGGAACAGCAACAACTGGATACGGTTTAATAGAGATCGATTTAAAAAACAAAAAGAGTTTGCGATGTTTGGCATATGGTTGTATCACTACCCTGCCAGAAAAATCTGACGGACAAAGATTAAAAGAAATAGAAAGAGAGTTGGCAAAGATAATAAACAAATACAAGCCGGATATTCTGGCAGTTGAAAGAATATTCTTTTTTAAAAACCAAAAGACCATTATCACCGTATCGCAGGCCAAGGGAGTAATTATTTTAACCGCTACCAAGAAAAAGATACCAGTTGTAGAGTATTCTCCCGTAGAAGTTAAAATGGCGGTTTCTGGATATGGAAGAGCGGAAAAGAAACAAATACAAAAATTAATTCAATCACTTTTAGATCTTGAGAATTTGCCTAAGCCGGACGATGCCGCAGATGCTCTGGGAGTAGCAATTTGTTGCAGCCAGGGACTAAAGTGCAGAAAGTAATCTTGACAATGATACTGATAAAAATATAATAATTCATATAGGCCAAAGGTCGTGCCAATTATAAAATTAAAAAATTTTTATGGATTATAACGAAGATATTTTAAACGAGGCCGAGGAAGGAGATGATTGGTCGGAAGAAGAGCCAACGGGCGGGGAAGAAACGGAAACTCCAGCAGAAGAATTAGAAGACGACTGGGCTAGCGAAGATGAAGGCGTATAAAAACAAATCCCCCCTATCAAAAATAGGGGGGATTTTCTACAATAGTATTATATGAGTTTTAAAAGAAAATTAAGCAAAAACATTTTTTCAAAAATTATAAAACTCCTTGGGGTTGGTTTTTTATTCTGCATTTTCTTTACCCTAGTATTATTCGTGTATTATTCCAAAGATCTTCCAAGGCCAGAGGTTTTTGAAGAAAGACAATTAGCTCAACCAACAAAGATATATGACAGAACAGGAAAGGTTTTGCTATATACAATCTACGGGGAAGAAAAAAGAGAATATGTTAAATTAGAAGATATCCCTCAGAATATAATCAATGCGCTTATATCTGCAGAGGATAAGAATTTCTATACTCACCATGGAGTAGATATCAAGGGGATATTTAGATCTGTTTTGATAAACCTCAGGATAAGAAAAGCAACGTATGGGGCTTCAACTCTTTCTCAGCAACTAATCCGCTCAACATTTTTAACTCAAGAAAAAAGTATCGGAAGAAAAATCAAGGAATTGGTTTTAACAATAGAATTAGAAAGAAATTATGAGAAAAGACAGATCCTTGAATGGTATTTAAATCAGATACCTATAGGAACAAACGTATACGGGGCCCAGGAAGCATCAAGGCATTTTTTCAACAAAGACCTTAAGGATTTAACTTTAGCTGAATCAGCATCAATTATTGCCGCTATCAAAGCACCCAGCTATTATTCCCCTTACGGCAAACATGTAGATGCATTGCTCGGAAGAAAGGATTATGTTCTTTCCAGAATGTTAACAGAAAAATATATTACTCAGGAACAATACGATGAAGCGAAAAAACAAGAATTGGTTTTTGAAAAACAAAAAACTTCTATCAAAGCGCCCCATTTTGTCCTATATGTTAGAGATTATCTTCTAGAACAGTATGGAGAGCAGTACTTAAAAGAAAATGGATTGAAAGTTATCACTACTCTTGATTGGGATATCCAAGAAAAAGCAGAGAAGATAATAAAAGACAGCGGCGAGACGATTAAAAACTATAATGCAAATAACATTGCTTCTGTCGCTATTGATCCAAATAACGGAGACATCCTTTCAATGATCGGCAGCAGAGACTATTTCGCTGATCCGTATCCTGAAGAATGCACTCCTGGATTAGATTGTCTTTTTGAGCCGGATGTAAATGTAGCCATATATGGTTTAGGCCAACAGCCAGGATCTGCTTTAAAGCCTTTTGCCTATCTAACTGCTTTTGAAATGGGGTACACCCCGGATACGAAGGTATTGGACACACAAACTAATTTTGGCAATTGGGGCGGCAATGACTATATCCCAAGAAACTACGACGGATTATTCAGAGGAGAAATAACCCTAAGGCAAGCGTTGGCTCAGTCCTTAAATGTTCCTTCTATTAAGGTCTTTATGTATATGGCTGGAATGAAAAATACGATAGAGACAGCTAGGGATTGCGGGATAACTACACTGACCAAACCATCATCAGAATACGGGCCTTCTCTGGTCCTTGGAGGCGGAGAAGTCAAGCTTTTAGACATGACCTCAGCATACGGCGTATTCGCCTCGGAAGGGCTGAAATATGCGCCTAGAAGCATATTAAGAATAGAAGATTATCGTGGTAATATTGTAAGCCAAAAACAGAATACAGCTAAAAGAGTGGCAACAAAAGAGACCTGTCAGATGCTAAATGATGTCTTATCTGATAATGAAGCAAGAGCTCCAATTTTTGGAAGAAATTCATCTTTGTATTTTGCTGACAAGAAGGTATCTGTGAAAACAGGGACTACGGATAATTTCAAAGATGATTGGGTTATCGGGTATACAGATTCTGTAGTTGTTGGGATATGGGTTGGGAATAATAATAATGAACCTATGGCAAAAAAGGCCGCAGTTGCAGTTGCCGGCCCTATTTGGCACAAGATAATGGATTTGGCTTCTGATAAGTACCTTACCTTACTTTCAGAATAATCTCTTTTATCCTTATCCCTTCTGTATTTTTATTAATACTGTTTTTTATTTTATCTTTCTTCACTTGAATCTCGCAAGCAACAGTTGAGTTTCTAGCAAAAACTGTCAACTTATTATTCTTAAAAGAATATGGCCTGACTAAAGTAATCATTTCCGGGCCATATTCGTCCAATATTACTCTCTCCCATTCGTTAAAAACTCTCTGAGTGGAATCTATGTTCTCTTTTGACCAGAGAGTTTTTCTCCTCCCAATTGCTTTTGATAACTGTTCAAACATTATGTTGATTTGATCGGCATGAGGATATAGAGGAAATCGTCCGTGTTGCCTGACTTAATCACTCCCGGCCCTCCTTCTCCATTTAAACCCATAAAGATTTCTTTTCCTCTGGTTTTCATAACTCCATCAAGCAGGAATTTATGATTAAAGCACACGCTTGTTTTATCCCCGACCACTTTTGATACAACGGAGACGCTGGTTTCTCCGATTTCCGAATCCTGGGCAGAAATATCTACCTGCCCCTTTTTAGAATCAGCCACCAATATTAATTCGTTCCCCCTTCCCCCAAAAATTCCTGCTGCCTTAATGCTTTTTTGCAGTTGTTCTTGAGAAATATTAACTTGTGTTTTAAACTCCTTTGGAACTATCTCCTGGTAGTTAGGAAATTCTCCTTCAATCAATCTGGAAATCAATTGGGATTGAGGGCTATCTATCTCTGAGAATCTTGATTCAAACATTACCTGATTGGAGGAAAAATATATTTTGATGTTGCCCCCCAATCCTCCAAACAGGTTTACGATTTCTCTGGTAGCATTCCTTGGAATGATAAATGATTTCTCAAAAGGTTTTTTATCGCTTGCCTGAGTGAAATTGATGGTTTTTTCTGCTAAGCGGAAACTGTCTGTAGCAACAATCTTTATCTGGTTTCCGGAGATTAAGAAATACACTCCGGTTAATTCTGGCCTGGCTTGGGTAATGCTGGAGAAATCTATTACTTGAGAAACCCCTTCGCAGAGAGCGGCAGAATTGATTTCTATCCATTCATTCTCTTCTATCTTGGGAATAATGGGAAAATCTTTAGAATCAAGCCCTTTTATTTGTGTTTTATTATTCTTCCCTGAAACGAATAATGTTTTGGTTTTAAGCTCAAAGTCAATTTTCTGATCATCCAAAAGATTGATAAAAGTGCTTAACACTCTTACGGGGATAGTAATTTCCCCTTCTGTCTCGATTTTCGCCATGCAACGGTGGATAATGGCAACTTCCAAATCAGTAGTGATCAGTTTTAAAATGTTCTTTTCTGCACTTAATAAAACATTATTTAAAATAGGAAGGACTAAATTTTTTCCAGTAATTTTTTCTACATAATTTAATCCTCTTGATAAGTTCTCTTTTAAAATAGTGAATTGCATATTTTTAATTTATTTTTTAATATATTTAATTATTGTTATTAAGTAGTATTGTTTCTGTGGAAATGTAGTAATGGTCTGGAAATTTTCTTGGATAAGTTGTGAACAACTTTTGAATAAATTAGTGGATAAGTATCTTTCAAAGATATCGCATTTCTTATCCACAATTATCCTCTATCCAATTAACAAGAAATACACAGGATATTAACATTTTTTAATTATATAATTTCTCTCTGATTGAACTTATCTCTTGAGCCAGAATTTCATTTTGCTCTATCTCATGCGACACTTTCTCAAATGCGTAAATGGCTGTTGTGTGGTCCTTACCTCCGAATTTCTTGCCGATATATGGGAATGAATAGCTAACCTCCTTTCTCAAGAAATACATAGCTATTTGCCTTGGTCTGACAATTTCTTTCTTGCGGGAATTTTGGAATAAGTCCTTAGGATTCATACTATAAAAATCTGCTACAGATTGAATTATTTTCTGATAGCTGGCTCTTTTTTGTTCTGGCTGTATTATCTTTCTCAATAATTTCTTAGCCATTTCAGAATTTAATGATTGAGTACCTAATTTTTGAAATGCGGCTAAGCGATTTAAAGTACCTTCCAGTTGCCTGATATTGTTTTGTATGTTTTGAGCTATGTATTCCAGAATCTCGTTATCTATATTCAAATTCTTTTCCTGGACCTTCTGTTTTAAAATGGCAATTCTGCTTTCTAGATCTGGAGAACCTACGTCTGCAATCATTCCTCCCTCAAATCTTGATCTCAATCTTTCTTCTAGGGCGGAAATCGCTTGAGGCGGTCTGTCTGAAGAAATAATTATCTGCTTATTGCTTTCATACAAGGCGTTGAATAGATGAAAGAATTCTTCCTGGGTTTTTTCTTTCCCGGATAGAAACTGTATATCGTCAACGATTAAAATATCAAATCTTCTATAAGTTTCCTTTAATTTTTCAATGCTTTGATTTCTAATCGAATTGATTACTTCAGTAGTAAATCTTTCAGTTGTCGTGTATCTCACTTTCTTTTCTGGATAGGTAGACATTATCTTATTCCCCACCGCTTGAATTAAATGAGTTTTACCTAACCCTACACCTCCGTATATGAAAAACGGATTATACATTGTTCCAGGGTTTTCACTGATAGCCCAAGCAGCAGCTTGAGCCAATTCATTGAATGGGCCAACGATAAAATTGGAAAAAGTATATTTCGGATTTAAATTGCTTTCCTTATCTAAACAAAAATCTTCAAACTTCAATTGATCCGGAGAGATCAAGACAGATTTTTGATGAGAGGATTTTTGCTGCCCAGCGGGATTTACTTTGAATTCTATTTTTTTGATAGAATCGTTTAACTCTCTTAAAATCTTCAAGATTAATTTGCCGTATTTCTTTTCAAGCCATTCCTTCGAAAAATTGCTTGGAACAGAAATAATGGCTAAATCCTTTTCGATATCAACAACTTCAGTATTTTTAAACCACGTCGCAAAATTAGCAGGAGAGATAGCCAGTTGGATTTGTGTTAAAACGAATTGCCAGAGCTCTTCTTTATTCATAGTATTTAGCATCTTTCATTATAGTTAAGGTAAAAATACAATACAAACTAGCATGGAATGGACCCTATGTGCATAAACTGTGGATAAAATGTTAATTCTTTATACTCCTTATTACTATTTTTGCAATGTTTGACCAAAGAATTTTTGAAGTGTATACTAATCTATAATTAAACACAGAAATAAATATGGTCACTTTAGCTAAAAAGAAAATCCGCAAAGGCAAGAAAACCCATGGGTTCAGAAAACGTATGTCTACAAAGAATGGTAGAAGTGTTCTAAAAAGCAGAAGATCAAAAGGCAGAAAAAAATTATCAAAGTAAAATGCTTTCTAAGATAAACCGCCTTACAAAAAAGGATGGCTTAGAAGATGTTTGTAAAAAAGGAAGAAGTGTTAGAAAAGGATGCCTATTAATGAAATACAAAGGAAATAGTCTTCCCATTGCCAGAATGGCATTCGTTGTTTCTAAAAAAATAGAACCAAAGGCCAATAAAAGAAACCTTTTAAAGAGGAGATTAAGGAATGCCGCAAGGCAATCCATTAAATCCCTTTCTGGCAAAGATATTGTAGTGTTTGCTTTAAAAGGTGTTGAAAAATATTCTTACAATCAATTAAAAGATAAACTAGAAGAAATCTTATCAAAATAATATGTCCTTTTTAAGTGATTTATTCAGAATAATTATCAAGCAGCCACTATTTAATTTACTGGTCTTTTTTTATGTCTATGTTACTGGTCATGATCTAGGTTTTGCAATCATCTTACTCACTATCCTTATCATGCTTCTTTTGTGGCCTTTACAGAGAAAAGCGATAAGAGCGCAATCAGTATTACAGGTTCTTCAACCAAAGATTAAAGAAATAGAGAAACAGTATAAAAACGACAAGCAAAAGCAGGCAGAAGAGATGATGAAGTTGTATAAAAGCCAGGAAATAAATCCTTTTGCTGGGATCCTGATGATGTTTTTGCAATGGCCTATTCTGATAGCAATGTATAGAATGTTTAATGATGTTTTCAACGCATCCAACATGTCTTTGCTGTATGGATTCATTCCAAAACCAGAGATAATCACAACAACATTTCTGGGAATAATAGACTTAAGCAAGCCCAATCCGTTTTTGGCTATTCTGGCTGGACTTTTGCAGATAGTTCAGATTAGAATGATGATGAAGAAAACCCCGCAGACCAACAATTCACAGAAATTCATAAGTTACGGGTTATCCGCATTGATTGTATTCCTTCTTTTCAGATGGCCATCAGCTTTGGCCCTATACTATTGCGTATTTACAGTATTCGGAATTCTCCAACAAAAATTATTGTATAAAAATATAGAAAAACATGGACAAAAAGGAACTATTGAGAAAAATCCAAAAGCAAGCTGATATTTTCTTTGATAAAACAGGATTTCCCGGAGATACAAGAGTAGAATTAGATGATGATCAAGAAACAATACTTCTGTCTATCAAATTGGAAGACCCCCAGGTTTTAATTGGCAAAAAAGGAGAAACACTAGGCATGCTTCAGCATATTTTAACTAAGATTGCTAAAAAGATTGCCGGAGATGAGATTAAGCTTAGCTTGGATATAAATGACTATAAGAAGAGGAAAACAGTTTTCTTAAAAGAATTAGCTCAAGTCACAGCAGATGAAGTTTCTTTGAATAAAAGAGATAAAGAATTAGAACCTATGCCTTCATATGAAAGAAGGATTATTCACATGCTTTTAAAGGAAAGAAAAGATGTTTCTACAGAGAGCGTAGGGGAAGGCGAAAATAGAAGAATTGTTATCAGGCCTAATGAATAGTTTTAATATTTTTCCCTTATTACCACTAAGGTTCTAAGTTTATTCTCCCAGCTTGTAGTTTTAAGATCCGAATAACTGCCATAGATAATACAAGCATTGACCCACTCGTCGTATCCGTTCCTAGCTAGGTTTCCTGGTTCTCTAGACTTTTCATACAGTAAGGCCATATATTTCTCGTCTGAAGGCATAAATATTCCTGATACGCCTATCTCTGTTTCTACTTTGAGTGACGGATTCCCTTTATATTTAATTTCTCGATCTAATTCATCTTTCCACGTTGCGCCTAATATTTTGACTCCGCCCACCACATTTATATATTCTTTTGCCTCTCCACAACCGTCTTTTGGAGAGTCCCAATTAGAAGAATCAGCATCATTCATTGCTTCGTTGATATTTCTTACTTTCGCGTCTTTACATAAGTTTTGTGTTAAATCCTCGAGATATAAATCTGTAGGGGGTGTTGGAGCAGTTCCTTTAAGAACGTTGGCAGGTTGCCACTTAATATTCAGCTGAGGGACAACCGTTCCGTTTTCTGTACCACTTAATTTTCTAGCTGTTTCTCTAAAGAGAGTAATTTCATCAGATTCATCAGCCCCGCCATTTTTTGGTATTCTAAATATAGTTATTGATTGTACGCCAGATTCCAAATTAGGGGCATGCTTCCTCGAGCTTAAATTATAAACAGTGATATCAAATCCTTTGACTGGCAATAGAATTTCTGCCCATCCTCTACTGCCTCCATCTCCCCCTCCAACCGGTGTATTGTGTATTACTGCACCATAATATTCTTCACTTTCACTTGTTTCAGAACTCGACTTAGCAAGAGCTATAGATTGTATTTTGTCTGAAATTTTGTCCTTTATGCTATCTTGACTTGTTTTGTAATTTACATACTCAACACCCTCCGCCCCTTTTGGATTCAAAGGATTTCCATCAGGGTAATTAAAAAGCCATACTCCAGGACTTCGCCAAACTAATTTAATACACTGTACTTTTTCTAGCCCAAGAGGTGATCCTCCTCCCGAGCCACAGCCATTACTATCGCAACATCCGGTATTAAGTTGATAGTCGTTTTTATTAACTGGACTCTCTATTTCTCCTCCCGAAGAACAATCTTTATTCTTATAAAAGGTAACATCGAGATCTTTTCTATTATGATAACTCCAAAATGAATTTATAGTCCATAAATCCTTATCTTCCTCAGGAGATAAATTGGTTTTGGTATCGCCTATTCTTTTATACTGTATATTCTTTTCAGCGAGAATAGCTGCTTTATAAGGTTCTCCATTACCTTTTCCTTCTCCGCAATTACTATCACTATATAAAATAATTCCTTTCGTGAGAGTCCTTATTTCTGGCAAAGAGAACGAAGTCAAATCGGGATTCAATTCTTTTAGGATTAAATACGAACCAAATATTACAAGCATTCCAATAATACCAGAAAACATTTGATCCCTAGCATCTTGCATTACTCCGGGATTACCAACGGAAGTCAAAAATCTCAAGCCACCTATTAAAATACAGGCAAAAGCTACAAACCCACTAGCAAAAACCGCGAATACGTAAATATATCTAATATAGTTTGGTAGGTAAGTTCTTGTGCTCTCCGGAGCATTAACGTATACTGTTAAATTTGGATAAGTTATTTCGAGATCATCAAATTCATCTTGTGCAAAGACAAAAAATGAAAAGGTATTTAATAAATAAAATGCCGCGACAATAATTAATACAAATTTGCTAAATTTTCTCATATTCTATATTATAACTCTTTTTCTGGTTGATATGGAACAATACAGCAATACATATTGTTGGCTAAATTTCCTCCCTCTGGAGTTCGAGTGCCCGTTGGAAGATTAAGATACTTTAAATCTTTAATATAAAAATAACAATGGAAAGGAATTCTATCTCGTTTCGGCGTTTTTACATCTTCAATAGCGTCCTTTTTCATGTATTTAACATAATAATAACAATCAAGAAGAGGATCCGGGGTGCAGGACTCTGAAATATTAGGGTCAAGAAGTTTGGTGAAATCATCTAGAAACTCCCCCTTAGCTAGTTCGCTGTCTAATAAAAGAGCTAAGCTGTGTTTCCGTTGATCTTCCTCAAGTTGCTCTACGTCTTCGTAGATATACCCACAATCAGAAAGATCTGATAAGTAGCGATTTTCCAATGGGACTTCTGTGGTATTGATTATTTCCCCACTCTCGGTTGTTTCGTATGTCTCATATGAATAACCATATATTGGAGCCAAAGACGGATCTGTTGTAGGCGTGGTCCCGCCACTAATTAAAAAATCGTTTGTTCTGTAGGCCATGTTAGAATATCGATCATCTTTTAAATCATCTAAACCCTTTAAAAGTATTGCGTAATCGCTTTTATTATCATCCGACTCGGATGAGGAGTATCCTATTTCCCTGGATCTATTTAACAATAATTGAACCCTTACTAATTGTTCTTTTAGAGTATATTTTCTCTCTTCTGTATTCACATACCCATCATTTTTTTCGTTTCTACAATTACCATCGCCCTCTTTATCTATACAACATATATTAGTTCCAAGATACTCATGGTCTTTTGTCCCTTCGACATTTTTATCCTTATCTTCTTTAATGTCTTCAGAATTTAATCTTTTGAAGGCCACAATTATTTCCTCAATATCATCAGAGATATCATTGAATGTTATATTCATAATCATCGCCGCTTTTTCAAATTCTACTATTGCAGATTTCAATCCTGGACAAATTTCACCGACAATACTCATACATGTGCAGTTACAAGAACCACAACATAAACCGGTAGTTGGACAAGGAATCATTACCGGAACCCCACAAGTGCACGAACAGCTGCCTAAACAACTATTTTTGCATTCCTCAGTTTTTTCTATAAGGTTATCTGCTGCTTCATAGAAGTCTTTCTGGTTTTGCTTAAGACTCTTTATCTTCTGTGGCATTGATACGATGTTATCCTTCATTGTTTTTAGTTGATCCAATATATCTTTAGTAAGATTCAACGCTTCATCTGTAGCATCTCCTATCGGTATTTCAACCAATGGAGCGCATTGGGTCTTTTCCTCGTCAGATAAACCCTCGGTAAGGCCCCCTGTGTCATTTGAGACTTCATCCTCCTCGGCGTTAGCTATATTTACTTTGAAATTAAATAATTGCGAGAAAAGATTAATAAGAGGACTATTCTTCTTAACCTCGCTTTGCAGATAATCAGGATTTTCGTAATAGAATGTTGCTGGATCCTCAGAATATTTCATAATCTCCTTCTCGCTTATAGAAGAAAGAGAATTAGCGAATAATACTTTATATGGAAAAACTATTATCTTGCCCTCATCCTTGATAGAGGTTGGCATCTGGTCCGGATCAAAAACTTGGATACTAGCTTTGGTTGCTTCTAATTGCATATACGTCATTAATTCCGTAGATTGGAATTCAATGTCATACGGATTCATGATTTTTTTAACGTCAAGTAAGGAATTATAAATAACCTGTAAGTCATTAAGATTTGTAACCACATCTCTTTCCGGAATTGTGCTGGTAGGATCCCAATTACCGCTATTCTCTGTAACGGCTAATATATCTCTACGTTTTTCTATTTCCGTAGTGCTTGTTGAAATAGATGCATCCTTATCCTTTTCCTTCAAGAAATTATTTATATCATCGGAGTATTTGTTATTGAGATTATTATACAAACTATCTCTTGTTGAGGTATCTTTGGTATCAAGTATGTTGCTTAAGGCATTAGAAATAGCCGAAGTAATTTGGTTCAATATGCTAGACAATTTTTCTTGGATTTTTGTATCAGATATTCCAAAATTTTGGTTCCAATCTTGTCCATGGCATTGTTCAAGGGCTTTTTTCATGTCTTCCTCTTCCTGAGACCCAACAAATGAATTGTCAGAGGTATCTTTGTCGCTATTTATATATTTATCATCTACAGCAAAATTGAGAAGAATTTTCGAAGCATATTCTAGCTCTAGCGTTTTACAGGGGATTATAGATGTTGGGCTTTCAGATTCATATCCTTCATATAATTTAGGAACTTCATCTTGTATGTGTTTCATTATTTTTCTCTCAACAACACCGCAAGGATATAGCCCATTATTACATAGAAAACAGGGGCAAATGAGAGCTATGGGATCTGTGCATAATAGGTTTCTGCACTTGGAGCAACTGCAGGTAGCGGCTAAGGTAGCCAGAAGATTTAATCTGTTTTCTGCATAAGAAACAGATTTACCTATATCCTGTGCAATGCTTTCCATCACTGTAGCCATTGAGTTGGTAGAGCTTGCTACTTCTAGGATTCTTTTTAACCTTCTTCCGTGTAGTGCTCCTTGGAAATCACTATTATATTCTTTCATTTTAGGGAAAGCAGCCACATATGATTTGTATGATTCAGGATCATCAATGTCTATTTTTGGATCAGTAGGCGTAGCATCTTCCAAAAACACAGAAGCGGTATATTCTGAGGTAATCAAAGCTCCTAGTGGTAATTCCTTCAAATATTGTTCAGCCAGGAAATTCTCAAGAACGCTTTGCTGCACATCGCCCAGATCTACATCTTCAAGTATAAGATCTGGAAAAACAATGAATCCAGAACTAATAGTGTTTAGAATCATGTATGAACCCAGGACAATTACAAAGCCCAATAAAGCGCTTTGCATTCTTTTCCTCCCATCCAGCATTTTAGACGGATTGCCTACCGAAAAAAGATATTTCCATCCTCCGATTATAAACATTATAAAGATTATAAAACCAGAAGCAGCTATTGATAGTTGATAGATATATAATAAGTAAAGAATAATAGGTTCTTCAGTAGTTGTCGGAGTAATAACTCCAGGCAAAGATGGATATGGTGTTTCTAAATCCCTTGCGCTTGTTAAAAGCGGTTTTGAAAGAAGAAGTAAAACAAACAATAGAATTAATAGAGATTTTTTATTCATAGATCGCCAAAAAGCATTTTATTCTTCTTCTGAACTGGATTCTTCTTCTGTTTCATCATCTATCTCCTCTTCTTCTACCTCCTCCTCTTCCGTATTTTCTTCTAAATCCATTTCTGCATGAGGTTCGTCAAAATCTTCTTCAGTGGAGTTGATGAAACTAGTGAAATCCTCTTCAACCTCTTCTTTCCCGTCACCTTTAATAATCGCTGTTGAATCACTGTTCCAGTTTTTAATACAAGTGGTTATCACATAAGGAGTCCAGAAAGGAATTCCCCCAAGTATTGTTTCCCCCGTAGTTGTCCAGGCAAACTTCTTTAGCAACCTTTTATTTTTAAAAAATCCTCCTCCTGCTACCTTTGAAGTCCAATAAGCAAGGAATATTGCTCCAAAACCAGTCCCTATTAATCCCAACATCGCTCCTATCTGGCCATTCAAAAAAAAAGTTATCACACCGCAGATTAATCCATATGCATCTACCAGAATAGAAGCAGCTAACCCGATTGCTATTAGCCCAGTATTTATCATTGGTTTTTTAATTTCCTTAATTCCTGGATCTTTAATAATTCCTCAGGAGAAGTGGTAATTATTTGGTTTTCTGTGTAAGAAGCTATTACTCTCATTGCTACATGTTTGTCTCCGGCAAAGAATATCCCTTCCCCGATAGGAGATTCCAATAATAGATATTTTTCTTCATCAGTAAGATTAAAGGTTTTTTGTACAACATCTATCGTTGCGGAAGATTGTTTCATCAACAGCTGTAAAGAAGAGTTGCTAATAATCGGCTGTCCATATTCTGATTTCATGAAATCATTAACATCCTGGGTGATAGTTGTAGTTCCTAACCAATATTTTCTTCCTCTTTTTACGATTCCATACAAGAATGATGCGCTGTCCGGGCTCTGCATTAACCACCAGGCCTCATCAATAACCAGTATCCTTTTTTTCAGCTGTTCTTTTACGGTATTCCAGATATATCTCATTACGATAAACATCGCCATTGGTTTTAATTCCGGCTCAAGATTCTTAATTCCGAATACCACTACGTTGCTTTTCATTGTGACGTTGGTTGGAAAATTAAAAAATCCGGAATATACTCCCTTTGTGAATTTTCTTAATTTTTTGACCAAACTTTCAGCCCCCTCCATTGTTTCCAGGACTGATTCCAGGTCAGATAGTAAAGGCGTACGATTGCCCCATAATGTCGGATCCGTATTTTTATTAATATCTCTTGCTGCGTAAGTTTCATTAATAGCTTGATCTATCAATGAATCTTCTTCTGAGCTAAGAGTTCCAAGCATTACTCTCATTAATCCGACCAAGTTAATTATATTAGATCTGATAACATCTTCAGCATTTTCATCCTCAAGGGGCAATGGCAAATCAAAAGGGTTAACATGATTTTCTGATTTTAAAGAAATATTATAGAAAGATCCGCCAACAGCCTCTGCCAAATACTTGTATTCATTCTCCGGATCAATAATGATTACATCAACGCCAAGCATTAATGATCTTAAAATTTCCAGTTTAACCGCATAGCTTTTTCCTCCTCCAGATTTACCGAATACAACCATATTGGCGTTTTCTACGCTTTCAAACCTATCAAATAGCACTAAAGAATTATTATGCTGATTGATTCCATATAGTATTCCTTCGTTGCAGCTTAAATCAAAAGAGATAAAAGGAAATGTTGTAGAAAATGGGCTTGTGTTCATTGATGTATGGACCAAAAGCCTATCTGTTCCATATGGAGAAGTAGAAGCGAACCCTTTATCTTGCTGATATAGGGATGGTTTTATATATACCAACTTTGACTCCATCAAGGATCTTAATACTCCCTCTATTTTATCCAATTCTTCCTTTGACTGGGCATATACAGTTATATATATGCCCACTTGGAACATCCTTTCTTCTGCTGTTTGTAGCTTATCTCTCAATACTTCTATATCTCTATAGGCATTTTCTAGAATAGGATCCCTGATAAGTCCCTTTTGCTCCTTTTCCATTATTTCTGACTGGACTTCTGTTACTTTCTTTCTTAATTTCTTCAATACCATGCCGGTATTTACCGGATGCATAAATATGGAAAGATCCATAGGAGTATCAAGATTGATAATTGGAGAGAGCCAGCCGGTATTCAAATATCTTGGGAAAGAAAATACGAAATATGTTCTGGCTAAAGTTTTCCCTATTTCTACGGTATCCGGCCTGAACTTGATTGCCGGAGGAGCAAGGATATCCAAAAGTCCCATTGCCTGGGTTTCCGGCATTTTTATATCATCTTTCTTTTTTAAGTTTAAAAATGAAAAATCCATATATTATCTTAAAAATTCTGGAGGAATTTCCGGATTATACCCGACTTGCGCTTCTGCTGGATGGTATAGTCTCCATAAAAGTTCCGCTATATCCTCTGTTTTTAGGGATGTCGCATAAATCCCACATCTTCTCAATCCTAATGACAAAAATTCCATCCTTTGATATAGCTGACCTTTGGCCATTTGGAATAATTCCTCTGTTAAATTGGGAACAGTTTTAAATTTAAACAAAGCTCCTCCAGCAGCAGTAGTTCCTTCACTTTCTGAAAGATAGAAAGGGACGATTACAAAGAATGTCTTAGTCATGATAGAGCTTCCCTCAATCATCTTTTCTATAAACTGCCTGTAATCTCTGGTTTGAGCCTGAAGCAATTCATTGGTTTGATTTTCCTCTAATTGCTTTAAGAAATCTATATATCCGATCATATTTAATTTTCTTGATTGGATAAGGATCTGGCAGGAGAAGTCCAATGAATTCAAGAAGTTCTGAAATTGAAAAATAGTAGCTTGCTGCTCATCATATGCCTTGAGAGCAAAATTTAAAGAAGAAACCAACATTACTCCTCTAAGACTATGATCTTTAAGGATTATTGTTCCTTCTTTGATTCTTTCTACATCAAGGAAATTTTGTGTTGTAGCTCCAAAAATATTACTTAACATTTTATCCGTTTATCTCAATTATTTTTTTCAAATTCTCTAATCTACTTCCCCCGCCCACTTTCATGGAAGCTGTTGGTTTCAACACCTCAATCTTCTCAGCTTTTTTAGTTATTGGTAGTTCTGCTTGAGTACCTTTTTTCTTCCAGACATATACTTTGCCTGCAAAAAGAAATCCGAATGACCTTGCTAACACTGTGGGAGCGGGAAATCCTCTAATTTTCCCGAATGCCAAGAATGCAGCTAATCCTGCCAAAGGGATGGCTAATAGCAGAAAGGTTCCCATCGGCATCATTGTAAAAAGAATCAGAATTATCACTCCTATACCTGCAACAAAAATCAATTGCTTGAATGTGAATGGGCCAGCAACCTTAGGTTGTAAATCCAGAAATTGTGGGAGAGGTTGTTCCATAGTTTATTCTGTTATTTTTTCCCTGTAAGTATCTCTTGGTTCGGATTTCTTTTCAGCGGGAATATCATTTTTAATGCTCGATTCTTCTATCTTTTCTGATGCATACAAGATCATTAAATCATCCATAACTGGATCAAGAATATAATGCTGTATTTCTATTGCCAAAGTGTTGCATAAAGATTCTTCAATGATAGAGATTCTTTTTTTAATAGTTTCTGCAATCTTTTCTGGAGGAAGAAGACCCATCAAAACCTGGCCTACTAATTTTGCGATAATGGAGGTATCGTCAATATCGTGCAATTGGCAAATACTGGTAATAGCTTCAGACGTATCTCCAGAAAAAATAGTATCCCTTAGACTTTCAGGTAAGCTATTTAAAATTTCCCAACGTTGTTCTTTGGTTAATTCAAAGCTCATACAATCTAAATTTTATCACATTTAGAGAAAGTTTGCTAACAATAATATTGTAGTTGGAGAACGCTGTCTAAAAATCAATGATTTTTAGGGATTATTCTGCTTATATATTCTCTCATATGCATCTATTTCATCCTCCGAGAGATTGATTGCTGTTTGAGTTTGTTGATCAATAATAGCGTCTAACCCATTTAATCGTCGTCCTTCAGTTGTGAAGAATTTCAACATAGTTTCTTTGTTCATTGTTCCAAACATTCGCCATATTTCTCTGTTCTGGGCCTGATTTTGATTATATTGATCTTGTATATATGTGCGGAAGGTTTCTCCAAACTCTGTTCCAAGGTTTTGGATAGCCATAGTAAGTTCCGTAAAATTAAATCCGCTACCTGGATCAGCGGCAAGTTGAATGATATCTTGTTGAGATGCTCCAACTGATCTATAAAATTCTGATGGATCTATAGAATCACGTTCATTTGGATTGGCAGATACTCTCAGTCCAGTTTTTGCTACTTGCTCGTCACCCCATTTTTGTAAGGCGACACGAATTCCTGTTCTGTATTCTTCTTCTGCCTCCGTAGCATTTCTTAGAGCGTCATTAAATCTTTCTTGAGCTTCTTCTACCTCTTCGTTAGCTCTTGCAACTTTTGCCTCCGCCCTTCCAATTTCAACGTTTCTGTCTGCTAAATTCTGTTGGAGCGTGGGAGTAGGAGCATTCCTAAGATCCTGCAATTCGTTAGCAGCTTCATCGGCGTTGTGAACAGCAGCATCTCGTATTGTGACGTTTCTGGCTAGTATTTCTCTAGCTTTCATAACATTGCGGTTGCGGCGTTCCACAGTCTCCTTTCCGGCTGCAATTTCAGCTTCCTCTGACTTAATTCTCATTCTTACCTCATCTGTTGGAGCAAGAGCAGCATCAATCGATCCAATATTGAGAGGTGTTGGCCCTGGGTGTCTATATTCTCTATAGGCTTTAGTAATTTTGTTATCTCTGTCGAACTCTTTCGATACAGGATTAATATCCCCTGTATTAGATGCAGCATATCTCATAACATCTTCGCTTACATCGTCGAAAATCTTCTTTGGATCTCCTGCGCTAACAGCCTTTTTGTAAGATTCCGTCATGTATTCTTGTAACGCTTCTCTGAATTCTGGTCCATGTTTATCAGAAGCCCAACCAACCTGTTGACGGGTTCCGTGTTTTCCTACAATCCTAGCCAGTTCTTTTTTATCCATAACGATAGCATCAAAGTCATCCTTACTTCTGGCTTCTGCTACAATCTTTTCCTGCAATGTTTTATATCCTTCTTTTTTATCTTCATCTGTCAACCCGCTACGATCATGACCTTCGTATTTAGCAATACCATCGGCATTCCTTACGACTTGACCTCTCTCATCGCGCACTGGCCTATAAGGATCTTGTTCGCTAAGCACTTTCGCTATAACAGGAGCATATTTATCATTTCCGCCAAAGCTTCTTTCTATTGCTTCCTTGTCTTTCTTCATATCTGGCCCTCCCTGAACCGCCGTTTCATAAACTGCTTGTAATTTGTCCGGAGTAATCGCGCCAGATTTTATTGCATCTTTTATTTGTTTACTCTCTATAAAATGCATTACTTGTGCCAGAAGCTCAGCCGGATTATTTGTTTTTCTGGTAGTAGCAAGATTTTGTTCATATGTTTTCCCTGCTGCTACTTTCTTATACTCATCTCGGGCTTTTATATTCTGAGCAGTTCCTAATCTACTGGTGACCACTTGTCCAGAACGTCCTAATCCTTGCACGCTACCGGAAACGGCGCCAGCTACTGTTCTTCTTGCCCAGTTTCCAATCCCAGTAAGCTCTTTCCCTTCGGCATCCCTTCCCCAATTAGATCTATACGCAGAGAGTTTCCCCATGCCCCTATCTATTCCGCGTGGAACCTTATTTCCAGCCCATCTCGCTCCATCTTTTATCTTTCTTCCGGCCCACTTGCCTCCATATCTTTTCATTCCGCCCAAGGCCTTTCCTTGTAATTTCCTTGCGGCTCCAGTGATAACATTGGCTCCCATGGCAGAAGTAGACATTGTTACAAATACGCCAGCACCCAATAGAATCATTGGGACCATTCTTAATAATAAGTTGCCTAATAATGTAAAATTCTCATCAGCCCCCATTCTCGCTGGGCCCGCCAGATTTTCTATTTCTCCCAACATAACTTGAGTTAAATAGAGGAAAAATGCTCCACCAACTCCAACAAAACACCATTGAATAAAATTATGCCACCATTGATGCCAGATTTTTCTTGTCGCAGGCAGAATGTAAGAGAAAAATGCCAAAGGCGCAAAAATCACGAGAATCCATAGAGCAATATGCCGGATTAGTAAAAGCCCCGCCATTATCAAGAAAATAAATGAACAAACTATATTGAAAATGATAAAGAATAAAACCTGAAATAGAAAAGTTCCATCAATAAGGTTTCGCCACCTACTTATCAAGCCCTTGAAAGCGCCTGTTAATATTCCCTTTGCCGTATCAGTGAAATTAACGAAAGCTCCATATCCCTCTGTCCCGGCAGACAAGAAGAAATTCATTATAATATTTGACGCGTCAATAATCACCCCGCAGATTACAGGGGTGAAATTTATCAGTAATGCTATTCCTATAAGAATAGGCAGTGTTTTCTGTACCTGATACTCTTTGGAGGTTCTTAAAGCAGTCATCAGTCCTATTACTATCAATACAAGGATAAATAAAAGATTGGTAAAGTCCCTTACTACAGTCCAGCCAGCAGTTACCATTACATTATCAGCTCCGGTAAAACTTACCTTGATAAAATTCGGGCTGGCGACCCAATTCAAAATTCCCTGTGTGGCGACAAGCGCGACATAGGACATGCCCCCTCCTAAAATCAGGAACATCAATATTTCTATTATCACCTCAAAGGGCTTTGTTAATAGTCCTAGAAGGGCATGGGTTATCCCTGGGCTACCAAAAAACCAAATCATTGCAGAGGACAAAACTAAAAGGATTTTAGTTTTAAGAAATTTTATCATTTCTTAATAATATCATAATTTAAAATTCAAAGTAAGATTTATCCACTCCTCCATCTTTATATTCTCCGGCCTCGCCTTAATATCTATATTCGATCTATTCAACCAAACAACTATTCTCTCTTTTTCAATGTTTAAAGAAGATAAATTATTAACAATTGTCTTTCTTGGATGCGAAAACCCGGCTTTTAATATCTTGAAGAATAATTTATCATCTACATCCGGTAAATTCTTTTGTATATTAGCTATCTGTAAGGCCACTCCGTCCACTTTTGGCTTAGGCCAGAATAATTCTCTGGAGAGATAAAAGAGATTTTTAGGTTTCCCATAGAAATTAAAAGCAATTTTAGGAAGATTAGATTTTTTATCGCAAATCTTTTGCCCAACTTCTTTCTGAATAATCACAACAATATCTTTTGGAGGGAATTCATCCTCTAAAAACCTTCTGATTATTCTCAAAGATATATTATATGGAAGATTCGCCACCACTCTGTATGTTTTTTCTTTAATCTTTAAGTCAGAAAATAGTTTTTTAACATCTGACTTTAAAGCATCCTGATTTATTACAAATACATTTTTTAAATCTTTTAAATTATCTTTGCAGATTTCAGATAAAATCCGATCTTTTTCAATAGCAACAACCATTTTAGAATTCTTGGCAAGTTCCTGGGTTAAAACACCTATTCCCGGTCCGATCTCAAGAATAACATCAGATTTATTGATTCCGAAAACCCTGATAAGCTTCAAAATAATATTTTTGTTAATTAAAAAATTCTGTCCAAGCCCTTTTGTAAGCCGGATTCCGTGTTTTTTTAATATCCCCACAATCTCTTTTTTATCACTTAAGTTCATTGACTTAACCCCATATTATTGATATCCTGATTATTAGATAGGGTCCATTAATATTAAATATATTTTACCCCTAAAAGACAAATTTATCATCCTTGATTGGCTCAGAAAAAGGTTTCGGGCTATTTTTTTCTGTGCCTTTTTAATCTTTCTTTTGGTGGTAGTAATTGTAAGAAGCCATACGTATGTTAACTATTTTGAGCCGATAGCAACAAACGATACCAATCTATTCTTGAGCCAAGGAGAAGGGAAAAAGGGGTTGCCAGATGAAATTACGGTAGATGGGAATTGTATTAAAGCCGCTTGCGCTCCGGAAAATTTAAGTACTAAAGCCCTAGCCACAATCACCGGACAGGACTTAGGAGCTGATTCCGAAAACAAGATACTTGACTATGTTGTTCAGGAAGGAGATACGGTAAAAAGCATAGCTCAGGATTTTGGGATAAGCAGCAATACCATTGCTTGGGCAAATAGCATATCAACAACTACGAAATTAAAAGTTGGTCAGGTTTTAGCGATATTGCCCGTAACCGGAACAATGCATCTTGTTGGAAGCGGGGAAACCTTAAGCAGTATTACTAAGATATATAAAGGAAACTTAACTGAAGTAATAGCTTTTAATGAGCTTTCCTCTGATGGGAGAGTATACATTGGAGATATCATTATTATCCCCAATGGAGTAAAACCAGCAAAGCAGACAGCAGTTGCTAGTGTTGCCCTGCCTAATTCATACTTCATCTGCCCGATTCCATCTCCTTGCAAGATAAGTCAAGGATTGCATTGGTATAACGCAATTGATTTCACTACTGGTCAATGCGGATCTCCTGTATTTGCCGCAGCCGGGGGAACCGTGCAAAGGACTGGCAGACAAACTACTGCTGGAAACTATGTAAGAATTCTTCATCCAAACGGAGTAGTTACTTTTTACGGACACTTGCAAAGTATTGCTGTTAGTGCCAACCAAATAGTTTCTCAGGGGGAAATTATAGGATACATTGGACATACCGGATATACTATACCTAGCGGAGTATTAGGATGTCATCTCCACTTTGATGTCAGGGGGGCAAAAAATCCATTTAGATAATACAAAAGCTCAGTAAAATCTGAGCTCTCGTAATTGATATTATTTCTTTTCGCAATCAAGGCACAATCTGGCTTCGGGACAAACCTTTAATCTATCTAAAGGTATCTTTTTATTACATTTCTCGCATTTTCCATACTTGCCATTTTTTATCCTTTCCAAGGCATGAGCAATATTTTTTAATTTGATTTCCAAAGCATGCTCTATGGATAATCTATTCATATATTCTTCCACTTCATCTTGGGCTGTTTCCAGATTTGCATCTCCTATTGCCGACTTATCAAGCTTTGGAAAATCTGATTTCCAGTTATGGTCAAGATTCTCATCTTTCTTAGCAAAAGATTCAAGCTGGGTTTCCAGCTTGTTCTTCATGTCTAATAATATTTCTTCTTGATTTTTAATAAAACCCTTGTTCATATTATTGATTAAGAATAGTGATCAAAGTCGTTACAGTAGAACAGCAAGTTCCGTATATTAGGTAATTATCAGTTACGGCATAGCAGGCCCCGTAGCAGCCAGGAGAGGAGATTAAATCACAATACCTTAATGTCTTCGTCTTATATGTCTGTGATTTAAAGTTACATTTTCCCTTTATCTTGTAACCAAGAATGTTACCAAGATCCTCAGCATTAGCAGCCAAAGATTTTTCCCAAGAAGTCATAATCTGGGAAAGATCCAAATTATTCTCCAATTTTCTTTTTGCTATCCATCCCAAACTCTTTTTCCCGCTAGAGCTATATAGGTACATGGTGAATTGTTTATCCACGGCATCAGTTAATCGATTCGGAGTAGGGATAGATAAACCATCGGCAAAATCATCAAGAGTGATATATTTAGCCAAGGACCTATTCTCAAATGCTATCCTAATGAATTGATTTTCAGTTATGGGTTCCTGGTATATGAGGCCCAATCGCGATGGAAGATCTTTATTCTGAGTAATAATATTGGTATCTGTCCTTAGAATATTAGGAATTAAAGAATCCCAGATAGTTAAATTAACCGGAGTTGTTGTAGCTGTGCTTGTTGAATAAGGAGGTGTGACGGGAACTATAATATCTCCTCCAGGAGGAATCTCCGGCTCTGGTGCAGGCTTCCTTATCTTAATAATGGCAAAAATTATCAATCCCAATAGAATAGCAGCAATTAATACAAAGATGGCAATCTTTATCCATTTATTAGTAGGTTGCCCCTGATATATTATTGAAGGCTGTCCTTGTTCTTCTGGAGGAACCTGACCCTCTCCAGGGAAAGGTGATGGCGCTTGGCCAGCTCTTAATCTATCCATTATCAGTTCATCTCTTTTCATCTCCTTGGTCTTATTCTGTTCATCCAGTTTCTTTAAAAGGGCTTCTTTTTCTCTTTTTTCTTCCAACCTCTTCAAGGCCTCTTTCGCTAATTTGGTTTCTTCATCTTCCAGTCCTGTTTGAGATATTTGCATTTCATCTGTTGGACCGTATTTCTTAACATATTCCCCCTCCCTTTCTTTTATCTGGGTCAAGGCTTCTCTACTGGAAGGTACTATTGGTTTTGGCTGATCCTTGGGAACAATCCCCAAATCCTTATTAATCTCATCTATCTGTTCGCGTAAAAGATTTTCTTTCTCTAAAAGATTTTTATATTTAAGATTTAATCTGCTTTCTTCCAAAGCTACTTTTCTTTTATCATCTTCTAATCTCCAGCGCTTCTTTTCCAGTTCTATCCTCTGTCCTTCCAAGCGTTGTCTTTCCATTTCTATCTTTTGTCTTTCCGGTCCCTTGGCAACCTCCTCTTCATGTTTCAAGTATTCTTCCTCTTTTTCTACCTTTTTCTCATCAGCAGAGACCTCGGCTAGTTTTTCTTCCAATTCTTTCCTTCTGACAGATACTCCGTCTCTTTCCGTTGAAAGGGAATTTTTCTCCTCCACCAATTTATCTATCAAATTTTCCTTTTGTTTTCTTTCCTTCTTTTTGTCTATCTTAGATAATTCTCCATTAATCTCTTTTTGCTGTTGCAAAAGTTTAGCTTCCCTGCCAGCTAAATCCTGATACTTAATTTCAAGTTCTTTTAACTGTTCCTCTACGGCGAATAGTTCTTTTTCGTAAGCCCATCTGCTTTCTTCAACTTTGTTTCTTTCCAGCTCAAGCATTTGCCTATCCTTTTCAGCCCTTCTTTTTTCCAAAGGAATAGCTGATCCGTCCTCAATCTTGCTGACTAATTTGATATTTTCTTCTATTTTCCTTTCGCTTTCAGCGATAGGATCAATTGATTGCTGTACCCTATCCCTTTCTTTGAACAGGTATGACTTGGTTTCGTCTAATGGTTTTTTAAATTCAGGAATTTTAGACAGGGATTCTTCAATTTCTTTTTTCTTCAACTTCAATGTTTCTTCCTGCTGGCCTTCCTGGACAGCATGCCTTTTTAACTCTTCTTGCTCCTGATATTTTTCATCTTCCTGCCTCATCTTGCTTTGGACAATCTCCTCCATTTCTACGGCTTGCCTTCTGATTTTAGAAACAACTTCTTGCTCTTTTTGCTGTTCCGCTAATCTTTGCATCCTAATTTTCTCTGTTTCTCTTTGTTCCGCCTCTCTTTTTTCTTGTTCTCTTCTTTTCTCTAATTCCAGAGCAGCTTGTTTTTCCTGCCCAATCTTTTTCTGTTCCTCCATCTCTATTGCAGTTGGAACAACAATCGGTTTTTCTTCTCTTTTAAGATTCTTTAAAAGATCCATTATCTCTGATTCTGCTAAAGTTTCTTCCCATTCTTCAAATACAATTCCGCCCAAATCCTTTTCCATGGTGCGTATGGCTGCTTTAGGAATAAGTATTTCTGAAGAATTGTTTTTCATATTTATTGTCTTTTTCTAAAGAAACCTGGTTTTTGTCTGTGCTCGGGAAAATCTTTTTTAGGAGAAGTTGGTCCTGAAACATCATTACTTCCGGGATGGGAGAGTTCTTTTAAAGACAGCCCTATCTTTCCCGATTCATCCACGCTTATCACTTTGACAGGAATCATTTGCCCGACTTTTACGATATCCTCAACCCTATTCACCCTGTATGGGGCAAGTTGAGATATGTGGACCATTCCATCTTTGTCTGGAAGTATTTGGACTATCGCTCCGAAATCAAGAATTCTGGCAACTTTTCCCTGGAACACTTCTCCTACCTTTATCTCTCTTGTAATATTTTTAATCCATTCAATAGCTTTTTGAGCCGAATCGTCAGAAGCAGACGATACGAACACATTTCCGTCTTCCTCTATATCTATGGCTACTTCGCATTTATCAATAATCTCATTTATGATTCTTCCTCCCGGGCCGATCACACTTCCTATTTTATCAGGATTTATACTAATTCTGAAGATCTTGGGAGCATATTGGGATACATTAGTCCTGGGGGCAGCTATTGTTTTTTCCGTCAGATCAAGAATTTGGTATCGGGCAGTCTTAGCAATCTCCAAAGCTTCTTTGGCGATTTCCGTACTTATGCTTCTTGTTTTAATATCCATCTGGATGGCAGTGATTCCATCTCTCGTGCCAGCCACCTTAAAATCCATATCTCCGTAATGATCTTCTGGCCCCTGAATATCGCAAAGCAATTTGTATTTATCTTTGACTTTTGCCAGTCCTACAGAAATTCCTGCAGCTGGTTTTAATATAGGAACCCCGGCATCCATCAAGGCCAATGTTGAAGCTGAAACAGACGCCATTGAGGTCGAACCATTAGAAGAAAGAATTTCTGTTACTATTCTTATAGTATAAGGGAAATTCTCAAAATTTGGAACAAGTGGAAAAAGCGCTTTCTCCGCTAACATGCCATGGCCTATCTCCCTTCTGCCAGGGCCTCTCAATGGTTTTACTTCTCCTGAACAGAACGGAGGGAAATTGTAATGATGCATAAATCTCTTTTTCCCCCTGATTTCCATTCCTTCCACTAATTTCTGATCGCTGGGAGAACCAAGAGTTACATTGGATAAAGCCTTGGTTTTTCCTCTGATAAAAAGCCCAGAGCCATGAGTTCTTGGAAGAATCTCAACCCTCATTTCCAAAGGCCTTATCTGATCAAACTTTCTTCCATCGGGCCTCTTTTCTTTTTCAATTACATTAATATTAAAAAGATCTTCTAATTCTTCTTCAATTAAATCTTTGGCAATTCCAATATTTTCTGCTCCGAAATTATCTTTAACATCTAATATTATTCTATCCTGCAATTCCTGCATCTCAGATTTATTCTCCACGCTTGGAGCTTTAAACATTGCATCCTCCATTTCAGATCTGTATTTCTTAACAGTCTTCTTTAATTCTTCAGAAATATTTTTCTCAGGGATTATTGTTTTTGCTTTTCCATATTTCTGAACTATTTCTTTTTGGAAATCTAGAATCTTTCGTAAATCATTTTTTGAAATCTCTAAGGCCTCCAAAACATCTTGTTCCTGGATTTCATTTCCCTGGCCTTCAATCATATTAAATCCGATCTCTCCATTTTCCTCTACTGCGCTGAAAGCCAAATCATATGATGCCTCCTCTCTTTCTTTGTATGTTGGATTGGTGATTAAATTTCCGTTCACTTTGCTTATCCTTATCGGAGCAATTGGTCCGTCCCATGGAATATCTGAAATTCCCAGGGCCAGAGAAGCAGCAATCATTCCTGCCATGTCTGGATCATTTTCCTCATCAAAAGAATAGCAGCCAACAATTACCTGTACTTCTCTTTTAAGGTTTTTTGGAAACAACGGCCTTATCGCTCTATCAATAAATCTGCCAGTGAGAATAGCTTCATCAGACGGCTTTCCTTCTCTTCTTACAAATCTTGAACCAAGAATTTTCCCGGCAGCATAGAATTTCTCTTCAAAATCAACAGTCAAAGGAAAAAAATCCTGACCCTCAATATCTTTTGGAGCCATTGTTGCAGTGGCCATTACCAAAGTATCATTGTGCCTTACAAAAACAGCGCCATTGGCTTGTTCTGCTAGGTTTTCTAAATTAATAAAAAAAGTTTTTCCTGCAATTTCTAATTTATGTTCCATATGTTTATTTATTTATCAAATATTGTTTTGGATTGTCTTCTATGTTAATGAATTCATCTGCCGCTTCCTTGATGAGAGAAGAAGTGGATTTCCCGAATGCTATTACTTCTACTCTTTTCCCTTGATTTCTGAGATATTCCAAAAGAGGTATGAAATCCCCATCTCCGGAAGCCAAAACTATCACATCTACGCTATTGGCCACCCTTATCGCATCTATTACTATGCCGACATCCCAGTCAGCTTTCTTTAATCCTCCGTAGAATTCCTGCAAAGGCCTTACCCTGGTTTCTATCCCGAGATTGGCCAAAGCATCAAAAAACGGTTGTTCTTCCCTTGTTTTCGTCTGAACAACATAGGCAAAAGCCCGGATAAGCTTTCTGGATGCAAGAGCTGTTTCCAGTACTGACTTGAAGTTAACTTTAGCGTCGAAAAGATTTTTAGCTGAGTAGTAAAGATTCTGGGTATCAATTAAAACTGCTACCCTTTGGTCTTTATGCTTTAAAGAGACCATTTTATTTTTTTATGCCTAATTTCTTTATCAAAGAATTATAGCTTCTAGTACTCTGGGTTTTCAGATATTTCAAAAGTCTTCTTCTCTGAGTGACCATCTTCAAAAGTCCTCTTTTAGAAAAGATATCTTTAGGATTCTTTTTTAAATGCAAAAGAAGCCTTTTTATCTCTTCGGTTAAAAGAGCAACCTGGATTTCTGTGGATCCGGTGTCGGAATCGTGAGATTTGAATTTCTCTATGATTTTTCCCTTCTCTTCTGGTGTAAGCATATTTTTAATTGTTTTCTATAGTATACAAAATATTGTAAAAAAAGCAAGCTATATCAGTTTTAATATGATTTTAGCTAGTTTATCAGGGTTATGGCGGATAAGGGTGCGCTTAAGCAGGTCTTGCTTGGAAAGATCTGGTAATTTCCTGCTGATCAAATCAGCTCCAATGAACTTTTTTCCATCCAGTTCTTTATCTACAATAGTAATCTTTTCCCCTTCCAAAGAATATTTTTTTAACAAGCCAGAATCAGGGATTTTTGTATTAAAAATGACATAATTGAGCTTGCAACCAAGGTATTTTTCTATCTTTTCAGAGAAAATCTTAACAGTAAAATCAGAAGTTTGACCGCTTTTAGTCATTAAGTTGCAAATATATATTTTGGCCGCTTTACTTTTCTTAATCGCTTGAGGGATTCCAGAAACCAGCATATTAGGGATTAAGCTGGAATAGAAATTCCCAGGTCCTATTATTATCGCATCAGCACTGTTAATCGCTTCAATCGCCTTTTTATTCGCCTTGGCTTTCGGAGAAAGATATATTTTTCTCAATCCGTTTAAATCAGATTGGCTGATATTTCCTTCTCCTACAATCTTTCTATCTTTTAAATCAGCTACCAATCTTACCTTATCTAATGTAGCCGGAATTACTTTTCCATGGATTCTTAAAATATCAGAGGCCTTTTCTACTGCCTGATCAAAGCTTCCAGTCACTTTTTCTAAAGCAGAGAGCAAAAGATTTCCAAAACTATGACCCTGAAAATGTCCATTAGCGAATCTGTAGTTTATCAAATCCCTCATCAGCTTATCAGAAGAAGATAGCGCTACTAAGCATTGTCTTACATCTCCAGGAGGAAGTACTCCTAATTCATCTCTTAAAACACCGGTAGATCCTCCATCATCTGCCATAGCTACTACAGCAGAAAGGTCTAAAGGGTATCTTTTCAATCCGGAAAGAACAGTAAAAGTTCCTGTTCCTCCGCCCATTACAATTACCTTTTTTCTTTTTGAATCCATGTGTAAAAATTTAACCACACCTAAATAGTGGTTTAAAAAGAAGAGAGAAAATACATCTGTGCCCCCACCGGGACTCGAACCTGGAGTCGTCTCCTTAAGAGGGAGCTGCTTTACCGATTAAGCTATGGGGGCTTATCAAGAAATGATTATATCATTTCCCTAATTAACATCAATACACCTCCAGAGAGAACCATTTCTTTCTGGATAACACCTTCCGGTAGAATCGCTATTAGCATGGCAAGGATTATTGGCGCATTCGCTCATTTTGTTACGAGTATAAATATTGCAAGATTTTTTCTCTTCTGCGGTAAAACTATTGCAAAAAGTAGTAATATCGTCAGCTCCGCTTCCTGCTCCAGAACCACTGCCTGATCCAGACCCAGAGGCACCACTACCCGTTCCCGATCCAGAACCACTGCCTGATCCAGAAGAACCGCTATCATCACCACAATCAATCTCAAATACTCCATTGTTTATCCAAGAACCGTACATTTCCGATGTCCATCCTGCCAAGCCCACGCTTTTTAGGATTAATCCCACAATCATATACGAACTATATATAATGGCAAGTCCCATAACCACAGAAATAATTATGTTTTTAGCCCTTGTCACCTTCCCTGGATCTCCACTGCTTATCATAAACATGACTCCGCCTATTATTATCAAAAGTACAGCAGCAATGGGAGCAATTTTTAAGATTGCAAAATCAATTAAATGGTCTATCAGTATAAAAAAGTCGCAAAGACGACATTCACATCCTGGCCAGCCACACACCATTAAACCAGCTTTTTTGCAACATAAGCTACACCTTCCCCCTGGCTTGTATGTCGCCGTGCGAGTTACCCCATCTCCATCTACGTAAGAGCAAGACAATTGATCCTTTCCACTATATGCACAAGGATCGTCTGCCGCATTTATATTAAAAACCGGCAATAAAACAGAACCAAGAATAATAGTTATGAATAATGCAATAAGTATTTTTTTCATGATTTTATTGTGCCCCCGGAAGGGCTCGAACCCTCAACCTTATGGTCCGAAGCCACACGCTCTATCCAGTTGAGCTACGGGGGCATATTACAATAATATTAGCAAATTCATTGATAAATCGCAAATTTTATTCTAAAATTCAACATGATGAAAGTTCCGAAGGAAATAATAGAAATAATAGGGAAATTGGAAAAGAAAAAATTCCAGGCCTTTATCGTTGGCGGATGCGTAAGGGACTATTTACAAAATGTCACTCCTAATGACTGGGATATTACAACATCAGCCACTCCCGAAGAGATTTCTAAAATATTCCCTAAAAATTACACAGACAACACTTTTGGCACAGTCAGGGTTTTTACCAAAAGCAAAGAAGAAAACTTAAAAGAGATAGAAATTACCACTTTCAGGACAGAAGAGAAATATACAGACAAAAGACATCCTGATAAGGTGTCTTGGGCAGAAACAATAGAAGCGGATCTATCCAGAAGAGATTTCACGATCAACGCCATCGCTTTAAAACTCAAGGATAATAAATGGGAGATAATAGATCCTTTCTCGGGCCAGAAGGATTTAAAAGCCAAAATAATCAAAGCAGTTGGAAACCCTGATCATAGATTTAAAGAAGATGCTTTGCGCTTGATGAGAGCTGTAAGATTAGCAGCCGCTTTGGATTTTAAGATAGAAACTAAAACCTATAAAGCAATCAAAGACAACTCATCTCTTTTGAAACACGTTTCTCAAGAAAGAATAAGGGATGAATTCGTAAAATTAATAATGTCAAAGAATCCATCTTCAGGAATAGAATTATTGAGAGAAACAGAATTATTAAAGCATGTTATTCCTGAATTGTTGGAAGGATATAAGGTAGGACAGAATAAGCATCATTTATATGATGTATATGATCATTCTTTAAGGTCTTTAGATTACGCAGCTCAGAAAGAATATAACAAGTATGTAAGGATTTCAGCTTTATTGCATGATGTTGCCAAGCCAAGAACTAAAGCAGGGAAAGGGAAGGATTCCACTTTCTACGGCCATGAAACAATGGGAGCCAAAATGACCAAGCAAATTCTTATCCGTTTAAGATTTTCCAATAAAGAAATAGAAAAGATTGTAAAGCTTGTCCGCTATCATCTTTTCTACTATGATGCTCAAGAAGTGACAGAATCATCTGTCAGGCGCCTGTTGTTAAATGTAGGAAAAGAAAATCTGGACGAACTTGTTCAATTAAGAACTTGTGATAGGATTGGTTCTGGCTGTCCGAAAGCAATGCCATACAAATTAAGGCATTTCATGTATATAGTTGAAAAAGTTTCTCAAGATCCAATAGATGCTTCAAAATTGAAAATAGATGGAAAAGATATAATGGAGATATTAAAAACATCTCCTGGTCCGAGAATAGGTTGGATTTTAAGCATTCTATTATCCGAAGTTTTAAATGATCCGAAGAATAATGATAAGAAATACTTAGAATCTAAAATAAAAGAATTAGGACAGATAGATGAGCAGAGATTAGGAAAACTTTCAAAAATTGCTAAAGATAAAATCGGACAGGTAGTTGGAAAAAGAGATGAAATGACCAAGCAGAAATATTGGGTCTCTTAATTTTCCGGGGTGTAGTGTAACGGTAGCACGAGTCCTTCGGGAGGATTTAGTCAGAGTTCAAATCTCTGCACCCCGACAAAATCAAAAAGGGTCTTTACAAGGTCCCTTCTTTTTATTACCATATTGATATACCTTAGACGACGAGAACGACAACCGCTCGTCCGGGGACGAGCACATTGGTGGGTCCCGGCCAAGAAGGGACCAACGCGTCGGTGGAATCCACGACCCACGCGTTATTCGGGGGGCTGAGACCGCCTTCTCCTTGTCACGTCAAACCTTCGCGGCGGAGAGAAGAGCACGACAAGAGAGAGAACTCTGCCCCCCCCATGGCAACGGGGTCTCGGCATTTGTGCACGAGCCCCCTTTTTCTTTTAAGAAATTAATCCGAGGATATAGTAGCCGGACATTAAGAGAAGAACTATTGAAGTAGCTAAAGCACTCCAGATTACAAACCTATTTGAAGCTAGCCAAAGCTTCATCGTGAAGACAGCGATAAGGAAAACCAATAATTCGTCCAAGAGATAGAAAACAATATATATTAATATGTATAGGAAATGCATTCCCGCAGAAAGACTTGCATTAGTTAGTGTTCCGGCAAAAACTACAGGAATGGCAGCGGAGCATGGAAATTCTACTATGGTGATGACAAAAGCAAAAAGCAAAACTATTCCTATTAATGCAAATGTATTTAATGATTTTTCAAAAGAATTGGAAACATGTTTGCTTAATTTTGCAGAAATTCCTCGATTCTGCATATCGCAAGCAGGTCCTTGCTTCCTGAATTTAAGGAATTGTCTAAAGAAATACATAGCTCCGGCAAAAGAAATTATCCCTATCAATATCTGCAATGCTCCTAGATAGTTTTCAAATACGGAAAACACCTTGTACCACAGAAAGATCAATAATCCGTATATTACAGCAGTGGTAATGATAAAGGTCCCTCCGAAGATTAAGATTCTCCTTCTTGATTTTAAGGCAAGAATCATGCTTAAAATTAAAACCAACGCCCCTAAAGAGCATACATTGAATCCGTCAAAAAATCCTAAAACCACAGCTAATACTGGCAATGAGAATTTACTTAAATCAATTCTTCCGATGATAGGAAGATATAGTCCGCCAGAAGAATCCAGCGAAGGAAGCCCTAGATCCTCTCTTGCTGCATTCTCTATTTCTCTTCCCATGCCATCTTTGTTATCAAATCCCAAGAAGAATTTATCATTTACGAAAGTTACCGGCACAACGCCCAAACATTTTTCCACATTATACTGAACACATAGTTCCTCCCATTTTTTTACATTGTTTTCTACTAAAACAGAATATTCATTTATCTGTATCTGAGGATATTTTACTTTCAGATCCTTTAAAAATCCTTGTTCGTCTTTGCAATGAGGGCAGCCCGGTTTTTCAAAGAAATTAATCTCTACGTTTTCTATACCAAATGCCTGATTAAAAAATCCTAAAAAAAGAAAAATTGCCAGGATTGAAAATAGTATTTTTTTAGTCATTTAATTCATGTTTATCCTAGCATTATATTCTAAAAATGTAATATATACAAGCAACAGAATATATTCTATGATTAAAAATTATGGCCAATTTCTTTAATAAAAATACGCCATTTCATTTAGAGAAAAGCGCTAAAGCCGATATTCTTCTATGCAAAGAATGCAATGCTGCCTATTGGTATAAGACATGGCATCATTCTTTGGATGATCATCCTAATCTGGAAGAAGACAGAAATGTTAAAATGGTTATCTGCCCTGCCTGCAAAATGCAGGATGAAGGGAAATACGAGGGAGAATTGATACTGGAAAATATCCCTTCAGAGAAAAATGAAGAGATTAAAAACCTGGTTGCTAATTTCGGAAACATATCTTTTAAGAATGATCCGATGGCCAGGGTAATAACAATTGATGAAATTGCCAGAGGAATGGTAAGGGTTACCGTAACTCAGAATCAGATGATAAATCAGCTTGCCAAAAAGATTAAGAAAGTATATAAAGGCAAAGCTAATTTCATACATTCAAAGAGAGATGCAGTTATTAGGATAAGAGTAGTTTTTCCGTAATAAAGGGCCTGTAGCTTAATGGTAGAGCGCTGCATTCGCATTGCAGTGATGTGGGTTCGATTCTCACCAGGTCCACTAATTAAAAAATATGCAAATACCATATATACTACTAGCATTAATAGTTCCAGCCCTAATATTGATTATCTTAGCAATTTTTCTCAGAAAGAAAGAAAAACCAATGGGAACACTTTATTTCCTGGCCGGCATTTCTTTTGCGTTCATCATTGCAGGAATTATTTTCGGAGAAAATAGAATTCTAGGATATTCTTTGATGGGAACTGGGGTATTGATAGCAGTTGTTGATATAATCTTGAAATCAAAAAAGAAATAATTTTTGGCCATATCCTGATTATGGATTATAAGGAAATCTATACGGAAAAGTATTTCAAGGGAAAAGGTTCGTTTTTCTATCTTTTTGGCTACGGAAGATTCCAGAAATTTTACTTTAAAAATCTTTTTAAACCGTTAAAGCCATATTTAAAAGAAATTAAACGCGGAAGGGTTTTAGACATTGGTTGCGCCTATGGGTTTATGTTGCAAAAATTTCCTGAGTCATTTGAAAAATTCGGGATAGATATTTCAGATTATGCGATATCAAAGGCCAAACAAAGAATTCCTGGAGCAGCTTTAATAGCTCAAGAAGCCGAAAAAGACCTACCTTTTGAAAAGGATTTTTTTGATATAGTAATATGCAATGATGTAATCGAACATTTAGAAAATCCTACCCTTCTCTTGAATAATATAAGGAGGGTTTTAAAGACGAATGGGATTTTTTATATAAATACCCCCAATGCTAATTGGCTTAGGGAAAAGATTTTTTCTCGCGCCGATGAAAAAGAACACCATATTTCGCTCTTTTCTCACAAGAATGTATTAGATCTATTAAAAGGACTAGGATTTAATGTGATTGATCATTGGACGTATATAAATATTGCCTTTCCATCATTCATTAAATTCCGTTCAAATATTGGCACAGAGTCAGCGTTTATTTGCACAAAATCTTAATATATAGATGTATTGTAATTTCGGAAATTGATTTTAGATGATATAATTCAAGAATGGTATCAACAGAAATTCTTGAAGCTACTCCGCAGGCGATAATGGCCCAGTTTTTTATCGCTCTTTGTTGTGTTCTAGTAATATACTTTTTGAGAAAAATTCCTGCAAAAGATAGCCCGCATAGAAAAGCGCTGACAATATTCTGGTTGGGAGGTTATGGCTTCTATCTTTTTACAGCTTTAGCTTGGGGCGCTGTTATGCTATTCAATGCTGGATCCGTGGCAGAGATAATGGCGATTCCCCAATATACCTGCGTGATAATGCAATCAATCGCAGCTGGTTACTATATCGTATCTCTAGTAACAAGAAGTAAATTCATGAAAAGATTAGTTCTTTCCATGTTCGGTTTGGTTGCCTTGTTCTTCACGGTAATGCTGGTAACAGGTTCTACCTTCCAACAAAGAGACGATATTCCCTTTCTTACCCTTCCTACCGCCATTCCAGAAGGAACAGTAATTTTTATCTTCATCTCTTTGATGGTCATACTCTCATTGATAATATTCAGAAAGGATTTAAGAGACGGAAAATTCTCTTTTTATCATCCCGAATCATTCTATGAATTCTATACTGTAATGATATACGGATCACTAGTGGGAATCAGAATTTTGTATTTCCTTCCCAGGCCGTCATTATTAGATATATTTTTTGTATTAATCCCTATCATGTCTTATCTCAGAGCTAGGCCTTATCTAGCTAAGAAATCGCATGAAAGGATTTTAAAATAAATGGTAGCTACGGAAATATTAAAAGCAACACCAGGAGCAGTTATTACCCAATTTTTTATGGCTTTTTGTTGTGCTTCAGCCATATTTTTTCTGAAAAAAGTTCCATTAGAAAAAAGTCCTAATAAAAGAATATTGATGACTTTTTGGACTATTTGCTATGGTTTTTTTACGATCACAGCTATTAGTTGGATTTCTCTCTTGTTCGGCTACCCCAAAGTAGCAGAAAATTTTGCAATCCCTTCGGCGATGTTCATTATAGCAGAGGTAATATCAGCTGTTTATTACATCGTTTCTATAGCTACAAATAATAAAATTATTAAAAGAACAATATTAGCAATTATTTTTTCTATTGCTATATTTTTCGTAGTACTTACATTGGTCGGTTCAAGAATACAGCAAAGGGACGATATGCCATTTTTAGTTCTTCCAACCGTTATTCCAGAAGGCACGCTGATATTTATCTTTATTGCTTTTACCCTAATTTTCTCAATAGTCATCTTCAGAAGAGATTTAAGAAGCGGAAAATTCTCTTTCTATCATCCCGAATCATTCTATGAATTTTATGCTGTTATGATATATGGGGCGTTGATAGGAATCAGGATTCTATATTTCCTTCCCAGGCTATCATTGGTGGATATATTTTTTGTATTTATCCCTGCTTTGATGTATCTTAGAGCTAGGCCATATTTAATTAAAAAAAATAAAAATGTTGATATACGATCTTAAGATGCTAAAGAAATACTATTTCTCTAAAAGACCATTTTTAGGGCCGGAAAAAGCAACAGATTATAATTATTTTGGATTTGATTTCAATCTGGAATCCTATCTTGAAGAGCTCAATCAATATAAAGGGAAATTCCAGATTAGCAAAAGCTATTCTACCAGCTATCAGGGCAAAGAGTATTTTGCCATAGAGCTTGATTGGAAAGGAAGCCAGGCAAAGAAAAAAATGCTTCTTACGGCAGGAATGCATGGCAACGAAATATCCGGAGTTTTTGCAGTGCCTAAGATAGTAAAAGACATCTATGAAAACCCAGAGCATTACAAAGATTGGGAGATAAAAATCATATCACCTGTTAATCCTGTGGGAGCTGTTCTTGGAGCAAGGTGTAATAAAGACGGATATGATATTAATAGGGATTTTGATAGATTAAAGACCGAAGAGGCAAGACAGATTACAGGAAAATTCCTATCATATAGGCCCGATTTGACCATTAACTTCCATGAGGGTCCGCAAAAAGGATTCATGATACTTGCTACTCATAGGACAGATAGGAGTAAACTTATCCAATTAGCCAAGAGAATGGATGGTAGGGTGGAATTAGCAACAAAACATTATTTAAAAGTTCCATTGGCTATCAAGGGGCTGGCCAGGGAGGGTTTGTTTTTATTAATTATCGGTAAATTGATAAGAGCAGGTAATTTTGAACAAATTATCTTTAAAAAAGGACATTGTTCTATTACAACAGAAAACTGCTGGCAAGAAAAAGACAAAGAGAAAAGAACAACACCTCATTTTGTATTATTTAGGGAAGCGATAGATTTATTCAAGTAATCTATACAAAACTGTGGATAAGTGGGGGAGAAGATACGGACAGAAGGGGCAGAACGGTCAGAAATCAGTCAAAAACCTGTGAATTAGGACAGAACCGAGGACAAAAAGAGAGAAAACGGACAATGCTCCTTTCTTTATTTCTTCTGGCACTATTTAGATTATTAATTCTCGGGAGTTGGAAACTTGATCAATCCCTTAAATCGAGATTCGGTATTAATGATGGAGTATCTGTAAAAACACCCTTCTCTCTTTTTCCTCATTGACATTCTACCTTGGATATATATAATGAACTATGGTCCGATAGTAGCGGACCAAATTTTTTAATAATCATATGATTGGAGAACTGAAAAACTTTACTCTCGCCCTATCCCAGATCGCAGAAGAAAAAGATCTGCCTTTGGATAAGATAATCGAAGTGGTGGAAATTGCTTTGTCTGCCGCATACAAAAAGGACTTCGGGAAAAAAGGAGAAGTCATCAAAGCAAGACTTAATCCCCAGAATGGCGATATCAAATTCTGGCAGGTTTTGCTTGTTGTAGACGAGTCAATGATTTACAGCGAAGAAGAACTAGCAGAAATGGCAGATCAGGAACCGGAATATGAAACAGAGAAAGAGGAAGAATTGGAAGAAGGAAAGAAAATAAGATTCAATCCTAAAAAACATATAATGATTGAGGAAGCAAAAAAGATTGATCCGAAAATTTCTTTAAGCCAGGAATTAATAATTCCTTTAGAATCAAAACAGGAATATGGGAGAATAGCTGCTCAGACAGCCAAGCAAGTAATTCTTCAGAAATTAAAGGAAGTTGAAAGAGAAAATATCTATCAGGAATTCCAATCCAAAATTGAAGAAATTACTTCAGGCATTGTTCAAAGAATTGAAGGAAAGAATGTTTTCTTAAATATTGGGAAAACATTAGGGATAATGCCTCCAAGAGAGCAAATTCCTCAGGAATATTACAAGCCAGGCCAAAGATTAAAAGTTTTAATCAGGGAAGTGCAAGAATCTCCTCAAGGTCCGATGATTATCCTTTCCAGGTCATATCCTAAATTGGTTTCCAAGCTTTTTGAAATTGAAGTTCCTGAGGTTTCAAGCGGACAAGTGGAAATTAAAGCAATTTCCAGAGAGCCAGGGTCCAGAACAAAGATAGCGGTATTCTCTAACCAAGAAGGAATAGATCCGATAGGAGCAATGGTCGGGCAAAGAGGAACAAGAGTAGCCGCAGTCATCAATAATTTGGGAGGAGAAAAAATAGATATAGTGCATTGGGATGAAGACATTAAAAAATTCATTGCCAATGGCCTATCTCCTGCCAAGGTTGAAGACGTGATCATCAAGGAAGGAGAACAGGCCATAGCTGTTGTTCCAGAAGATCAATTATCTTTGGCAATAGGGAAAGACGGACAGAATGTAAGATTGGCAGCCAAGCTCACTGGCTGGAAAATAGATGTAAGATCTCCTTTGCAAGCCCAGGAGCAAGGATTTGTAATTGAAAAGAAAGAAGAAAAAGAAGAAGTTAAGGAAGAAAAGAAAGAGAAAAAAGAAAAGAAAACAAAAAAAGCTCCTGCAAAAAAGAAAGTCAAAAAAACAAAAAGTAAAAAAGAAGAATAATTAACATAATCACATGTCTATTCTCATTTTGGTTCCGGTAGCATTGGCAGTTATAGATCTTCTTTTCGTTTTGTACATCTTTAATAAGATCAAGAAAAGCGAAAAAGGAGAAGGAAAGGCATTAGAAATTGCTAAAGCCATACGAGATGGCGCCAAAGCATTCTTGATAAGGGAATTTAAAACAATGGCAATTGTTTTTCTTCTGGTTGCGATTGTTTTGGGCTTGATTCAAAAAACATATTTAGCCCCCTTGATGTTTCTTTTTGGTGCTGTCATATCCAGCTTAACGGGATATCTTGGAATGATGGTTTCTACAATGGCTAATGTAAAAACAGCCCACAAAGCGCAAAAGAATTTTGCAGAGAGTTTTAATATTTCGATCTGGGGAGGAGAAGTTATGGGGTTTTTAGTAGTTGGACTCGGGCTTTTAGGAATAATTTTAGCTTGGGGTGTATTTGCAGGATTTAAGAACGCAGAACTATTAATCAACTATGCTTTCGGAGCTTCCTTTGTCGCCCTATTTATGAGAGTCGGAGGAGGAATATTTACCAAGAGCGCTGATGTTGGAGCTGATTTGGTCGGAAAAACAGAATTGGGAATTCCAGAAGATGATCCGAGAAATCCGGCAGTGATTGCAGATAATGTGGGAGATAATGTAGGAGATATTGCCGGGATGGGATCTGATTTGTTTGAATCATATGTTTCTTCCATTGCTGCGGCAATGGTGATTGGTACAGTCGCTTTTGTTGGAAGCCAGGGAATCATTCTGCCCTTGCTAATTGCCGCTGTGGGAATATTTAGTTCTCTTGTCGGCTCTCTATTCATCAAGGTCTCAAAAGAATTGGCTCAGGCAGATTTTGCCAAACAAACAACTGGGATAAGGAAAGCAATGGGAAGAGGAATATTATTAGCCAATGCATTGATGATTCTTGGCTCCTTTGTGGTAATTCAATTGTATGTTCATGATTACAAGTTGTTTATCGCAGTTCTTTTAAGCGTAGTCAGTGGATATATCATTGGTAAATCAACAGAATACTATACATCAGAGCAGAAGAAACCGACTCAGGATATCGCTAAAGCAACTCAGGCAGGTCCTTCGGGAGTAATCCTAGAAGGATTGGTTGTTGGAATGAAAAGCACGGTGATTCCGGTAATAGCGGTGGGAGCAACGATAGTATTGGCATATTACTTTGCAGGGCTGTATGGGATTGCTTTGGCCGGAGTAGGAATCTTAGGCGTATTAGGCATTAATCTTTCAACTGATTGCTATGGTCCGATTGCCGACAATGCAGCTGGAATTTCTGAAATGGCTGATCTTGGTCCGGAAGCAAGACAAAGAACAGAAGCATTAGATGCTGTTGGAAACAGTACAGCAGCTGCAGGAAAAGGTTTTGCAATTGGCTCTGCTGCGCTTGCTTCCCTGGCTTGGCTGGTAACTTTTGCCCAGCAAGGAGGATTAAGCAATGTTAATCTCTTTGATGCAAAAACAATAGCCGGTGTTTTTATCGGAGCCATGCTCCCATTCCTCTTCTCTGCTCTGACAATGAAATCAGTAAGTCGGGGAGCATTAGAGATTGTAAATGAAGTAAGAAGACAATTTAAAGAGAAAAAAGGGCTGATGGATGGAACAGAAAAAGCAGATCACAAAGTATGCATTGATCTGGCTACCAAGAGATCAATAAAGGAAATGAGTTTCCCTGCATTACTGGTAATTGTTGTCCCAATAGTAATAGGGGTGATACTCGGAAAAGGAGCAGTGACAGGAACTCTTTTGGGCGCTTTAAGTTCTGGCTTCATCCTAGCCATATTTATGGCTAATTCAGGAGGAGCTTGGGATAACGCAAAGAAATATATTGAAGCGGGCAACCTTGGAGGAAAAGGATCTGATGCCCACAAGGCAGCGGTAATCGGGGATACTATCGGAGATCCATTCAAAGATACTGCCGGACCATCATTAAACATTCTGATTAAATTAATTGGAGTTGTTGCTCTTCTTTCCCTTC